>CBDDRH010000061.1:0-29212 GCA_965233025.1 uncultured bacterium
TCCTGCGCACCAGGGCCAGGGAGTGGGGAAAGCACTGATCCGGGAAATCGAATCGGTTGCGACCGAGGCCCATAAGTTCTTCGCCTGCACCATGCTCCGCACAGCCCGGAATATCCACCTGTTCATGAGCCTTGGCTACAAAGCGGAATCGATTCTCCCCGACCACTACGACCACCTGGATCTGATCTGCTTCGCCAAGTACCGCTAGCAGGATGCTGAAAAAGTCCGCCAGCTTCGTTCTCGCATCGTTCAGACCCTCAACGTACCGCAAGGGTACGCCTCGGGCCTTCACTCGCTGCGGCCTTGCTGACAGCCTTTTTGAGCATCCTGCCCAGTGTTCTCTTGTTGCCCTCGACGTGCCATGACACGCTCTTCTCCCTGACGAGCACCGTTTCCCGTGGAACCTCTTTTCTTACTTTTCTCTATAGGGGTGGCCCGATTGGTCTCCTACTACGCGCTTTCAACGAGGGTCTTCCTAGACTGCGCGATGTGCAAGCACAGGAGACTAACGGGCTACCCCTAACACCTACCAATCGGCCCCTAGTCGATCGATCACGACCTGATGCACCACGGAATACTTGCCGAGCGTTGCGAGGTAGAGCGCGGTTTCAGCCACATCAAACGGGTCGATCATCTCGCTGCGGAGGATTTCTTCCGGCGAAGCATCGACCAGTTTATCCGCCACACCTCCCGGACAAATGGCGATCACTTTAATATGATGCGGGCGGCCTTCGTCGGCCAGCGACTTCGTCAACGCCATGATGCCGTGTTTCGACGCGCCGTATGTGCCCGTACCCGCCCAGGCCTGCACGCCGGCGACGCTCGACATGTTGATGATGAGTCCCTCGCCTTGCTGCTTCATCTGCTTGAACCCCGCCCGGCAACAAAAGAACGTGCCTCGCAGGTTCACGTTCATCACCTCGTCGAATGCGCTTGTTGTCGTCTCGGCTAACCGACCGCTCGCAATAACTCCCGCATTGTTCACGAGAATATCCACCCGTCCATAGCGCGCGACCGTTTCCTCGATCAGTCGTTCCACCTGATGTTCATCGGCCACGTCGGTTTGAATGGCCCAGGCTGTGCCGCCGTCCTTCGAAATCTGTGCGACGGTCTGCTCGCAGAGCGCCATCCGTCTTGCCGTGACGACGACGCTCGCACCTTCGGCTCCGAACCGCATGGCAATCGCCTTGCCGATTCCGCTGCTGCTGCCCGTCACAATCGCCACTTTATTTTTCAGCCGGTGCATGTGTTCACCTTATGAATGAAATGTTCCTTCCAAGCTTGCTCGTTGCTTCTCAGGGATGGGGGCTGATCGATCTTCTACTGCGCGCGTTCAACGAGGGCCTTCCGAGGCCGCGCGTTGCGCGAGCACGGAAGATCATCAGGCTCCATCCCTTCTTCTGCTCTAAACGGCTCCTAAAGGGAGTGGCCAGGCTGCCCTTTACTGCGCGCATGGTACGAGCACCGTTTCACCGTGTGCGTTCTGCGAGCACGAAGGGCACCTGGCCGCTCCCGATCTCAATCTTCGGGCGAGCTTGTATCGTCGTAATATTTTTCGCGGTAAATGGGACAGAGGCCCTTTTTCTGGAGCAACGATGTGGCGTCGGCGATCATCGCGCTGTTCCCGCAGAGATAGACGGCGAGATTCTTGACGGAGTTGATCCGCTCCTCGATCAGCCGCAAGACGCGGCCGGATTCACCGGACCAGCCGGGCTCGGGACGGGACAGCGTTGTAATGGCCGTGAGGGTCGGCGTCTGCCTGGTCAGGTCAGCGATCTCCTCCTGATAATACAAATCCCGCTGGCTGCGCAATCCCCAGAATAGGGTTGCCGGTCTCGGATCGGAATGTTCCGCATTCGCCAGCAACATGGACCGGATCGGCGCGATGCCGGTACCACTGGCGATGAACAGCAGCTCGCGCCCTGGGTCATCTCGCAGATAGAAATGCCCCGCCGGCCCTTTGAACTGTGTCTTCTCTCCTTCTTTGAGATGGAACAAAAAACCGGAGCCAGGACCGCCCGGTACGAAGTTGAACAGCAGCGTGATGACGTCAGCGCGACTGGGCTGCGAGGCGATGGAATAGGCTCTCGTCACCATACGGCCGGTCTGCGGATGCGGCATTTCGAAAGAAATGAACTGGCCGGGCTTGAACGTGATGGTTTTCGGCTCGCGCAGGCGTAGCTGAAGTTGGCGTACGTCGTACGTGAGATTCTCGATTGACTCAACTTGTGCGGTAAACGTCTCAATAGGCATGCCGGGAGATTCTAGCAGGATGCTGAAAAGATCCGCCAGCGTAAGAAGCCCGTCATTTGGTTTTTTTGGTTTGTCTCGTTTGTCTGGTTGAAGAAGACCAACTCGATGAGCAAAACAGACGAGCACTTGTTTCATCTCTCTACGGTTTTGCCATAGAGAGATCGGGAACAGACTGACCAAGCAGGGAAGATGTCTGATGAGCGCAGGGTACTACGGGAAATGCGCGGCGCGACTAGCCTGCAGTATTCATGACGGTTCGGCGACGTTGCAGAAGCGCGCATGAGTAATGCGGGCTACATTGACCTCACTGTGCGTGGCACCGACGTTCTGACGGCAGCCGACGAGATACAACGGTTCTTGCGTATCTTCCTGAAGCGGTTTCGTCCAACAGACTTCTACGAGATAGATCGCACGATCGAGCGTCCGATCGTTGGTTTGAATTTCCAAAAGCTGACCTTTAGACGGAGCGACGCGGAGCAGTAGCCGCATTCCGGTTGGACTGTCGTTCACCGCCGTGCCATGCCCATCTTCGCGGATCGCGCCATCGCGATCCACCGAACGCATCAAACCATAGGTGCAGGAACTAATCCTCGGCCTTCGTGTTTCCCGCCGACGTTCATCCCGAAGAGACCTTCCGCCCCGCCGTACAGTTTCATCACGAGGGGGCTCCGCAATCTGCACGTCCACTTTCCGCAACAGTGCCTTGATGTACGATCGTATATATTCCACGATCTGCTTCATTGAATCCTCTGCACTGTCATGAGAGCCTTTGTCGTCCCCAGCAGTTGAGTCATCATTATATATCGTCATCGTTATTGTAAGGAAGCTAAAAGCAGGCCATAAAACTCGGTGGCCACATTTCTCACTTCCGTACATGCTCAACACTATGGAGCCGTCCCGTGAGACGAATCGTAGGGCCCCTGTTATTGACCGATCGTTCCAGTATGTGTTATCTTGCGTGCCGAGCCAGAAATGCAGGAGAGCCCGAATGCCCCGCCCGAAAGAATTCAACCCAGACGACGCGATCGAGAAGGCTATGCACGTCTTCTGGCACAAGGGCTATGAAGCCACGTCGATGGAAGATTTGCTGAATGCAATGGATCTGAATCGCGGCTCGCTCTACGACACCTTCGGCGATAAACGCCAACTGTTCCTGAAAGTGATCGACCGGTACTGCACCACCTTCGCGGATACGAAGTTTTCTCTCCTCGATCAACCAGGCCCCGCACTCCCGACCTTGCGCCGGTTCATCAGTGGCATGATCGAAAGCAGCTTGGCCGATCCGCAACGCCGAGGTTGTCTTATCTCCAACACGGTCATGGAACTGTCGCCGCATGAGAATGAGATCGCAGGCACGCTCCGCAAGGCTCTAATGACGGTCGAAGACACATTCTTCACGGTCTTGGCCCGCGCGGAACGGCAGGGTGAATTGAAGCATGATAAAGACCCGCGCGCGCTGGCGCGCTTTCTCACGACGATGATGCAAGGAACCATTGTGATGATCAAAGCCGGAGCATCGGCCGACGTGGTGAAACAAACAGCGGAGACCACGCTCTCGATCTTGGACTGAATCGATCTCTTTTTTTGACCTATTATGGAACGCTCGTTCCACACTTGAAGTTAGAGCATTCGTCCGGGGGAAGAGGCGCCCTATGACATGTCAACGTTGTAAGGGGTTAATGGTTCAAGAGCGATATGACGATCTTGAGTCGGGCTCCGCGGGATATGAGGTCTCCGCCTGGCGCTGTCTCAACTGCGGCGCGATCGTCGATCCTGTGATCGCGGCTCATCATCAAACCACCCACAAGACCGAGCCGGATCCGGTGTGCCGGTAACGGCTGAAACGACTGGTGATGGCGACATATAAAGCTCATCGCCGTTCACTGCGGCATGAACATCAGCCGCAAAACACATTCAACACAATTCTTTCAAGGAGGGTGCTGCCATGAGACTCGCAAATAAAGTGGCGATTGTTACGGGCGGAGGGACCGGCATCGGGGAAGCGATTGCAAAGGCCTTTGCACGGGAAGGCGCGAAGGTCGCGATCACGGGTCGACGGAAGGAGGAACTCGCGCGGGTCATTAAAGACATTGAACGCAACGGCGGCAAGGCGTTGGCCTTACCAGGCAGCGTGACCAACGAAGTCGACGTCCAGGAAGCGGTCGCCACGACCCTTAAGACATTTGGCAGGCTCGACGTACTTGTGAACAATGCCGGCAACCTGTTCCACGCCGGGCCGCTGCATGAAACCAGCGACCAGATTTGGGACGATACGCTCGACTTGTTCTTGAAAGGAACGTTCCGATTCATTCGCGCCGCGATCCCGCTGATGTTGAAGCAGGGCGGGGGCTCGATTCTGAACGTGTCAACGGTCGCGGGGATGAAAGCCATCCCCTTCTTTCAGGCCCATGCCTACCAGGCAGCGAAAGCGGGCGTGAATATGCTGACAAAATCAGTAGCGGTCGAGTATGCAAAGCAGGGTATCCGTTGTAACTGCATCTGTCCCGCGGGCGTACTGACCTCACCGGTCCGGGAGATGCTGAAGGACCCGAAGGCCAAAGCGTTATTCGAAAGCATCCACCCGATGGGTCGTTTGGGAGAGCCCGAGGAAGTCGCGGAAGCAGCGATCTATTTTGCGGCCGATGAGTCACGCTGGACCACTGGGAGCATTCTAGCTGTGGACGGAGGAGTGATGGCAGCGTGAGTGAGCGACATACAGCGAAGCGAGAGAGAATTCTGTCAAGCGACGCTTGGGCTTCACCGGAACATGTTATGGCTGCGCTGAAGAACCAGGAGCTTCACACGATCTTAGAAACGGCGACGGACCATTCTCTGAATTATCCAGGTCTGTATGAGGTGATCCGGTCTTAGATTCGGTCATGTACTCGTTACAGATGTCACCCCAGCTTGAGGAGCCCGCCAGATGTCTATTTTGACCGCCCGCACTTGCTTGTCCCTGGTCGCCGCAGTCACAGTATCGCTTTCAATACTGTCACCGCAAACCGCCACACGAGCTGACACACCGGCTGCACAGCAACCCGCCACCATCACGTCGATCGACACCCGCGTCCGCTATCGAACGGTCGAGATCGACGGCATCAAACTGTTCTATCGCGAGGCGGGACCGGCCAACGCCCCGGTGGTGGTGCTGCTGCACGGTTTTCCGGCTTCGTCATTCATGTATCGCGACCTGATGGAACACCTGGCCGGCAAGTTCCGCGTCGTCGCGCCGGATTATCCCGGTTTCGGTTATAGCGACGCGCCATCCATCCAGGCGTTTCCCTACTCGTTTGAACGCTTGGCGGACATCATTGAGAAATTCACCGACCAGCTTGGCCTGAACCAATACTCGCTTTACATGCAGGACTTCGGCGGTCCGGTGGGCTTCAGGCTTGCCTGCCGTCACCCAGAGCGGGTATCCTCCCTCATTATCCAAAATGCCAACGCCTACGAAGAAGGATTGCCCGACAACTTCTGGAAGCCGGCCCGAACGTTGTGGCAAGACCCGTCACAAGCCAACTTCGACAAAATCCGCGAGGCGGCCATGTCCGACCACGCGCTTGAATGGAACTACACCCACGGCGTGAAGGAGCCTGCACGGATCAGTCCGGACAGCTGGGTTTTGCAGCGAACGTTGGTAAACCGCCCTGGCAACAAAGACATCATGTTAGCCCTTCTCTACGACTACCGCGCAAACCTCAGTCAATACGCCCGGTGGCATGAGTATTTCCACAAGCATCAGCCGCCCACTCTGATTGTCTGGGGAAAGAACGATATTATTTTCCCCGCCGAGGGCGCGCGCGCTTACTTGCAAGATCTGCCTCGCGCTGAGCTTCATCTGCTCGACACGGGACACTTCGCGCTCGAAGACAAGGGAGATGAGATCGCCCGCTTGATGCTCAACTTCTTCGATAGAACGCTGCCGCGCCGATGATCGACAATGCATGAGGTGTACCCAAAAGAGTAAGATGCTCGGTGGGCTCGCTTGCGTGCCACGGAGAAAGATGTTGTGAGGACTCGTCGTTATCGACGTTGACCTCACCCCGTCAACATGTTTGACTAGACATTTATCACGGTGAGAACGGAGGACCGTATGACACGCACAATTGGACTGTTTGCTCTCTCGATGTTGCTGATCGGACTCAGCGGCTGCAGCTATTTGTTCTATCCACGAGCGGCCGATTATGTGACGCAAGCCAAAGGCGCGAACGGGGTTGAGACAATGATCAACCTCACGAATATGATGGAAGCCAGTGCAAGCAAGGCCAAGGGAGGGACAGGAGTCGACACCGCATTCGATGATTTACACAACCAGTTTCATGCGCTTCGTGATGCGTTCTGCGGTGTGACGGACGCGCAGGCCAAGACGCCGGCCTACGACTTGGCCGTGACGCACAAGAAGGAATTGACGGCGATCTTCAAGCGGCTCTGGAAATTCAAGGGCGATCAACCGCAGCGCGACCTGCACCTCGATCTCTTGAGCACCGAGTTGAAGGAACTGCGCGACACCTTGCAGACGATCCAGTAACCTGCCGAAAGGAAAGAGACAATGGGGCAGACACCGGAGCAGATCATTGAAGGCCAACGGCAGGATTGGAACCGCGTTGCCGGGGGTTGGGAGAAGTGGGATCGATTCTTCGACGAGCAGATGGCGTTTTTCAATCACCGGCTTGTAGCCGATGCCAGGCTGCGAGCCGGCATGCGCGTGCTCGATCTCGGCTCAGGCACCGGTTATCCAGCCCTGCTTGCCGCACAAACCGTTGGACCGAGCGGAAGCGTGATCGGGCTGGATCTCGCCGAGCAGATGCTCGCCGTCGCGCGACGCAAGGCGACGGCGTTGGGCCTCGCGAACGTGACGTTCCGCACGAGTGACGTGACGGCGCTTCCATTCGACGCGAACTCGTTCGATGCCGTCACAAGCCGCTTCTGCCTGATGTTTTTGCCGAATATTCCGAAGGCCGCCGCCGAGATCGCCCGCGTGCTGAGGCCGGGAGGTTGGATCGCAGCCGCCGTCTGGTCTGCGCCGGAGAAGAATCCCTCGATCGGCCTCTCGATAGAGGCGATACGGAAGGTCGTCGAATTACCACAACCGGACCCGACCGCTCCCGGCATCTTTCGCCTTGCCACGCCCGGCGATCTGGCTGGGATGATGCAACAAGCCGGACTGATCGATGTCGCGGAGCAGGAGTTTCTCGCGGAATGGTCCTATGCGTCGGCCGATGAGTACTACACAAGCCTGATGGAAATCGCGGCGCCGGTTCAGAATCTCATGGCCACACTCTCAGCGGCCCACGTACAGGAAGTGAAGCGCCTCATCATCCAAGCTGGAACCCAGTACCAGCGTGGCAACAGCATCACTTTCCCTCTCGCCGTCCGAATGGTCGCGGCGCGCAAACCGTTGTGAGACTGCCGTGGCGTCGAAGCACGACGGATTCAAGGACTTCGTGCTGGATCAACTCAGCGATGTGCAGGGTTTGACTTGCCGTGCCATGTTCGGTGGATATGGGCTGTACTGTGGTAGGGTATTTTTCGGCATCGTCCAGAAGGGCCGTCTTTATTTCAAGACGAATGCGACCACGGCGCCACGATATCGCGCACGTAAGATGAAACCATTCAGACCCAATGCCAAACAAACCCTCAGCAACTATTACGAAATCCCGGTGGACGTTCTGGAAGATGCCGGAGAGCTGACAATATGGGCTCGGCAGGCCAGCTCCCTCTGATGACTTTTGCGTGGCACAGGCTCAACAACGTTCCCTACCGACGCCTGCTTCTTGTCGGACTACTCAGTTGTATGTGCGCTTTTCCTCTGTGGGCCGAGGAGCGCCCGACACCGAAAAGTTTATGGCAAACAGTCCTTTCTTCTCCCGCCGTAGATCAGCCACCGACGCCGCGGAGGCCGTGGGTGCTCCGCGACCGGGAGATTGCCCTTGACCTCCCACTACTTCAAATTTTGAAGGATGCCGGGGCCAGACCCCATCCCAGGATCACCGTTGAGCTCTTTGATGGCGCCAACCCCGAGTTGGATATCTCCTCGACAGTTTCCCGCAGCAACGATAGTGCGACCATCCGTGGTACGTTCAAACCGCCATCGAAGGGAGACTTTACTTTTATCGTCACCGGCTCGCTTCTTATTGGAACCATGCCGCTGGGCGATCGCCTCTATAAGACCGAACACATCGCGAACGGCCGGCTGCGGCTGCTCGAAATTGACCCGGCAAAAATGCCGCCGGATTGACCTTTCCTATCTTGGCGATTCCCCGCACTCTGTGCCACACTTCTCCATGCTTAGGCTGCATGATTCATGAACACTTCTGCTGCAATCGCGGACAGAGAAGCGAAGATTCACTTTGGAAGTTTTTCTTCGCGCCAAGATCATGTTAATGGCGCTCGACCTCGCAAGCGCGGTGACGACGTGCCTCTTGGCGGGCAGGCTCGCCGCTCACTCCCTCGACGTACTATTCAAGTACGCCTCGGAAGCTCACGGCTCCGCGTGCCCGTCTCGCAACGCGACTGCGCGATTTCGCAACGAACCGTCACGAAACATGCAGGCTAGACAACCGACAATCTGGACCGTCGGCCATTCGACCAGACCGATCGATGAGTTCATCGATCTCTTGCGGACGCATGAGATCCGGTTGCTCGTGGACGTCCGAACGATTCCACGCTCACGACACAATCCACAGTTCAACACAACCGTGCTAGCCGAAAGCCTGAAAGAAGCAGGTTGCGTCTACCTTCACATGCCGGCGCTTGGAGGACTTCGGAAGCCCTGGAAGGATTCGGTCAACATTGGATGGCGCAACGCCAGTTTTCGGGGATACGCCGACTATATGCAGACAGCAGAATTCTGGAACGCGTTGGAAGAGTTAATGCTCCACGGCCGGCAAGGTCCAAGCGCGATGATGTGTGCTGAAGCCGTTCCTTGGCGCTGCCACCGGTCGTTGATTGCCGATGCGCTGGTGTGTCGTGGCTGGAACAGCCTACATATCATGTCTCCCGAAAAAGCTACCCCTCACGTCCTCACGTCATTTGCCCATTTCGATGAGGGAAAGCTGATCTATCCGAAACCGACGAATCCCCCGTCATTGTTCTAGCAGAATGCAACGATGTACCCCTTCTTGGCCGATCTGGTTCTGGTTGTTCACCTGGCGTTCGTCGTCTTCGTCCTGTGTGGCGGCCTACTTACACTCAAATGGCGATGGATCGCCTGGCTGCACCTGCCAGCTGTCCTGTGGGGCGCAGTCGTCGAATTCACCGGCTGGATCTGCCCGCTTACGCCGCTGGAAATTTGGTTGCGCGCGCAGGGTGGCGAGACTTCTTATAGTTCAGACTTCATCGGACAGTATCTGCTGCCGGTCCTCTACCCTGTCGATCTGACTCGAGGAATTCAGTGGCTGTTGGGTACAGTGGTGGTCGTCTTCAATGCCGCCGTCTATTGGTGGCTCTGGCGGGGAACCCAGGGGAAAACGGAGTTGACGAATCGCCGACAAAGTTGATACATGGAAAGGACTGCATACTTTCATCCGACCATGAGACGGCTATGCCAATAGATGAGATTACCCAAAAGGTCAGTGATCGCTATGCTCGGGCTGCATCAACGGGTGAGCAGATGTGTTGCCCGACCAGTTACGACATGGCCGATCTCCAGTCTTTTATCCCCGAAGAAGTGCTCAAGATTTCGTATGGCTGCGGGACACCGGCCGGGTTAAAAACCGTCTCCCAAGGGGAAACCGTGCTGGATATCGGTTCAGGCGGCGGGATCGATTGCTTCGCAGCCTCCCGGCTTGTCGGCCCGACAGGTCACGTCATCGGGATCGACATGACTGACACGATGCTGGCTATCGCCCGAAAAAATGCCCCCATCGTCGCAGCCAATCTTGGCTACCCGACTTCCAACGTCGAGTTTCGCAAGGGAATGGCGGACGCGATACCGGTGATCGACGGTTCCGTCGATCTGATCATCTCCAATTGTGTGATCAACCTGGCGCCGGATAAACGAAAAGTCTTCAGGGAAATGTTCCGCGTCGCCAAACCGGGCGGACGATTTACGATCTCCGACATCGTGGCCGATCAGACTGTTCCGCAGTACTTGGCGCATGACACTGAAAAGTGGGGCAACTGCCTCTCCGGAGCACTGACGCTCACCGACTATATTGCGGGGATGGCGGGCGCCGGCTTTCTGGGCATTCATCTGATCAACTCCTCGCCGTGGCAGGTGATCGACAGCATCCACTTCTTTTCCGTCACGTTGACGGGGTATAAACTTCCCGTCGGCGCACCGGTGTCGGCCGTTCGTTACGCCACACTTCGCGGGCCGTTCAGCCGAGTGGTCGATGAACTGGGCACGACCTATCTTCGAGGTATTCCACAGCCGATCACGCCGGACGTTGTATGTTTGTTGAGCCAAGCTCCGTTGGCGTCTCACTTTGTCCTGTCCTCCGACCCGCTCTGGCTGGATCGAGCCGATGACCGATGGACCGCGGTCTATCCGGCAGACGCGCCCTGCCACTGGCAAGGGCATTTCGCGATGCTCGCCGGCCCCTTCGTTGAAGCCGCCGATGACGATCACCATGTGTACCGACGAGGCGAGCCGCTGGAGATTTGCTCCAAGACATTGACCGTATTACACACTTACGGCTACGCCCCTCACTTTGCGATCATCAATCGGGCGAGTCAGCGCGTCGGCGGTGACGCCGTCATCTGTTCCTCCGACGCGGGAAGCTGTTGCTGATGAAAGCCTCTTCGACCAGCAAGGTGCTGACTCCACGCCAATGCGCCACGGTTCTCAAAGCCTTGGGCGACGAAACGCGGCTGCGTATCCTTGAGTCTTTGCTTGTTGGCGAAAAATGCGTGACGGATCTTGTGCAGGAATTGAAGTGCGCTCAACCCCATGCCTCCCATCATCTCAGAATTCTGCGAGACGCGGGGCTGGTCTAGGGACATCGGGACGGCAAACAGGTGTGCTACAAAGTCTCTCCCACGATCCAACGAGCCCTGGCAAACAGGCAAGGACAGGCTCTGGATTTCGGCTGTTGCGAGTTGCGGTTTCCGGAAACGGCGTTGATGACGATCGGTCGTGTGCGCTGAAGGTGATCGGCTCCCGAAAATCTTTCTCCTTTCCTGATACACACAGATATGGCATTAACCCTGCTGGGACAACATCACCCGCTCGCCTCCCCCACGGAGCAATTGAAGCTACTCGGGGAGGTCACAAGCTGCCTTCCCTTTGACACGCAACTCGATCACATCGGCCTGCTTCCGCTTCGCGCTACCGGGATCACAGTGTTTCAGATCAATGTCGGCAAGCTCTGCAATCAGACCTGCAGGCACTGCCATGTCGATGCGGGGCCTGACCGGACGGAACACATGTCCCGCGAAACGGCGGAGCAGTGCGTTCGCGCTCTCGCCCAGTCTGATATTCAGACCGTCGATATCACAGGCGGAGCGCCGGAACTCAACCCCAATTTTCGTTGGTTGGTTGAACAGAGCCGGGCACTGGGTCGCCATGTGATGGATCGCTGTAACTTGTCTGTCTTGCTGCTTCCGTCCCAAGCGGACTTGGCAGAGTTCCTCGCCAGGCATCGTGTGGAAATCGTCGCATCTCTGCCCTATTACCGAGCCAACCAGACCGATGCGCAGCGCGGCGATGGCGTATTTGAGAAATCGATCCAGGCGCTCCGACTCCTCAACCAGCTCGGCTACGGAAAGCCTGGCAGCGGGTTGTCGTTGAATCTCGTGTGCAATCCGGTAGGCGCGTTTCTCCCTGCCAAGCAAGAGGCGATCGAGGCGCAGTTTCGAAAAGAACTCCGGGCTCGCCATGGTATCGAGTTCAACCATCTCTATACGATCACCAATATGCCGATCAGCCGGTTTCTTGAATTTCTGGTGGAGAGCGGCAACTACGAACAGTATATGGAACGATTGGCCAACGCCTTCAATCCGGCTGCCGCGGCCGGTGTCATGTGCCGCTACACGATCTCCGTGAGCTGGGATGGCACGCTGTACGACTGCGACTTCAACCAGATGCTCGATCTGCCGGTGGACCATGGCGCGCCCGCTCATATCCGCGACTTTGATCCGGCGCAGCTCGATCGGCGCCAGATCACCACGCGCAACCATTGCTACGGTTGTACCGCCGGAGCCGGGTCGTCTTGCGGCGGAACGGTCGCGCCTTAAGAGCTACGATGGAAATCTCCCTGCTGGCCTTTGCTCTCGTATTTGCTCTTGCCTTCGCAAACGGCGCCAACGACGTCTCCAAAGCGATCGCGACCCTCGTTGGCAGCGGGGTGACCGATTATCGGTCAGCTATCGCCTGGGGAACTGCCTGGACCATGGTCGGCGCAGCGTTGGCTGCCTTTGTTGCCAGTGCGATGATCAAGACCTTCAGCCATGGCCTCGTCCAGACCGGCACGATCATCGGAGCGGACGTCACCTTAGCCGTCTTGACCGGGGCGATGGCGTGGGTCCTCTTCGCTTCGCGTACAGGCCTCCCTGTTTCAACAACTCACACACTCACTGGAGCGATCGTCGGCGCCGGATTGGTTGCCTTCGCGGGAGAAGGATTGATCTGGCCCGCGATCGGAAAAAAGATTGTTCTTCCTTTGTTGGTTAGTCCATTCCTCGCTCTCACTATCTCTCTGCTCATCTATCCAGCTGTTCGCGCGCTCGCGAGGAAGTGGGAAGGGGCTTGCTTGTGTGTGATGCCGGCCTCACGAGCGCTAGTGGCAATCGATCCTCGCGGGGGAACAAGGACGTTGTTTCAGGCCGCACCCTTCGGACAGCCGGTGGTTGCAGTGCCTTCTCAATGCGACCGCTCCGGCTTAAAAGGGCTGGTCGTGGGACTCGATACGATTCACTGGATCTCCAGCGGCCTCGCGTCATTTGCCCGTGGCATCAACGACGCGCCGAAAATCGTCGCCATGCTCCTGCTCGGGAGCGCGACCGCCGCATGGCCCGACACCTCATCCCAGCTCGTCGCCTTCGGAGGGGTCGCAGTGGCGATGGGATTGGGCAGTTACTTCGGGGGATTGCGGGTGACTGAAGTCTTGGCCGAAAAGATCACTCGCATGGACCATGCGGAAGGATTATCTGCAAATCTGACAACCTCGTCACTGGTTCTTCTCTCCGGTTCCCTCGGCCTACCGGTCTCTACAACCCACGTCAGCAGCTCAGCGATCATCGGAATCGGCCTTCTCAAAGGCCTGAACAGCGTGCGCTGGACGACGGTTCGCGATATGGCCCTGGCCTGGGTGGTGACACTGCCGGCGTCGGCTCTCCTCGCTTGTATCGCATACCTCTTCTTCATCAGAATTCTCTAACGGGATGTTCGCCATTGCCGGGCACAGAAGACGCGATGAGATCAGCACGAATCTGTCACTCTCTTATGAATGGAGTGGCGTTGGCAAGGTGATCATACCGAAACTAAGGCCAGGAACCCATGAATCAATATAGTGATCTCATGACAGCTTCCGTGCCCTGCCTGGGCTAAAAGACATCGGCTTATTCACACACGCAACTACACAACGCTCGCCCTCTTTGAACCAATCGAGAATGTCCTATGCGCGTCTCACCTGGATACGCATGATACAGTTCAGGTGTTCTGTCTCCGCTTCCCCCACAGCGGAGACTTATGGAGCAACTGGAGATTTGGTGATTGCGTCGCTTCTAGGCAGTCTGCTATGTTGAGCCCTGTCAAAACTCCTTCGCATTTAATTTCGGTTGGATATTTCGCATGGTCTGGGACCCCAAAGATCCGTGGAGTCGAAAGAGCGACCCGCTTGAGGATGCCCTTAAGCAGGCCCAATCGCAATTCAAGAATCTGATACCCTCGATCAACAGTCTGATGCCATCAAGCGGTTTCAGAAACATCGCCTTGGCAGGACTGCTCGTCTTTGTTGCCTGGAATAGTGTCTTTATCGTCGCCCCGGATGAGGAAGGCGTCGTCAAGCGATTCGGCGCCCCCGTCCGAACTCTGGGACCAGGTCCCCACATGAAAATTCCCTTCGTCGAAACCGTTCTGCAGCCGAAAGTCCAAAAGCTCCATCGTATCGAGGTGGGCTTCCGCACAGATCGGCAAGGTCGCCAGCAGATGCTGGCGCAAGAAGCCCTGATGCTCACCGGCGACATGAATATCCTGGCCATCCAATTTATCGTGCAATACAAGATCAAGGAATCTACGAACTATCTCTTTAACGTCGCAGAAATCGATGAGACAATCGGCAAAGCGGCCGAAGCCTCAATGCGGGAAGTGGTCGGCAAGGGCAAGATTGACGAGGCATTGACGACCGGCAAAGCCCAGATCCAGCAGGATACCCAGATACTCCTGCAATCCCTCATCGACCAGTATCAGGGCGGCGTCCAGATCGCAGCCATCCAACTTCAGGACGTGAGTCCTCCCGAGGCCGTGGCGGCTGCGTTCAAAGATGTGACAAATGCGAAGGAAGATCGAGAGAAACTGATCAACCAGTCTCAGAGTTATCGCAACGATATTCTCCCCAAAGCCCAAGGAGAAGCCGCTCAGGTGGTGAACCAAGCCAAAGGCAACGCCCAATCGCGACTGAATCGCGCCCAAGGTGAGGCCAATCGTTTTCTGGCGACCTTGAAAGAATACAATCAAGCCAAAGATATCATCAGCAAACGGATCTACATCGAAACAATGGAAGAAATTCTCCCGAATATCGAGAAAATCATCATTGATGGCAAGATGGGCGATCGTATGCTGCCGTACCTCCCGCTTGATCGTCTCAAACCCAGGGCCGCCACCACCGTTGAGGGCCAGAACCCATGACCAAGCAGGGATTCATCATTGCACTGCTGGTAGTGGTCGGCGGGTTGTTTCTCCTGGGCGCCTCACCCCTCTTCACCGTGGACATCACCCAGAGCGCGATCGTAGTCCAGCTGGGAAAGCCTGTCCGCAATGTCACTGAGCCGGGGCTCTATGTGAAAGTGCCGTTCATTCAAGAAGTCACCTATTTCGATAATCGCCTCCTGGACTACGACTCACAAGCACAAGATGTGATCACACAGGACAAGAAAACCCTCCTCCTGGACAACTACGCAAAATGGCGGATTACCGACCCACTTAAGGTCTATCAGAATTTTCAAACCCAACGAGGGGCGCGGCAACGGCTGAACGACATTATCTATTCTGAACTCCGGGTCGAACTTGGGCGCCATGACCTTCTTGAAATCGTCGCGGATCACCGTGCCGATCTCATGAAAATCGTGACCCAGCGATCGCATGAAAAAGCGTCCGCGTACGGGATCGCGATTCAGGACGTGAGAATCAAACGCGCCGACCTCCCTGAGCAGAACGAGAAGGCCGTGTTCGCCCGGATGCAAGCTGAGCGAGAACGACAGGCGAAGCAATACCGTGCGGAAGGCGCTGAGGAAGCGCAGAAAATCCGTTCAGAGGCGGAAAAGGATCGCGAGATAATTCTGGCTCAGGCATACAAGGAATCGGAGGAACTTCGTGGCGCGGGGGATGCGAAGGCCTTTAGGGTCTACGCTGAAGCTTACCGGCAGGATGTTCAATTTTTCGCATTCACCCGCTCCATGGAAGCCTACAAGAAAACCTTCAAAGATAAGTCCACCCTCGTGATGAGCCCGGACTCGGAATTCTTGCATTATCTTAAGCAGCGCTAGCCTTCAGGATAATCCAACAATCTCTCCCGTGCCTGGATCGATTCCAATGCGTTCGCCTGCCGGCTTCTTAGGCAACCCGGGCATGAGTTGAATCCCTGAGCAGACCGCCGTTAGGAACCCTGCCCCTGCAAGCATTCTCACCTCTTTGATCGGCAAGGTAAACCCAGACGGGCGCCCCTTTAACGCCAGATCGTGTGACAGTGATAACGGTGTCTTCGCCATACAGATAGGCAATCGATCAAGTCCAAGCTTCTGCGCCAGCTCAATGTCTTTTTCGGCTTGTGCGTCGAACGACACGGCTGAGGCTCCATACATCTCCATGGCAATAGTTTGGATTTTCTTCTTGATCGACCAGGCGACATCATATAAGTGCCTGAACGTAGACGATTGCTCTGTGGCTTTGACCACAGCCTTCGCCAACTCTTCGGCCCCTTTGCCGCCATCGACCCAATGAGTTGAGACCGCGGCATCCACTGCGCCAATCTCTCGGGACCGCTCTCGAACCCATTCCAGCTCAGCCACCGGATCATCGATGAACGCATTAACCGCCACCACCACGGGCACCCCATGAGCTTTCACGTTCGCAATATGCTGCTCCAAATTCGCAAACCCTTTTACCAATGCCTCCTGATTAGGCCCTGTAAGACCTGCCGAAAGCGGGGTTCCAACCTTGACTGTTCCTCCGCCACCGTGAAGCTTGAGCGCGCGAAGTGTAGCGACCACGACGGCCGCCGCCGGCTTAAATCCTGAGAGGCGGCACTTGATGTTGAAAAATTTCTCTGCTCCGAGGTCACTCCCAAATCCGGCCTCTGTCACGACATAGTCTGCACAACGCAATGCGATGGCGTCGGAAAGAATCGAACAATTCCCGTGAGCGATATTACCGAACGGACCGGTATGCACGAATGCTGCGGTTCCTTCCAACGTCTGAACCAGGTTAGGCAACAAGGCTTCTCTAAGCAAGACCGCCATGGACCCGGCACATCCAAACTCTTCTGCCCGCACCAGCTTACCATCCGTTGTAAACCCAACCACGATCTGGCCGAGCCTGTGTCTGAGATCGACCTGACTCGATGCCAATGCAAGTATCGCCATGATTTCGGAAGCTTCAGTGATTACAAACTGACCCGTGCGACCAACAGCCCCCTCTCCCAGCGAGACCTGCCGTAATGCCCGATCGCTGACTCCTACTGTCCGTGGCCAAGTGATCCGATTCGGATCTACTTGAAGCGCATTCCCATGAAACAGGTGATTATCGACAAATGCCGACAAAAGATTGTGACTGGCGGATACAGCATGGGCATCGCCGGTCAAGTGGAGATTGATTTCTTCCATCGGAAGGACTTGCGCTCTTCCCCCTCCTGTCCCCCCCCCTTTGATCCCGAACACCGGCCCCAATGAAGGCTGCCGAAGCGTGACGGCCGTTCGATGGCCGAGGCGGGAAAGGCCCATAGCAAGCCCGATAGACGTTGTCGTCTTGCCTTCCCCGAGCGGCGTCGGATTGATGGCGGTCACGAGTACGTACCTGCCGAGTGGGGCAGCATGAAGCCGCTCGAGTACGTCAAGCGAAACCTTCGCCTTCAGTTTTCCGTACGGAACTAGCTCGTTGGCCTGAATACCAAGCTGATCAGCGACATCCTGAATTGGACGCGCCTGCACTGATCGGTTGATCTCAATATCTGTCATAAGATTGAGGAGAGCGTACTCTCATAACTTAAGGGGGAGCAGTATAGCATAGGAGTCGAGTCGGTGCGTTTTGTTGGATGTGAAGAGGAGAAATGAGTTCAGTGCGGCCTCGTCACAAACCAAGTCGGTTGATGACGCGCTGGTGAGTGAAGCGGGAGGCTTAACGAATTATTCGAGGATGTACTTTACTGGGTCTAGCGCTTGGCCGTGAACCTTGACCATGTAGTGCAAGTGGGGCCCCGTAGCCAGTCCGCTGCTGCCAACTAAGCCGACGACTTCTCCACGCTTCACACGCTGCCCCTCTTTGACCAATGCCTTAGCTAGGTGGCCGTAGAGAGTTTCGATACCGAATCCATGGTCGAGCTTCACAAGATTTCCCAGCTTAGGGTCGAAGCCGACTGCTGTGACCCGTCCTTGAGCCGGAGCTTGGACTGGCGCGTTGGCAGCAGCTCCAATATCCAATCCGTCATGCCAAGCAGGTTTTTCTGTAAATGGAGAAACCCTCGGCCCGAACCCAGAAGTCACCCACCCCTTTACCGGCCAAATGGACGGGGTTGCTGCCCATCGAGAAGATTTCTTTTCGGCAGCCAAGGACAATTCTTGAAGCGACTCTTCCTGGATTGCAGCTTCTTTCGACAGCCAATCTATACCGTCCTTAATTGAAGCGATCCTCTCCTGCTCGGTGAGACCACTCGAACCGGCAGATGGGCTCGTTTGGCCAGCCAGAGCACTCTGGGTAGTTTCCGCTGAGTTGAAATGCTGAACTCCTGCGTCACCTTGAGAGATCTTTTCAGCGGCAGGAAGAGTATTGCCGTCTGGGAGGGGAGTATCCTCACCACCTCGACCATTCGCTACATCCCCCGGTTTCGGATTCTCGATCCCCAACATGACACGAAGCCGCTGATTGACCTCCTTCATGCTCGTTAGACGCTTCTTCAAATCGTCGACAGCGCTAGAAAATGCTCCGGTTTGCTCCCGTGCACTCATGGCTTCCTCACGGAATGCTGAAAGCTCCCAGACTTCGCCGGTTCTAATCACGTAGTGTGAGAGGACAAGAATATCGACTAAAACAAAAATGGCTCCAACAATCAATAGTTTACTGACAAGCTTGCGACGGAAACTAAATCGAAGTGGTTTAGCTGTTGAGCCACGAAAAACCACGACGGTATAGGCATCGCTGTCTTCTGCGCCGTTCATTTGCCCCATGACCATTCACCCCCTGCTGATTGGGCTGCTTCGCTTTCTATAACACTCCTGGCGAGTGTATCGATCCAGATTGCTCCAGTCAACCCCTCACTTTGGGGACTCCTCCTTGCTAAAAGTTAACTGTGGGTTTCACTACGCACCCACCCCATATATCTATCATGACCTTGCTTAACCGATAACGCAATAACTTCAGGAATCTCATAGGTATGTATCGCCTTGATCGCTTTTTCGAGAGCACGATACCGAGACTTGGTGGATTTCAATATGAGAAGAGCTTCTTCTGTCTTGACTACTTTACCCTTCCACCGATAAATCGATTGAATCCTCGAGATAATATTTGCACAGGCAGCCAGGTTTGCATTCACCATTGCTTCACCAATTCTTGTTGCTTCTCGCTGATTTACTGCCGTAACCAAGATAACAAGGACCTGCCCTGCTGATTTTTTCATATGAGGCGTGACCATTTTATCGTAAAATAACCTTTCTGCCACGCAATGGTCCCTGCCATTCGGTCTTAATAGCCAAATGGTAAAGCAATTTCTGGGCCTACTACGTATATAAATACATGACTATCACAATTAATCAATATCTTATAATCTTATGCTTCACAGACCAACCCATTTCACCTCTCATTCGTATTTAATTCAGATCGCTATAATGCCTCATAAAGACGAGAGTTGACAAAAATGTGCGATTTTTTGTCCCGTGTATTTTAAGAAACATGAAAGGATCTGGCCTTATCAGCTATCTACTTTCCATTTAATTAAGAACAGGCTCAACCGAGAACACCTCAAGCTCATTGACAAGCTTTTCACCCCTCACCTATCATGATGACCTCAAGCAAAGAGGATACTTGATGAACTTTGCCATTTCCCCGAAAGAACTGAAGGCACGCCTTGATAAAGGCGACAAATTGGTCCTGGTTGACGTGAGAGAGGAATGGGAATATTCCCTCGCAAAGCTGGATGGCTCAATTCTAATTCCCCTCGGAACAATCCCCCAATCACTCGCTCGCTTAAACCGCGACTCAGAGATTATTGCCATCTGTCACCATGGTATGAGAAGCGCCGACGCGACAAATTTCTTGCTTCAACAGGGATTCCCTAATGTGAAGAATCTGGTAGGAGGAATCGACGCCTGGTCGACCCAGGTGGATGGAACCGTACCTCGATATTAATCCAGCCCCACCAAGGCCCGTGGTACAGGTACTCTCCACCCTTCCCTGAACGACACAGTCAGTGCTAGCTCATCCGCTCACGAAAATAATCGACGGTGCGCTTGAGACCTTCACTGAGTTCGGTTTTGGGATCCCAAGACAATTCTTGACGGAGCTTGCTCGAATCAATCACGCTCCGTACTTGCTCACCGATTTTAGCTGGCCCGTGAATTTCCTTGCATGTCGAATTCGTGTGCGCGATTAAGATTCTGAGCAAATCGTTGATTGAGGTTTCGTCGCCCGTTCCAACATTATACGTTCCTTGTGTTTCCTGACCCATGACCGCAAGGTTTGCCTCAACGACATCTTCGACATAGACGAAGTCTCGCGTTTGCCGTCCATTCCCATTGACGATCGCTTGCTCGTTATTCAGCAACTTCTGAATAAAGATCGCGACCACGCCAGCCTCTCCATCAGGATCCTGACGTGGACCATAGACATTGGCATAGCGCAGGCTCACTATTTGAAGTCCACTCACCCGTTGATAGTAGGAGAGATACTGTTCGCCGCATAGCTTGCTAATGCCGTAAGGTGACAGAGGCCTCGTGGCATGGGACTCGGGGACAGGATAGATTTCTTGCTCGCCGTAGATGGCTCCACCGGAAGAAGAGAATACCACCTTCCGCACACCGTGTTTAATCGATTGCTGCAACACGTTCAGCATCCCAAGGACATTCACCTGGGCATCGAAGATCGGATCTTCCACAGATTTTCGCACGTCCATCTGTGCAGCAAGATGCATGACAATATTGGGTCTTTCGTTGCGGAACACCCGTTCAAGTCGCCAACTCTGAATATCTAGCTTGAAAAAACGAGCAGCGCGATTGAGGTTTCTCCGTTTTCCCGTGGACAGATTGTCCACAATAACAACTTCATGCCCTTCTTGAATAAGGCGGTCGACTAAATGCGATCCGATAAAACCGGCACCTCCGGTCACGAGTACTTTCATGCATGCCCCCATCGCCTACGGACACGTGCCATCATCTACTCACCACTCACTCGATCGAGTTGTTATCTCGCGGGCAAAACCAACAAGAATCTCCCGATTCCCTTTTCGCCCTATCACGGGAGAATCGAGCACACCTTTCAACTGAAGCCCCAAATGAGAGGCGCAGGCAATAACCTTTTCAGTCACCGCTTCGCGCTGGGCATTATCTCGCACGATCCCGCCTCGTCCGACCTGACCCTTGCCGACTTCAAATTGTGGCTTCACTAACACCACAACCGCTGCACAGCTGTTGAGTAGATTGACGACCGCTGGCAATACCAGGGTCAGAGAAATAAAAGAAACGTCGATCACCGCCAGGTCGATCGGCTCAGGAACCGCTGCACGGTTAACATACCGAATGTTGGTCCGTTCGAGCAAGACAACACGCGAATCTTTACGAAGTCTCCACTCAAACTGTCCATACCCCACGTCGATGGCATAAATGCGTGTGGCTCCTCGCTGCAACAAACAGTCGGTAAACCCACCGGTCGAACACCCAACATCCAAACCGATTGTTCCTCTCGGATCAATATGAAAGGCATCAAGGGCTGCAGCCAATTTGTCACCCGATCGACTAACAAACAACGCGGGCTGCACAATCTCGATCCGCGCATCCAGCGGCACCAGCTTCGCTGGCTTATCCACCATAATCCCATCAACCGATACTCCGCCTGCCAAGACAGTTCTGGCTGCAGCTTCCCGACTGGGCACTAGACCCTGAGCCGCAAGCACACGGTCCAACCGTTCTTTGTGAACACGAGGAAGGGTAGCCATATCGACTAAAGAAACCACTCACCAGGGCATGGAGGAAAATAAAAGCCTGTACTAGAGAAGCTAGGAGGACGGTTCATCGGCTGCGTCGTCTGGCGAGAAGGCATGGATTCGTTTCTTGCCGTTCTTATCTTGCACAAGCACTTCTACTTTATGCTCGGCTTCCTCTAAAATCTTGAGACAATTCTTTGAAAGGCGAATACCCTCTTCAAAGATCTTGAGCGACTCATCCAACGGAAGATCGCTTTTTTCCAACTCACCAACAATGGCTTCCAACCGCGCCATTGCCTGTTCAAATTTCACCGCTGCCACGACACACCTCGTCATTATTTATGGGCGACGGCTCATTATACTCGACCACACAACGATTTCAAACTGAGGAATCATTGCACACACGCGTGACCCTGCAGCCCAGACGCCCACTTGCCAATTGAGCCTCCAACTCCTGTCCAACCTCCACGTCGTTTGCCCGCCGGAGTATTTGACCAGCCGGAACCGTTTGAAGAATACTGTAGCCACGTCCCAGGATCGCCAAGGGGCTCAGAGTATTAAGCTGCGACAGTGTCGCATGGATCCGGTGACGATGCTGCGCCAACACCACCCCCATCTGCCTTTCAAGGCGCTTAGAGAGTTGCGGAACTGTCGCCAGGCCTTGCTTGATCGCGAGAATAGGATTGAGACTGGATAGATCGCGCTGCACCCCGTGAACCCGTTCACGCCAAGCCGTGAACAGTTCTTGGACCATCTCACGCAATTGGTCCACCATCTCATCTGTCCGCTGCGTCGTTTCCTGGATACGGAAACGTACATCCGTCACCCCTCGAATGCCGACATCGAGCCGTTGCCGCTCGAACGCACAATGTCGGAGCATCACCTGTCCTAGACGGACCTTGAGTTCCCGCAATCGTTCCACGATCTCAGCCAACACCGGAACCACTGCCTCCGCTGCCGCCGACGGCGTTGGCGCTCGAAGATCGGCGGCGAAATCGGCAAGCGTCACATCGACTTCATGTCCGACAGCTGACACCACCGGAACACCTGATGCTGCAATGGCTCGCACCACGATCTCCTCATTGAAACTCCAGAGATCTTCCAGCGAGCCTCCGCCTCGGCCGACAATGATGACATCTACAGTACCCAGGCCGTTCAAGGCAGTTAGCGCCCCAGCAATTTGACGCCCAGCACTCTCCCCCTGGACTTGAACCGGGGCGATAAGAATATGGAGCGTCGGCCAGCGTCGCCGAAGAACGGCCAGGATATCCCGAATGGCTGCGCCGGTCAGCGATGTGACGACACCCACGGTTCGAGGGAATGCCGGGATCGGCTTTTTTCTGTCCTGATCGAACAGCCCCTCCGCTGCTAATCGTGCTTTCAATTGTTCAAATGCCAACTGCAGCGCGCCGATCCCCTTCGGCTCCACCGTGTCGAGCACGATCTGATATTCGCCACGCGGTTCGTAGACCGTGAGCCGGCCCCGCACAATCACCTGTAGCCCTTCCTGCAAAGCAAACCGCAACCTCACCGCGCTGGACCGGAACAGCACCGCGCGAATTTGGCTCGTCTTGTCCTTGAGCGTGCAATAGACATGTCCCGATCCGGGAGCACGGAGATTGGAAAGTTCACCTTCTAACCAGACGTCAGAGAATTCTTCTTCGATCGAGGTGCGAAGAAGTCCCGTCAACTCCGAAACCGTCAGAATCCGTTTCGGAGGAACAGCCTG
The DNA here is from genome assembly GCA_965233025.1 of uncultured bacterium. Taxonomy (GTDB): domain Bacteria; phylum Nitrospirota; class Nitrospiria; order Nitrospirales; family Nitrospiraceae; genus Palsa-1315. The sequence continues at coordinate 23,488 of CBDDRH010000061.1, forward strand.
ACCAGGGGAAGCGGGGAAACCGGAAGGGCTCGTGGTGGGTCTCCTTTAGTCGATAATGCGAATTCGTTCGATCGACAGTGCTTTACCAAGACGCGCATCAACTTCGAGCAGCACCGCACAAAAGACAGAGGGACCCGAGGCCACTTCAAAGCGCCGTGGCATCCCGGTTAAAAACTTTTCGATCGCCAACTCTTTCTTTACCCCGATTACGGAATGGAGTGGGCCGGTCATCCCTATATCCGTCACATACGCAGTCCCCTTTGGGAGAATCTGATCATCGGCCGTTTGCACATGCGTGTGGGTACCCACCACAGCGACGACCTCTCCGTCCAGATAGTGTCCCATCGCCATTTTCTCTGACGTAGCTTCCGCATGCATGTCAACAACCACGGCAACCGTTCGCTTCTTCAGCGCGGCCAATTCTTTTTTGGCTACCTGGAACGGACAGTCCAAAGTCGGCATGTATGCACGCCCCATCAGCTGGAGCACGCCGAGCTGTTCTCCGCCGGCCGACTCGACCACCACACTTCCGCTACCCGGCACCCCACTCGGATAATTTGCCGGACGAAGGAGTCGTGGTTCTCGGGGAAAGTAGTCGAGAATTTCCTTCTTATCCCACGCATGATTTCCAGTCGTAATCACCGCAAGGCCGAGGTCGAACAACTCTTCTGCCAACTCCGGCGTGATGCCAAACCCGCCGGCCGCATTCTCTCCATTCCCGATCACGATATCGATTTGCCGCTGCGCCACCAACCTGGGAACAGCCCTGGCCAACGCTCGGCGCCCAGGCTCACCAAAAATATCGCCAATGAAGAGGATCTTCACTTGGCATACTCCACATACCGGCTCTCTCGAATCACAGTCACTCTGATCGTGCCGGGATAGGTCAGTTCCTGCTCAATCTTCTTCGCCAAGTCCCGAGACAACTGGAACGATTCGGCATCGGTGATGTCTTCTTGTCGAACGATGACACGGATTTCTCGCCCCGCTTGGATAGCATAGGCCTTCTGCACACCCTTGATAGTCGTGGCAAGCGACTCCAGCTTCTCCAGCCGTTTCACATAGGTCTCCAAGGCTTCCCGTCTAGCCCCAGGCCTGGCTGCAGACAACGCTTCAGCCGCAGCGACTAAAACCGATTCTGGACAGATCGGCGCTACTTGTTCGTGGTGTCCCGCAATGGCATTCACAATTTTCTCGCTCTCGCCGTACTTCTTGGCGATCTCAGCACCCAACATGGCATGTGGGCCTTCTTCTTCATGACTGACGGCTTTCCCTATGTCGTGCAGGAGCGCGCCCCGCCTCGCCAGCTTCACGTCGAGACCGAGCTCCGAAGCCATGATGCCGCAGATGTACGCGGCTTCACGCGAATGATAGAGATTATTTTGTCCATAACTGGTCCGGTACTTGAGCCGACCAAGCACCTTGATCAACTCCGGGTGAAAATCCGACAGCCCCAACTCAAAGATGATTTTCTCGGCCTCGTCATACATGAGCTTATCGATATCAACTTTGACTTTCTCAACGATTTCTTCGATCCGCGTAGGATGGATGCGCCCGTCATGCATCAACCGTTCGAGCGAGACCTTGGCGATCTCGCGACGCAACGGATCAAAACCTGACACAATGACAGCTTCGGGCGTCTCATCGATAATCAAGTCGATCCCGGTTGCGGCTTCGATCGCACGAATGTTGCGTCCTTCCCGCCCGATGATCCGTCCCTTCATCGCATCGTTCGGAATTGGCACGACAGAAATCGTGGACTCAGAAACATAATCACGCACCACCCGTTGAATTGAGTTGGTAATGATCTCACGTGCTTCCCTCTCCGCATTCTCCCGCGCCTCTTCTAACGTCCGCTTGGCATGCCCCACAGCCTCAAGTCGCGCTTGACTCTCCATTTCTTGAATCAGCTGCTTCTTTGCCTCCTCGGCCGTAATCCCCGCAATACGTTCTAATGCCTCACGATGCTCCTTCTCTACTCGAGCACAAGCGGCTTCCTTAGCCAGCAGCTTCTCTTCTCTCTTCGACAACTCCATATCTCGCTTCTGGATCTCGCTATCCCGTTTGTCTATCGTACTGATCCGATGTTCGAGGGCCTCATCTCGTTGGATCGCACGCTTTTCTGCGACAGCGAGCTCGGCCATTTTGGCCTTCTGCTCCTTCTCGATCTCCATTTTCGATTGCAACAGAAGGTCTTTCGCTTCTAGCTTGGCTTCTTTGACGATGTTCTCAGCCTCCCGCTGAGCGTTCTGTATGGCCTGGCGGGATTGCTCCTCTTCCTGTGCCTTTTTCCTGACGCTCGATGAGCGGCGGATCAGCTCAAAGATGCCGATTCCGAGCAGCCCTCCAACGAGTCCTGCCAACAGATAGGCAATAATTGAGGTTGACATGTGGACTCCCCCCTTACAGTCACGAGTCGAGAAGAAGCCTCTTCCCAGCCTCGTTTGATACAAGGTTATTCGACGGTCTTAAATGTGAAGGGGGCGCGGTAGAAAGATGCGGGACTAGAAAAGGACGGCCGAAAACGCGGTCTACAGGCCTATTCCGAGTACGGACTCCACGGGGATGGATGCTTTGCTGGATTGAGATGACGGGTATGTCCTGTGCGGGATAGATCCCACGAGGTCCATCTGCGTCGGTACACTCTCATCCGCATGAGAGAATTCAGCGTGCGAACCGGAAGCAACCGTTGGCTGTTTCCGTAGACTGCACTCTTCGACGGCAGCATGATCTCTATGACCTCGCCCAACATCTCCAAGAAGTTATACATGAGGTGGACGAACCCTTGTACACATTCTACTAACTGCCTCAATTTCGCCAGCATCAAAAACCCACATCCATTCCGTGATGACTACATCGTATCCCCGGATCACTAAACCGGTTCGAGCATGACCTAATCATATCCCTAATCGTAGAATCTACTACGTCCCGATACACACGAACCACGATAGCAAAGGGGGCCACCCTTTGCAAGTTGAATCTAGCGAAAGAGCGAGGTCGGTACCTGCTCCTCTATCGATTCCATGAGCGACTTCATTCGGCGCTCGACATCCGCTTCACCTTGAGCACGCTTCCGTTCGAGCTCAAACAACTGGTGAGCCAAATTGAGTGCGGTCAGCACGGCGAGTTTGGAAGGGGTCGTCGTATTCATTCCTTCCGCGAGATGGCGCATCTGGCCATCAACAAAACTCGCGAGGCGCCGGATATCTCCTTCGTCCGCTTCGCCACGAATCGCGTACCGTTGGCCGTAGATTTCCACGTCAATGGTCTTAGTCAAGGGCCACCTCCTTGCGTTCTTCAAGGCACTCCAACAACTCGATGTCACCGAGGATTTTTTCTATCCGAGACTTGATATCGACACGCTCTTGTTCCCACCGTCGATTCGAATCATCCTTCTCCGCAAGTCGTCGTCGAACGACCTTTAATTCTTCTTCGAGCGCTGCATTCTTTTTCTTCAGCTCTTGAACGAGCTTGACCAGATCCCTAATACGAGTTTCGAACGCGTCCAACCGATCGAGTGCCATTCGCCCACTCTCTTCCTTAACAAACCCCTACAGGTTGTGGCGCACTATAGAAACTTGTCTAGATCTTGTCAAGAAATAGCCATCAGGAGGCCTTGTCTAACCGTAGATATTCCCGGTAGCTTCGCAGTACACGTTTCACATACTGCCGCGTCTCCTGATACGGGATCAATTCGACGAACTCATCCTGGCTTCGTCCAGGGTGCAGCGCAATCCAACTTTTAACAACTATCGGCCCTGCATTGTATGAGGCAATGGCGAATGCAACATTCCCGGAAAATTGTTCAAGCAACTGTTCGACGTAGCGGACTCCGATTTGAATATTGGTCTCTTGATCGAAAAGATCATCCCGACTTACTCTGGGAAGCCCAAGCCGCTGCGCCACATTATTCGCAGTTCCCGGCATCACCTGCATCAGGCCAATTGCGCCAACCCGCGATACGGCTTGCCAATCGTACTGACTCTCCTCCCGAATAATCGCCGCCACCAAATAGGGGTCGACACCGCTCGCACCTTGGCTTTTGATCATGGGAAGCAGGCCGGTTGGATAGGCTACTTTCCACAACGACGGATCGACGATGCCGCCGGTTCGCTCCAACTTATCTCGGAACCTGGCTCTCGCGAGTCGGAGTGCATGGTGGTAGGCACCCACCTCGTTCAACATCGTCGCAAGCGCCATGAGGACATCGGGGTCTCGGCTATAGCGATCGGTCAACCCGGCCAACTCGCGCGCAGCATCAGATTCCAACCCCAACGTCTTGAGCTCAATGGCTCGACGGTACGCCAGCTGCTGCTCGATTTCTGTTCTCGTAGGCACCACGCGTGTCGCCTCACCATTTGCAGGCGTGCTACCGTTGACCGGGACGGTCGCCGAAATCTGTTCGGCCGCAGGAGGCTCCGACAACGGGATATCGATCCGGTCGCGAGCCAGCTGGCAATAATAAGTATAGACGTATTGCTGGCAGAGTTGCACATACACATCACGAGCGTGAGGCTGCTGGCTCAATTCGGCCGCGCGCCCCATCCAATAGAGTGCTTGTGGCTCAAAATCGCTGTCGCGCTGATCGCCGAGTTGACGCAGCTCGTCACCAACCTCACGATAGCGCGCCACACGGTAATGCACCCAGCCCACGCGCCACCGCGCCTCGGCTTGCTGAGCCACCGGCTCTCCAACTTTTGCCACCTGCCGGTACCGTTCAATCGCCTCGTCAAAGCGGTACTGATCTTCCAACCACATCCCGGCGAACAAGGTGATCTGGCCCTTCTGCTCCGTAGTGAGCGACGATGTCGCCAACGTGCGAGCGAGATCTAGCAACTTGTCCCCCTGTCCTTGTCGAAGGTAAACACGGGCGAGCCAGACCGACGCTTCTCGTGATTCCGTTCCCCCATCTTTCACCAACGCACGGAATGTCTCTCGGGCTTCGTCATACTGTTTCAGCCGTACTTGCGCAATGCCGAGCTTCAGCTTCGCCTCGGCGCGCCGGGGCGACTGTGGATCAGCCATAAGAAACTTTCGGATCTCCTCAATCGCTTCCGCATGGAAGGATTGTCCAAGATACGCCTGCGCCCGGGCAAGCCGCTCGCTCGGCTGAACAACCCACGGCTCGCCCCCAAGATTTGAGGCCAGCAAGGTCTCTGCTTCCTTCGCCTCGGCGCTATAGGCAAACCGAACCCAGAGCTGCATCAATGTTTCGCGGCTTTCCCGTACGTTGTTGTCTCGCAGTTGGCAGGCGCTTCTTCGAAGAAGCGCCCGTGGGGTCCCTGGTTCCTTATCATTCAGTTCCACCGCTTTTGCAAACCACGCCGTCGCTTCCAGACAACTCGATGCCTGATACCACGCTTCCCCTGCCCGATAGGCCGCCTTGGTCAGCAGATAGGAATCAGGCACCGCCTGTGGAATGCTTTCGAACATCTCCGCCGCCTGTTTGGCATTTCCGAGATTCAACAACGCCTCCCCCGTCCATAGTCGGAGATAGTCATCCAAGGCAGGAAAGTCTCGTTGTGCCCCGCGGAGAAATTGAATCGCCACAGCAGGGCTCCGTTCGAGAAGCAACACCCCGGACAGCAGTCCTGCGCGCTTAGCCCAGAGGGTCGCGGGAAATCGCTCCATCACTCGTTGCAACCGATCAATCTTGAGCGACAACACTTGCTCTTTGTTGAGGGCCTTGCCCAGCCGTTCCTTCGGCATTGCGGCGGCCTGAAAA
>CBDDRH010000062.1:0-31396 GCA_965233025.1 uncultured bacterium
GCCCCGTGAAGCCAATTCGATCGCTAATGATTTGCTCGCCCCGTGCAACCCGGCTTTTGCCGCAGCATAGTTCGTCTGACCACGGTTGCCAGTTACGCCCGCCAACGAAGAAATGGACACGATCCGTCCCCAGCGCGTACCGATCATCGGCAGCAATAGCGGTTGCGTCACATTGAAGAATCCATTGAGCGAGAGATCAATGACTTTCGTCCACTGCTCGCTAGTCATCCCAGCCATCGGCGCATCGTCATGGGCTCCAGCATTATTCACGACGACTTGGATCGGTCCATCCTTCAGCAGCGTTTCGAGTGCATGGCGCGTGGCGCCCCCATCGGTAATATCGAAGTTGACACTCGACGCCGACCCGCCATGAGTCCGAATCTTCTCTGCCACTTGCTCAGCCGATTCAGGATGCCGATGAGCATGCACGATCACGGCAAATGCGCTTGCCGCCAACTGTTTACAGATGGCGGATCCGATGGCGCCACTGCCTCCTGTCACGAGCGCGCGTTTCTGCGTCATGATTGTTCGTCTTCAGGAAAAGAGATACCAGCCCCGCCATCAACGATCAGAGGTGATTGTCTGCTTAGAGATATGACTAATGGGAATGTTGGCGCGATATATTTGCAGCAAGGTAAAAAGCTCATCATTCTGTTCATCCACCGGAGTCATTGCCAGATCTCTCTCTTTTGGCGGATGAGGTCGCAATCTCACTCGTTGACAGATTCGATGGAACCTCCAAAGCAGATTCATCCATTGAACACTTGTCGATAAGATCTCCCACACCCTGCGCGGGTAAAACTTCAAAGGACTCTCAAGTGGCATGCCGGGCCTGCGCATCGTACGAACTTTGCGTCGGAACATCCCGGCATCGAGCGGGTGAACCCCTTCCAGACCGATGCTACCCGCTAAGCAGAGCAGCAAGAACATTACCTTGTACACGTCTTGGTCTTTAGTCAAGGCACGGTGAAGCACCGTTTCGATATGGTCCAGCGTGTAATATTGCTTCCAGGCGTTACGGTAGGCTAATTGCCACTCCCCCATGGACATGGAGGGATGTGCCATTGTGACATGTTCCAAATCATATTTGTTCATATCCGGCTCAATCCACGTGCCACGTTCATAGAGATTCCGATGGTCCTCTGAGCCTGGCAGTGGGGTCAGACAGAAGAATTCAAGACCGTCCAGCGGAAGCTCTTTCTTGATGATTTCAATGTCGCGTACGATGGATTCTGGTGTGTCCGTCGGAAACCCCAAGATGTACCCGGCAATAGTCGTGCAGCCATGGTTTTTCCAAGTCTGAAGCATCTTGCGGTATTCCGAGATTTGATTTTGATGCTTCTTTGCCCCAGCAAGGGAGTCGGGATTGAGGCTTTCCAGCCCAATGAAAATGTTTTTGCATCCAGACCTGGCGCATTTTTCGACGAATCGCGGGATTTTATACGAGCGGACATCGACCTGGGCGGTAAAGGAGATAGGCAGGCCTTCCTCCTCTCGCATTTTTATGCATCGGTCGAGGATCGGCTCCCAGTTTTTATTGCGAGCGAAATCATCATCCGTAATGAAAAACCGTCCGATCCCCTGTCGCAGATTGGCTCGAATAATGTTTTCAATGTCATCCGGCGAGCGGAAGCGTGATTTTCGCCCCTGTACATTTATAATGGTGCAAAAACTACACTGGAAGGGACACCCTCTTCCTGCATCAAAACTGGTCAGTCGGCGGAATGTGTTCTTCACGATCCTGGCAGGCAAAAAAGGAGGCGGGGAGCCCTCCAGACCTGGGAGCTCGTTCATGAAGTTATAAATGGGTTTTAACCTTCCTGCGTAAGCATCGAGCAAGACCTCGTCCAAATGACCCTCCGCCTCACCAGCAAAGAGGCTAATACCTCTATCGCGGGCGGCTTGAATTTCTCGGGGGAGTTTGGGCAGCATAGCGAGGCATCCACTGATATGAAACCCACCAATGACAACTGGAATCTTCGCTCTCATAAAGTGCTCCGCCACATCAACCGCGCGCGGGAACTGATTTGTCTGCACACCAACAAGGCCAACCATGCCAAACTGGCCTGCCATCTTTCGAATAATTGATTTGATAGGAATCACGGTGTTCGTTTCATCATACGCATCTATTTCGATTGTGACGCTGTCACCCAATACGTTGCGCCTCGCGCTGTCGAGGGCGAGACCGTTCAGGATAGCGAGTGTGTTCGATGGAATGGCTGAACGGATCCACTGAATCACATAGCCATTGTCATCGTAGTGGGACGGTTTGATGAGTACGAGATGAAACTTCTTGGCTGGGCTCATAGAATTCCTTCCCGCCACATACTTCTCGCCAAGATGGTGGTGACCTGCTTCGGAGTTACTTCCTTCTTCATCGATCAAAAAAACTCTAGCGTCGGTGCCTGAAGACGTGTGTGGGGTTACGCTCGCGCGTACCCATTGACGTCATGAAACGAATGAAAGGCGCTGATCTGCGCGCGCTTCTGCCTCATGATTGTCCGTCCTTCAGGAAAATCGAGGCCCGGCCCGTCATCACGTCTCGGCCTCCAGACGAAATCGAGAACCGATACATGAAACTGTTATCTCCCTGGAACACGCGTGTGGCATTGATCGTGATCTCCGCTGGGCACTCGTCGAGGCGGTCTACATCAAGCACCACATCACGCAGACCCCCGACATAGCCGATCAATCCCTCCGTCGATCGCGTCCGATCGAGAAGACCCACGTGGACTCCCATCGCTTGAGCTGCATATTCCAGTCCTGTGACCGCTTCGAGGCGGGCGCCATGCCGCAGTGGATTCACCGGGTTGCGATGCGATCGCGTACAACACTGAATGGTCGTGTCATCCCACGACTCCACCCGATCAATCAGACGCATCGCCCCCTCGTGCGGAAGGAACCGGCTGAGTTCATCCTTACTCAATTCCGGCATGGATCGATCTCCAGGATGAGATGCTGACTATCCAGCAGGCTTAGCCTGATACTCTGCGGCCTGCCTGCGGCAATCGCACTCAGCAGGGGCAACGATCGGGCAGCAGGATTGTCCTGTCGAACTCGCTCCAATGCAGGATCAACGAGGCCTGTTGGCTCGTCTTGATGTGCCTCATCAAGACTGAGGCGCACGCCTGAGAGAGAGCAGCCTGACGGCGGAGCTAACACAAGCGCGACAGCAAAGCCGGTGGTAATCGGGCGGGCTTCGTTAAGCGGAGCAGGCACGGCCAGATCGTAGGCCACCAGCAACACCGGACATTGTTCCATGCACACAAGAGTGATGGCTTCGAGTAGACCAGCGGCAAACGAATCGTCGTAACAGGACAGCGCGGTTGATGATTGCTGGCAGGTTGTGGCAATGCTCCAATAGCCGGCAGCCGTATTGTGTACCGATTGATGAAAAAGCGTAGGCGAGATGACCCGCTCCGACATCGTCAGGGTGCAACAAAGTGTATCGAGGACCCCCATTTCGCCGCCCGAAGAGGCAAAGATCGTAGGCACCTCGCACGGATCGAGGCCCGATTGCGCGATCGCTTCCTGTGCAACATGCACAGCCCACCGAACAGAGTCACTGCTCCGTCGTCGTTCGTTTGGGGGCAACAGTGTCGCCTTAGGGTCGGGCGCGGCGATAGGCGCAAATGGCTCGGTACCAGCCAGCACCGCACGACCGGCTTGCCAGCCTTCAAGTCCTGCCGCCAGAAGCCCGATGCCTTGAATGCCCACGTTCATTGGAGCGTCCCCAGGATCAGGCAGCAATTGTTCCCACCAAATCCAAATATATTGCTGAGAATCCGTCGAACCGGGCGCACGTCATTGTCACGCAGGATCCGGCTGTGCAGAGTTGGATCGATCCGGTCGCAGTTGAGCGTGCCAGGAAGAAAACCGTGCTTCAGGCAAAGCACCGAGATCAACGCCTCTGTAATCCCCGCTGCGCCGAGGGTGTGTCCGGTCCAGCCCTTCGTCGAACTGCAGGAGGTCGTGCGCCCGAAGATGCCGGAGACCGCCTTGTCTTCCACGGCGTCGTTGGCTCTGGTCGCCGTGCCATGCAAGTTGACATAGTCGATATCCGTGGGCTGCAGACCAGCGCGACCAAGCGCATCCCGAATCGCCCTGATTGCCCCGGCTCCTTCCGGATGGGGATGGGACATATGGTAGCCATCGGTGCTCTCGCCATACCCCAACAGCGCGACCGCACCCCGCCGGCTGACGCACGTGCTGGATTCCAGCAGCGCAAATCCCGCAGCCTCGCCCAGTGAAAGCCCATCGCGATCTTCGTCGCATGGACGACAGGGACTCGTCGAGAGTAACTGAAGCGCCGAGAACCCGTACAATGTGGTCAAGCAGAGGCTATCGACACCACCGACAATGGCGGCATCGCACAGGCCGGCGCGTAACAAACGATCGGCCGTCGCAAACACCTTCGCGCTGGACGAACAGGCGGTCGAAATCACCATCGCGGGACCGCGCAAACCGAGACAGGCTCGCACGAAGTGGCCCAGAGAAAACATATTGTGGGTATAGCGATACCGCGAGGTATACCAGGCCGGCAACGAGCCGGAGAGGTCCCGCGCCTGATAGGCATGTTCCGTTTCCAGAATGCCCGATGTGCTGGTGCCCATGACGACGGCGACACGATGGGCGCCATAACGCTGCTTCGCTTCCGCCACCGCCACCATGAATCCATCCTGCTGCAACCCGAGCCAGGCGAGCCGGTTATTGCGGCAATCGAATCGCTCCAACTCATTCCCGAGCGAAAAATCTTCAAGACCTTCGACTCGTCCGATGTAGGTCTTGAGGGGAACATCTTCGAAGTCGCAAGGGTTCAATCCCGAGCGCCGCTCACGCAACGCTTGAAAGACAGGTCCCACGCCGCGACCGTTGGCCGTGACGAGGGTATAGGCCGTCAGGGTCAAGGGCGTCATGAGTTGCGTGTTAGGCGACATGGGAATCCTGTTCGGCTAAGAAGCCCGCAAAAATGAAACAACACAGGGATCCACACGCTGCCGTCAGGCCGATCGCATGCAGCACAGGGATCTCCGAGAATGCGAGCACTCCGAACACCAGAATAGTCGTGGTGCTGCAGACCAGCAACCCGAAGACCGTCCGGCGTCGCTCCCCGCCCTGGTCCTCTGGACGATTGAAGAACAGCGCGTAATCGAGGCCCAGCCCGATCACCAAGAGCAAGGTCGCGACATGAAACAACGACAACGATTCACCCGACAGGTTTACTATGCCTGTCACCACGATGAGGCTGGCGACAATCGGGGCGAGCACGCGCCAGAGTTGCGGGAAAGACTTCAATCCGATTCCTAAGGCCGCCGCAATGGCGACCGCTCCCCATCCGAGCAACTGCAGGGTCCTGTTTCGATACTCTCTCATCAGCCGGTTGGACTCTTCCTTAAGATCCACATATGTGACCGCCGCCTCTCCCCACTCGGCCACCGTCGCCTTCAGCCCCTGCCGATCGGCAACGCCTCGCAACGGCGCGACCGCCAGCCATCGTCCGTGATGTTCTACCATCAACGCCTCGATCTTGAGGCCCAATGGCATTCCCTGGAACAAGGCGCGATCGACCAATGGTTGGCTGCGGGCCGCCTCGATCCCGGCCAGGAATGGAGCGAACAGGCCGGGCGCAAACGGCAATCCTTTCACCGCCTCGCGGAGCCGGGCCTCCAACACAGCAGGCTCGGGCAAGGCCTGCTGTCGCTGTCGTTGCACGCGCTGGCTGGGCACATAACGCGACACTAAGTCGTATCCCGCCAAGGCGCCTGTGTCTTGAAGACCATCCAGCTTCGGCATCATCGTTTCACTCCGCTGCAACAGATCTTCTTGCGTCGCCGCCTCGATCACCAGAAGATCCCGCACATCGGGCGCACCCATGTCACCACGCAGTTGCTGATCGAGTTGCTTCTTCTCCTCCGATACCGGACTGATCTTCGCTAGATCTTCTTCCCACAGAGGCGTATCTGACCATATCAGCACGATTGTCGCAAGAACGACCGCCGCCGGTACCACGACCTTCGCCTTGGACAGATGCGCCATCATTCCGGACAGATCGGACTGAATCTCCCGTGGGACGAAACCGGCTGGGATACAGACCGGCAGCACCCATCGAGTCACCAACGCCGCGGTACCCAGCCCCGCCAGAGCGAAGAGTCCCAGTTGCGCCAATGCGGGAAAGCCGGCAAGGAGCAGGGCCGAAAACCCGATGGCCGTGGTCAGCACGCCGAGACGCATAGTCGGCCAGATCGCCCGCATAGTCGCCTGGGCAGTATCTCGCCGGCTCAGATGACTGAACAAATGGATGGGGTAATCGTCAACCACACCCAACAGTGTAATGCCGAATCCCAACGTGATGCCGTGAACAAACCCGAACCAACTATTCACCGCGACCATACCGGCCAGAATCCCGCTCGAAAGTGGAATCAGACTGAGCAACACCAGCGTCACCGATCGATAGCTGGCGTAGAGCAAGAGGAACACCAATGTGGCTGCCACTGTCGAGAGCCACCACACTTCCCGTTCGATTGTTCGCTGGATTTCGACTGTAAACACACCAGGCCCGCTCATGAGCAACCGGGCCGATGGTGACGACCCATTGAGCACCCGTTGAAATGTTGCCCGGATATCCTGTTGAATCACTTCCTGCGCATCGGCATCGAACCCGGCGGCTTTAGTTTCGACCACCAACAACGTCCGGTGGAGATCGGCCGACATCCAGACTCCGCGATGTGTTGCGGGCACCTCCCATCCAGACCACGACTGAAGGATCCTGAGAAACTCCCCGGTAGGATCGGTCGGAATATATTCCTTCATCATCGGGGCAAGAGGGGAACGCAGATCGTCGAGTCGTTGTTCAAGAGCGACGTGCAGCGAATTAGCTGAAAAGGTATCGGCACCTGCCGTACGGCTCAAGAGATAGCGCGAGCGAAACAAGACCTGTCGCTCTTCGGGCGACAGCGTCTGCGTTCCATTGCCCACGAAATCGATCTGGGAGTGCTCTCGCAGCCCTTCGGCCAGCCCTTTGCTGAGTCTGGCTAATTCATCCGGATGCGAGCCTTCGATGGCCAAGAGCATCAGCCGAGCGGCCAGGCCCGAGCGTACTTGAGTCAGCAACAGCCGTTGCGTGGCCGTGGTCCCTTCGGGAAGCAGGTCGCTGAGTTCGCTATGGACCGACAAGCGGGTCGCGGTGAACCAGAGTGCGCCGGTGATGAGGACAATCCAGACGAGAACTGGCCACCGCGCGGTTCTCATCTGGATGGTCCACGGTGTAGGGTCATCACCGAGCGATCACCGTCCGGCGCTCGGATTGCGATGGTGGCGATGCGCCCCTCAGACCCTGAAAACAACACATAATCGACCAGGGATTTCCCGGCCGGGTCGTGCGGACGAAGGAGCAACGTCCACTGACGACTGGTGCCCTCGACCGTGGTTTCGTAGACCTTCTTCAGTTCCGCCACATCGCCCGTGAAACTGGCCCGAAACGCTGCCACAACGCTGCGCAAGGCCGGATAGTCTTCCAGTGAAATAGTTTTCTTCACGTGCTTCCGTTCACTCTCGAAGGTCACCCGGTCTCCATCGATGACGTAGCGTTCCCGGTACGGGTCCACCACTTCCTTCTCCAATGTTGACGGGGGCGTGAAGCGCAGTGTCCCGCGCACGATCAACGGCTCGGTCAGCAATGATGAGTATGTCGCTTCTTCAAACGACACCGAGGGCTCTCGCCCTTCCTTCAGCGAGGCCACGACCTGCTCGACCGTCCAGGTGTTGCTCGAACGATCGTCATGAGCCGGCGAACTCTCGACATCCGCACTCGCGATGCTCCCAGCCAGCAGCAGCGTACACAGCGGAAGAGACCAGCTAGTGCGAATCGTTCCAAAACTCATAGAAGTTAAACCAATTGTCCGGCGCGCGGAGGCAGAAGGCCTCAAGCCGACCGGCGTACCGTTGCGTCCACTGCTTCAGATCAGTGGCCCGCTGTTCATGCGAAAGCTGCACCGCGTCGCTGAAAGACTCAAGGTACACCTCATACCGGTTCCCTCCCCGGTAGAGCCCGAAAAACAGGACCACAGGAGCACGGACAACATGGGCCAATCGCATCGCTCCGGTCGGAAACCGGGCTTCACGGCCCAAGAAATTACAGACAACCGCCTGATCGTCCTGCATCACACGATCGCCCATGATGCCGACCACACCGCCCCTATCGAGACATTCTTTCACTTGCAACATCGTATCCGGCCCACCGACCTGGATGACCGTTTCAGCTGCGGCGGGGTTCAACTCCTGAATCACATCACGAATCAACGGCGCATTCTGCTCATCCATGAGAACTCGGATCTCGATGGGCTGGCGGGAGAGTCCCACCGCACGAACCACTTCGAAGCTCCCGAGGTGCGACCCCAAGAGCACACAGCCACGGCCTTTCGCCAGCTCACGGTCGAGCGCGTCTAGACCATGCACCTGAATTTCGAATAGATCGAATTGTCCGCGCAGGAAATAGACCCGATCAAGAATCGTTGAGGAAAACGCATGAAATTGGCGAATGAGATCGCGCCAACTGACGGAACGACCGAGAGCCTGCTCGCGAAATCGCCTGATCGCCCGACGGGCTACCCCTGAGCCCAGGAGAAAGTAGACACAAATCGGGTACAGCAGCGTCCGCGCAACCGGGCGGCCAAGCGACTGCGCCACCCATGCCATCATCCGAATGCTGGTGCGGCTGCCGCGCTCCTGCTGCTGTTGCCAGGCAAGACTCACGCCCGTTCCACTTGCGCCTCTGTACCAGGCGTGAACTCGATTGCGCCAGACGCAATGAGACGCGCATCCACCTGGCAGGAAAATGTGGCCTGACCGGCTCCCTCCTCGTCCACGCGAATGGTCACGGACTCACCCGGCCTGAGAGGAGAGGAAAACTTCACGATAGGCAATCCTGTCACCACCAGCGACGCCGTCGATCCACGACGCAGTGTCTCGAACACTTCATTGAGCAGCACCACACCGGGCACAATGGGACAGCCGGGGAAATGCCCCGCAAGCGCCGGATGGTCGTAGCCGATCGACAGCATGCGCTCATGCACCATGATGCTGCCCTGCCCGCCACTGCCGGACCAACTCACTGACCGATTCACGTGGTAATTTGCCGGTGGCATTCCGGGGCAGACTAGGCACGCAGACTAGCGGGCGAGGCAGAAACACCGGATCAATGTGCGTCCGCAAGGCGCGCTGAATCTCTTCGCTGGTCTTTCCTGGAGCCACGACAAACGCCATGAGTCTCGTCACGAGATCGGCTTCCTCCTCAGGCAAGAAGAAGACACCATCTTTAACACCGTCGATCTCCAACAACTTTTGATTCAAGTCGCCGAGCGACACACGATGCCCGGCGACGTTCACCTGGTCTGCTCCCCGACCGTGGAAGATGAACATCCCCTGCGCATCAACCGTGATGCGGTCCGGTACCGAAACCGGAGCCGGAAGATACTCAGCATCCACCATCCACGACGTCTGGCCCTGCACCATGCGTACGCCGTCTAATGGTCGCCACAGATCGCCATCGACTGTGCGCCGTTCGGCCACACTGCCGGCTTCGGCAAATCCGAAAATTTCATGTACCTCGGTGTGAAAATGCCGTTCGGCCTCTTGCGCCAATGCACGAGAAAGGGGAGCGGTGGCGGACAGGATCAGTGCAACGGGTGAAACTCTTACCCCTTCTGTGACACAGGCACGTAGATGCAATGGCGTGGTCACGAGGATCCGTTGACCCGTCACATCGGCCAAGGCGCTCCGGATATCAGCCGGAAAGAGCGGTCGCCCGGCATGCATGACCAACCCGTGCATGACCGGCAACATCACGGAAGCTTCCAGCCCAAACATATGTTGATGCGGAACGGTCGCCACCACCGCGCTGCGATCGCCACCTTTGATGCCGAGTCTGTATCCAGTTGCGTGAGCCACGGCAGTCAACGCCCCCCACGTTTTCTTGTTGGGCATCGGCTGGCCCGTACTCCCTGAGGTGAACGCGATCGCCACGACTTGATTCAACGGAACACGCGGAATCTCACCTGGCCAGGAAGCCCGGTTGCCCCGTCGTTGGATCGAAACAGACTCGATTCCGTCAATCGTTTCATCCCGATCTGTCAGGATATAGCTGTCGGGATAGTCGCCGGCAATGCGGCGAAAGGTCTGGGGGACCCGGCTTTGCGGAAGCAACGTCAACTGACGCCGCAGAATCGCAGCGGCAAATCCCACCAGAAACTCATAGCGGCTGGTCACGAAATTGAGAACCGTGGGCCGATCGGGCAACGACTCGGCGAGGCAGAACACGTCGACTAGGAACTGACGCGCGGTGCGGAGACCATCAGGCTCCCACGCCAGTACGTCGTCCGGACGATAGGGACCGATTAGCGGGGCGTCTGACATGGCACCACATCGGGTATCACTTCGTACGGTTTTTCTCAATCGCCCTGGTCAAGGTTCGCAGGGACGAAAAGATGACATTGATCTCCGGATCGCTCGACTTGAGTTGATAGCCGTATGTTTGGGAAATGGCCATCGAGAGTTCTAATGCATCGATCGAATCGAGGCCGAGCCCATCGCCGAACAAAGCCATTTCAGGCTGTATCGTGGCCGGATCGACCTTGAGCTTGAGCGTCTGAACGATCAGCTTGGCGACATCCTGTTCCAGGGGAGATACGGCTGAGTTCGTCATTAATTGTTCTCGGCTTTCACTGCACGATAATCCCGCAGCAACCCGCTCCACCATTCTTTCAGGGTACAGTCGGCAAAGCCGGCATCCTTCAGCGCATCCATGATCTTTTCGGGCGGCACGCAATACTCGGTCGTGTCCCACCAGTAGCCCATAAGCGTCTGCATGTCGCGATTTCCCGTGGTGGCTGAAAACACCTTTCCTAAAACTGTCTTGATATAAAAGCGCGAGAGAGTGAGGAGCGTCGCAGATCTGGGCCTTGAGATCTCCAGCAACAGGACAATGCCACCCGACTTGAGCACGCGACGATATTCGGTAAAGGCGCCTTTGAGGTCGGGAACGTGCCGGAGCGCATAGCCCATACTGAGAAAATCAAAGCTCTGATCAGGAAACGGAAGACGCTCTCCCACGCCTCGCACCAGATTCTGGCAGGGGCTTTTCTGTGCTTCGCGCAGCATGCCGATACTAGGATCGAGCCCGATCACTGAACCCGAGAGCCCCACCACATCGAGGGCGCCTTGCGTGACTAATCCGGGCCCGCAGGCGACATCGAGCACGTGCATCCCAGCCTTGAGGCCGGCTTCTCGGAGCGCCTTTCGCCGATACCAGAGCCCGAAGCCGAAGCCGGTGGCCTTATCGATATTGCGATATTGGTAAGCCGTGCGATTGAAGAGCTCGTTGAGGAACCCTTGCCGGGCCTCTATTGCGTCATAGTACTGACGCAACGGCGGATGGGGCGCAATCGGCTGGCTGCAGATACTTGCGGATCGTTGGCCGGTTGGCTCAATGGGCTGAATCATGACGCCTCCCGAGACTGGTACGGCCACACTTGTAGCAGGACTCTTTCCCGCGGGCAAGGGGAAGGCGAACGGTCATCTCAGAAGAATGCTTGGACGGAAAATACGACGTCGTTGTCGCGGTCGCGGTGGTTGTACTCCAGCCTGAGCGCCCAGTTCTGCGCGAGCGTATAGCGCGATCCGACAAACCACCGAATGTCGTCGGCCTTCTCGCCTAGAACATACTTCAAGTATGAACCGGTGGCGATGATTTTCCAGTCATCGGTCATATCGGCCAGTATCCCCCCTGTTCCACCACCACCGATGCGATGGTCATCTT
The DNA here is from genome assembly GCA_965233025.1 of uncultured bacterium. Taxonomy (GTDB): domain Bacteria; phylum Nitrospirota; class Nitrospiria; order Nitrospirales; family Nitrospiraceae; genus Palsa-1315. The sequence continues at coordinate 11,813 of CBDDRH010000062.1, forward strand.
GATAGGCACGGCTGTAGTTGGCTTCGACTTCTGCAAACGCGAAAAGCACTTCCCGCTTCAGAAACCGTGACTCGATGGCTCCCCCGATGCCGCCGTTGATCACTCCGTTGCTGCAGAGTTGGCACTCGTTGTATTTGATCGTCTGCATGCCCACATTGATCTTCCACGATGGTACGCGAAAGACAGAATCGATCGGCGAAAGAGACACGATATTGGCAAGTGTCGCCCGTTCGATGCGCGTCTGATTGGCCCGGTTGTAGTGACGCACACTGACCGACGCTAACTCGATCTGCGCATCCGGTGTATATCCGGCTTCGGGATCGAGTAGATCATGATAGGCGGCGCGCACCGCGACTTCCTCGAATGTATCGTTATTCCGCCAACCGGCACCCGCGCCCGCGCGGGAGGTCTTGTGTCCTAGTTCCGGTTGTTTCGCAAAGGGCTTCACTACGAACTCCTGAGAGGGAATCCGGAGCTGGCTGCGTGCTGTCAGTATGGCTCGGTTACGGTCTTTCCATTCAGGCAGCGGGGAATCGGTTGTCTCACTCCGATACCTGAGGTAGTCCGATGCAAGATCGAGCAGAAAGGCCTGTCTAGTAAGACTCAATTGAACAAATTCCGATGCGATCAGTTCACCGGCATCCTTTGTGATCCGATGAGCGATCTCCCGATCTTCCGAGGGCAGGGACTCGCGTTTCCGCCGGATCACATTGCTGCGGGAAGGGCGATAGGCGACGTCGGAAATCAGCCCCGGTTTCGATGCGATGAGCCGAACTGTGTCGGCTGGAATGGTCCAGAAACGAAACTCGTCGGTGAGATGCAGGGTGGGATCGGCATAATCGAGAAGCGCCAGAAGATGATAGGAGCAGTTTTCTTTGAAGAAGAAATAATCAAAGGATGCATTTCCAAGTTCCCATGCATGCATCAGCAATCGTCTCACCTGATGCTCCGTGAAATTGAGTCGATATTCCCAGATATCCCGATTTTCAATATCCCGATATTCCTGCACCTTGATGTAGTACGGAATCGTTGAAAAATAACCGCTGTACCCGCCAAAAATTCCTTTGATGGGATAGGCCATGCCGGCGTCGCGAGGCACGTCGGCTGCGAAATTAATCGTGTAGGCCAGGATCCTGGTGCTGTCGGTTTGCCCACGCTGATCGACCCGAAGCAGCGTATGCCCAAACATCGATGCAGGATTATTCATGAACGCTGAGGGGAAAATAAGGGTGATCGATTGGGCTTCAAAATCGGTGAACCATCGCGTGAAACGCTCGCACGCAATCGGGAGAAGGCGGGTCTCGTCAAAACGCAATCGATCTCGTAGCCATTCATACCGCGCGATGAACGCACATTGAGCCGGCTGCTTTGAGCGCCCCACGAGTTCAGTGGAAAAAAACTGCTTCAACGTCGCATCGAGTTCCGCTTGTGGATCAGCTTTCCCGTCTGGAGACATAAAAAACCCTGGGTCGTCCTGTTCACTGGTGTAGCCGCCAAGCACATTCTTTCGGTAGTGGAGCAGGAGATGCCACTCTCGATCGCTGGCAAGACTGACCTTCAAACCCTCGTTGATCAGCTCGACAAGATAGGCATTTTCTTGAGGTTCGCCAGCCTCAACCGGTAAGGCTGCGGAGAAAAGCACGACACACAGCAGTAGGGCAATATACAAGCGGAGAATCAGAAAGAGGCGGGGCCTCGAGTGCGACCTCGACGCCCCGCGCGGATTGTTAGCGAACCGGAGCCTGGGCAAGGATTGGATGCACGGCAATCGCCTCGTTGATCGCCTTGACCATCGCGACAGGTGAGACTTCGCCTGCCTTGACCAAGGAGGTGTACCGCTCCTGAGTCATGGCAAAGAACGCCGCGTGATGTTCGGCCTGCACACCCATCAAGGTGGCGAGCGATGCGAGATGCTCGCCCTGGCCCTGCGCCATTTCCTGAGACAGATTTTCGAAGTTGAGCTGAGCAAACACCGACGTCTTCTGTTCGGCCCACACTTTCCCATCATTCGTACATCCTGATGTTCCGCTGCTGATCCCGAACGTCCCTGTGCCGAACGACCCGTTCGTGGTGGCCATTAAGACTTGAGATCCGATGGTCTTCTGGTTCGGATAATTAGCCCATGCGAGCTTGCCCAATCCACATCCAGGGCCTGTGTCAGGATTGGCCGCCATGGCGAGGCATGCCGGCATGCCAAATAATACCGCAACTGACAGCATGATCATTTTCTTCGACATAAGTCTTCCTCCCACGAATAGGTAAATAATAAATACAGCGGACGCATAGAGACCGCAACGGTCTGAGTATAGCTGATATACAACATTCCTGTGAGAAAAAAATACTGATGGCCTCTCCACGAGGCCGGCAAGCAATGGATGTCAAACCGCAACTTCTTGAATCGCCTTTGATAACTGGAAACATCAACTTCCCTTAGCGCACCTCCCTTGTCGACAGTCCCTTAATCCCCCTCATGCGGAACGAGTAGAGCCAGGCAGATAATATCCCACATCGGTTGTCGAGAAGAGTCGAAGGAAATTCATCGAGATGTCAAAGTTGAACCGTTAGGAATAGGCGAGAAAGACACTCTGTGGCCCGGCCTCTGCTAGAAACTCCATCCGAATCCAGCGAGCACGTAGCTTGCTCGATAGTCGAGAGACATTCCCTTCCAGTGAAGATCGGTGGCCAAATATTTGTATTCAGCAAACACAAACGTTCGCCCCCTGACCTCCCACTGAAGCCCTCCCATAAACTGATAGGCGAAATTCGTTGTCGAATCAAAATCTCGATTCGACCGGTCAGGAAAATCAGCTCCGTGCAAAATCCCTCCCGAGTATCCGATACCAACTCCACCGTAAGGTCGAAGCGCTCCCGATGGTTGCCTGAGAATGATATTGAACATGCTATTGAGGACTGTCAAACCAGCCGTGCCTTCCGTCTCAGTGCCATTACTTGAAGTCAACGTTGACAATCTACCAGTCGTACCAAAGTATTCCAATTCAACTCCCAACGCTCGTCGAGTTGCTTGTGGGAATATCCCAACCTTGAACCCTCCTCCCACACTATCACTCACACTATTTTTACTGACCTCTCGTCCCGCAAGGGTCATCCCCTGAATATCAGGAAATCCGCCGGCCACCGACAAACTAATATAGACATCTGCCGACTCCGCAGCATGTACCTGAGAATACTCGAATGTGTGTTCGTGAAAAGTAAGGTCCTCACCTATTCCCCCGACAATCATGATCCTGAGCAGTATTAAGATAACTCTTGCTGGCTGCATCATCGATAATGAGGGCCTCCCTCACCTAGATCCACCTCAGGTACTCCGCACCACGTGTACTTGAACTGTTCGACCGAGCACCGCAGAATAATAGCGAAGTCGGGATAAAAAAAGCGTGGATGGCAATCCGCCATCCACGCTTTCGTCTTCCACCAACAGGTAGCTACATTACAAAGAATTAGTTCCCCTTGGCAATGGTGCACACTTCGACGAAGAGCCCCCACACAAATGACTTAATGTACTCTTGAGTAAACACAGCCTTCTTGATGCCGCCATTGTTCATGGCCGCCTCAACGGTTGTATCGCCGGGCCACGATCCCCATGATGCCGGTTCCACAAGCTTTTCCTGTCTTGATCGGGACCACTCCGTTGTCATGCAAAATACCGCCGGAGGTGGTTTCCATGTAAATCCCCGCTGTGGGAGTCAGGCCACCCGGTTGCGTGTATCCTCCGACTCCACTACAAGCAGAGAGAAGGCCTGCAACTGCAACCACACTCAATGCCGTCAATGCTCTTTTCATGAACATCCCCTTTATTGTTGGATGGGATTGATGCGACCAGCCGCTAGCGCTAAATTAGGTAATAACAGTGCTGAAGCCAAATATATGCGTGGCTTTAAGTATTGTCAACAATTCGATCAACACTATGGTGGTGACGGACGCGATCTGCTTCAGCTGCTCAATAACGGATCGCTTGCCAATGTCCCCGGCGTGGAGTATATGATCGACGCATCGGAAGTGCCGTAAGATCGCCGAGTCGAACAAGCCATGGGTATCGGCAATCACGCCGATACGGAAGATTGTGCATGTCGGGGAATATCCTGTCATTACTTCAACCCAGCCAATGCTCGGACGGTCTTACGTTCGTTGTCGTTATGGCCGTTCGTCGCATCATGGTGTCCTCGATCCCTGTGCCTGCTTGAGAATTGCGTTATTAATCTGAGATGAAAGGCCCGGCTATGCGACTCCGCAGATCTGAGGGAGTTTTTCTCTGCGGCATTTTTCTCTGCCGTATATTGTCGCTCGTGATAGTTCTCTGTTACATGACCGGGTGTTCGCTATTCGGTCCGACAAAGCAAAGCATCGGCGTAAGATCTAACCCTCCAGAAGCCCAAGTTCTCGTCAATGGGAAACCCATGGGGATAACTCCTCTTCGCTTCGACGTCGATAGAGGAGACAATATGCTGCTCGAAATTCAGAAATCGGGATACCACATGGAATATCGAAAGTCATCGAGCAATTTGAGTGGCCTGGGTCTTCTCGATGTCGTCAGTGGATTTTTTTGGCTGATACCATTTGTCGGCCTGACTTCTTCCGCTGCCTGGCAGCACGATCCTGCTGACTTCGAAATAACATTGTTGCCCGAGAAGAGTATGACTCCAACCCCCTAGTTGGCTCCTCTACAAAAGATCGCATTGAGATCGTAATCGGCGTGCGCAAGTAAGGTCACGCCTCTCCAACTACAGCCCGACCTGCACCTGTTTCCAATCAAACTTAAAAGGTTCTGGCGAATTCTTCGGCAAGGCAGCAAGCTCCGCTTTCAATCGTTCAGCCCTGGCGGCACTCATCGGATGCGTCGAGAGCCATTCCATCCTGCCTTCGTCTTTTTCCGAGAGCCGTTCGAAAAACCGGATCATGCCGGAGGGATCGATCTTCGCCCGCTGAAGCAATTGCAGTCCCGTCAGATCGGCTTCGGTCTCCTGCTCCCTGCCGAACTTGAGAGTGAATAGTTCAACACCGAGCTGTTTCATCATCCCAATAAGGCCCTGCTGATTGCCGAATACAATGGCCGCTACCGTCATCAGCCCAAGATTTTTCACGATCCGTTCAAGCCCGTGCCGTTGCAGCACATGGTTCAATTCATGGCTCAGCACACCTGCCACTTCCTCGCCGCTTTCTGCTTTTTTCATGAGCCCGGTAAACACCACCACATACCCGCCAGGGAGCGCAAAGGCGTTAACGACGTCGCTCTTCACCACAGTCACTTCGAACTTATAGGGACTATCCGGAATCTGCGCGGTCATACGTTGAGTCATCTCTCCCAGTGCTGCGACCGCTGGACCCTTTTTCATCACTTCCTGATGGTTGAGAAAATCTCGATAGGCCGATTCGCCCAGCTGTTGTTCCCATTCCACCGGAATCCGGCTCACGGCAATCTCGACGAGCAGATCGGACCCGAGCCAGAGTCCCAACACCGTGGCCAAGATCATTCCACCGACTACGCTCCAGGCAAGCCGGCGCCGGTGCCGCACCTGACGCACCTGCTCCGCAACTTTTGCAAGCGGAAGACCGAGGTGGTCAGGCGCCGTTTCCCGAAAAGCCCGAATCACGTCAGGATTCTTCAGATACAGCGTCCGTTCCCCATTCTGCCCGGCCCATTTCACGACAAGTTGGTCATGGTCGAGTCCGCCTGCTGAAACGGTGAGGCTTGAAAAAGGAATGGATTCAGGATGGCTGGTTGCAGTATCAGATGAAAAAGTGACGGTGAGTCCGTGCTCTTCGACATGAACAAGACAAGCCGCGCCGGCAGCGGGAAACTCTTCACCGAAACAGAGAGCGTTAGGACTCATAGCGGGGTAACCGGGGTAAGGGGGCAACGGGGTAACGCTGTCTGTGTCCTGCCACTCACTCGTCCATTCCTCTATCCCGTTATCCCCATACCTTGCTATCCTCTACTCGCTGACCGGGATGAACTGCCTGATCCACGCTCCAAAACTGCCCGGGTTCCGGCTTTGAATATAGACGAGCCCGGGCCCTCTGAACCGGCAGACAAACCCTTCGCCCGAGGTGAAACTGGTAACCCAACCAGAGGTGGCTTTTTCGATGTTGTATGAGGTTGTGGTGGACCAGGCCACTAGGTGGCTATTGTCCACGATGTATTCCTGATCGGGCTTCAACTCGATCTTGTGAATGGCCCCGAAACTGTTCAGCACGAGGGTCCCCTTCCCGCCGATTTTCAGAATGAAGAAACCTTCTCCGCCCAGCAGTCCACGGCTGAGGCCCTGCATTTTACTTTCGATGACGATGCCATCGGCGCCCGCGAGGAAGCCGTCTTTTTGCACCATGTACTCATTCACACCGTCAAGTTCCAAGATCACTATCTCACCGGGCACCGTCGGAGCCAGCAAGGCTTCGCCGGGGCCGCGGCTCGCGCGCAGTGTCTGGAAAAAGAACTTTTCTCCCGTCAGGAACTTTCGCGATAGGGCTCCTAAAAAACCGCCTTCCATCTTGCTTTCAATGTCGATAGTCGGTGAGCACGCCACCATCGCGCCCGACTCGGCCTTGATGTTCTCACCGGCCGCCAATTCCACTCGCACCATGGGAAATGCGCCCGGATATAGGATTTCGCTCTTCATGTCGTCACATCCTCCATCTCTTCCTACCGGCTCTTAGGCTACCCATCCGTAAGCTCTGCGGCTCGGCTCCGGTCCTTCTTCCAGATAACTCATTCTGATTTGGCCCAGTACGTCTTGCGGTAGCTCATTCCGCTTTGTCTTGACATCGACGCCAAATATACGCGCCGCGTTCAGCCCGAAAATCCGTTCCTTCACCTGACGTGTGAGCGGCTGGTATCGATGCTGCTCGATCAGCTGATCCGGAATCTGGAATCGCCGGAACGCTTCGATCTGCCATTGAGGCGAGCCATACCAAATCGAGTCTGTCCCCCAGAGCACGTGATCGACATCGAACGCGGCGATGATCTGCCCAAGCACATGTGCGCAGACCGTCGGATGGGTCGTGACAAGCTGAGCAAAGGTCGAGCCGAGCTCCATGTAGATATTCTTGATTCCGGGTTGCGCCTGCTTCATGCGGCAGAACTCGGTGGTCCAGGGGATTTCGCCTGTCTTCGCAAACACCCTATCCACCGCCGAGGCACTCTTGAGCCCCGAGTGATACACCAAAAAATCAATGTCCGGAAAATCTCTTGCCGCCTTGATCAAATCCCTTGGGTGGTTGTAGTCCGGCACCGGTCCGAGGGGAAGTCCTTTGTGGACGCAGACACGCTTAATATTGAGCTTGCGGGCCTGTTCCAACATCGGATAGGCAATCCGCTCATCGTCCATCCACCAGCCACGATCGAATCCCTTCGGACAAGACCCGGTGTAACACTTCCATGCATCGACCTTGAGTGTCTCCGCCTGCATCACCATGAATTCTAAATCAGCTGACCCCAGTTGAGGCGTGGCCAATCCATGCGCAAGCATTCGTTGAGACTGCGCAAGGCGATTGATTTCGTCACGGATGTGCGCCATCTCATTCGGCGGCACGACCGCTTCTTGGGGATAGGGTCCCGGCGGCGTACTGATGAGGCCGATGGCGGTTTCGCTGTCGAGGAATACTTCTTTCACAAAGTTTTTCCACGAAAGGTCGTCGATGGTGCCTCGATCGCCCGAAAGCTTCGGGTTGAGTCCCGATTCCCGTATCGAACGCCTGAGCGACAGCAGCCCCTGCTTAGAGACGGCACCCTTTCGATTGTCTTCGGCATCGGTCGGGTCAAAATGCGAGCCGACGTAATGCGTCTGCACATCGAAGATAAAGTAGGGCGCGCCCTGTTCCTCGGCAAAGGCTGCCGTCTCAAACAGTTCGAACTCTCCGATTTCAAAGAACTTCCCAAAGATCGAGTTCATAGCCAGCAACGCGGCCGCCATCCCACCGGTGGTCTTGAGAAAATCGCGCCGCGTGAGATTTCGTCGAGCTGCGGTCCGTTCCATAAGCGTGATGGCATGTTCTTCAACGCGAGCTTGGTCTGCCGTCTGGCTGAAAGGAGCAAATTCTTCGTTCGACACGATCCGCGTCGGAATGGCGGATGGAAATATAATCCCTTTCCTCGCCGAGGCCAGGTATGGAAATGGTGCGGGTGAGGACGCCATGGTGTGTATTCTCGTGAATGGTGTGCCGTGATTCTGTGGAATACGCCCAGCAGTGTCAAGCAACCAGCGCGGACGAAGTATTCAGAAATCTTCGACTGTGGAAGGGAAGGGGCAGTGTATTACTTGGACCGGAGTGGGGGCACGGAGCGGCTGCTCTCAGGCACAACCGATTGAGTCTTGGGAATTGTTGCAACGACATCGAGCAAGGGGTCACCATCTTGATCTTTACCGTCTTGCCCAACACTATACATTATCCCCTTCTGCTGATTGACCAACATAGGAAGACCGGTAAAGGGATCGTAGTAGGCCTGCCCGGCCTTGGCGAGACGCGTGACCACATTTCCGTCCTGCGCCCCTTGTCTGATCCAGACTTGCAGGCTCGCCAGACGAAGCTGCGCATCGGTCTCCACTGTTTGCCCGACATAGGGATCCCATGAGGGGAGTGGCTCGATTCCGATGATGTGCTCGATCGGATTCATCACATAGTCCACCGCGCTGACAGCGGAGGTCCGAATGAAAGTGGACGGTTTCGGCAGGTTGGTGTAGCGCCCTTCCGCCACAGCTTTGCTCGCGGCTTCGTAATAATCCGCATAGGCATTGGATCGCCGCTGCACGGGAAGGGACATCGCTGCCGCCAGGGCAACGTGAAGAGGACGCTCGTTGGTCTTGTCGTTCTTCAGACGCGTCGTCACAGCCTTCGTTGCCCACGCGAGATGGCTCTGCATCGGCCATCGGAGCGATAGCTCAACCTGGTCGAAGGGACGAACAACCTTGCCGAGTCGGCTAATCGATGCCCCATCGAGGTCTGGACGAGTCAAGAGCCCGGATGCAATTGCGGCATCGTCCTGGACTGCCATCGCTGCCAACATCTTCACCATCAATGTCTTCGACTGTCCCATCACAGCGCGCCAGGATCCCATATCGGTCTCAAGTCGCCCGAGGCCGGTGCTGAGATCCTGCGCAAACCCTTCTGCAAGGTACAGCCGATGGGCCAGCAAAATATGGGCACAGTTCGGGCTCAGAATTTGTCCGTAGCCCACATCTTCAAACGGCATTCCAAGCCATTGCTGGTAACGCTTGAGGGCAAGCGACTCTTGAGCCACCCAAGATCGGACAGCTGCAGCCTGTGGTTTCAGCTGTGCCACCGGGTCGGCACTAGTGAACACATTACGAACCCCGTTAGCGGACGCTCCTGCCGTCCCTTTCCCATCATCACCGAGCATGCATGCGCTCGCAGCTTGAAGATCGCTCGCTTCCACTTTGCGGTCGTAACCCATCTGGAGCGGATCCTGTTCTCCGGAAGCTTCGAACCCGAGTAACAGGAAATACCCGTTTTTTCTCGAATCCGTGAGTGCCAGTGGAGGGCTTGCTGTCAGATTTTGATAAACCGGCGATGGGGGAGCTTCCATCACCATCCAGGTTACTGCAACGGCCCCGATGCCGACTGCCACCAGCACAACACAGGCGAGCGCCAGTCCCATACACAACAACACAATCGATCGCGTGGTCGAAAAACAAGACCCGATAAACAACGAGATACCAATACGGACCCGCGCCACTCGAGCGGCAAAGCGAGGGCGTGGCCTTGGCGACTTCAAACGATCCCGTGTGGAAACCTGGCTTTTCTCTCCCGTTGAGTCAAAAAGCACATCAACAGCCGACGCAGCGACAGAGGATGCAGGTTCTAAAATTGCCTGAGTGGACTCAACACCAGAATCCTCCCACGCTGTGGAAGGCGGTGGAGAAGTATTCACAAACGTGATCGACTCACTCGCCCGAACCCACTCCGGTCTCGTATCCTCCTGAGGAATAATTTTCCCCAAGTTGGGAGCGACCGCTTCCGCAGCAGGGGCCGCCTCGGAAGGAACAGATTCCCATCCACCGCTACGCGACAGTTCGACGGCCGCTTCAGGAGCTTCATCAACCAGCGGTACCGGAGCCGGCGAATCGACTGGAGTATCCCCCTTATCCTTGTCCCAATTTCGTTTCTTGTCAGATGGACGATGTGACTGAACCTCGACTTCTCCAGTCCTCCAACTCGACACGGTATCCATCGAAACGGGAGATGCTGGCAACGCATCACTTGGCGCAACAAAGGGCGAAGGAGTCTCGGCGATCTTGAACAGTGTGTGCGGTATTTCACGATGCTCTGTGGAAACCAATTCAGGCGAAGGTGGCGCTTCCGGGATCACCGCTGAACGAGAAGGCTCTGGCGCCATAAAAGACGGGGGGGAAACTGATTCAAGTTCACGAGCGGGTTCGGCTGACTCTGGCAGAGGCGGTACTGGAAGTTCTACCTGGAAGGCGCTTGGGGGATCGTTCGAAAGAGTTGCTGGCGTCTCTGGCTGCGAGGGCTCTTCTGAAAAACGAACCGGCTCTGCCTGTGAGAGATCGGACTCTCCGACCGCATCTGATTCTACAATTGATCCACTCGCTGCGCTCAAGATCGAAGGGTGAGTCGAGGGCAACGGCTCGGGATCACTGAATGAGACGGGAAGCTCCGAGGTTGATGTACCGGATGGAGAAAAGATCGCTGGGTCTGACGCAGGTTCTGCTCGGACTGATTCTACCTCCGGCGCATCCTGGGAAACCGCATCCGGCCTGGAGGGCGCGGCAGACGAGCTCGACGACAACGTTCCTGAAGCAAACTTCCATGCGCCGTCGAAGACGGTGTTCCAAGAGAATGGGACTGTGGGCGAGGAGTCATCCGTGGGAGGGATCGGGACTTCGGGCTCTGGAAGCACCGAGGGAATTGTTGACGGCTCTGTCGCAAAGATCGACTCACTCGGCTCCGTCGGATCTGACACAGGAGATGGAGGCAGCAAATGATCAGAGACAAATTCAGACTGAGTGCTAGAGGAAAGGGCAAGACCGGATTCACTGCCCGATAAAGGCATTTCATCCGACTGAGCTGACGGAACCGATGAGGGGGCCGCCTCCTCAATCCTCACCGTCGAGTTCTCTATCTGCTCCCAGGGCATGGGAGAAGATAATTCCGGCGACCCGGCTGAAGAGGCAAAGACCTCCTCTGCATCTGCCGTGTACTCCTCTGAGGAACTACGGGTACGCCCCTCTTCCACAAAAGGCGAACGATCGACAATCGGATCTTCTATCTCATCATCACGTTGTCCACTCGACGGGAGCAACGGCTCAGCTAGTCGCGATGACAACATTTCTTTATCGAGGTGGTTGGCCTCCTGGATTGGTTCAGTAGATTCGGACGGAAGGATCTCCAGTTCATGCGGAGCCAAACCGACCGGCGTCGCATCTATCGCCACGTCCGGAACGTCGAGCGATTCGACGACGGGATTCGACGAAGTGGGTGGCGGAGTCTCCTGAATCGGAGGAGTCCCGTCGAACTGTTCCCACGGCATCACATCAGATGCCCTCGCTTCTTCAGTGGCAAAGAAGGTTTCGCCCTGGGGCTGCGAGGAATCAATTTCCAATGACGCCCCCGCGGCAGGAGCCTGCGGATGAGGCACAAGAAGCTCGCCTGTTTGTATGTCGAAGAGAGAGGCATACTGAAAGGCCACGGGGCTCGCCGGCGCAAGTTCTCTCACTTTGGCATAGAGCTGAGACGGTTTCTTGGGATTTTCAGAGTCTGGACCTTCGATAAGAATCTCGATGGCCTTGCCCAGCTCGGCCACTGCAGCCATTGAATCCCCCTTTTCCTCGTGAACATGGGCCAAGAGTTCGAGGAACGGGACACAACGGGGTCCGGCAGCCAAGTATTCGCGTAGTAAAGATTCAGCCAACCAGAAGTCTTGTCGCCCAATCGCTTCATTGGCGAGGGACTCAAATGCTTGCCGAGCCGTGACAAGACTCCCTAGTCTGAGATGCAACGTGGCAAAGAGCCGTCGAGCTTCCGTATTGTGAGGATCAAGCGTGAGCAGTTCTTTCAACGCAGCGGACGACCGGCCATACTTGCCGGTGTTCATGTGGGTGATGGCTTCCTCGAGGAGCGCGCTTTTCTTGCTGTAGCCGACAACACCCCGACTGTGCACTCGGGAGTGAGATTTTTTGTCAGCTTTTTGAGAGGATTTCTTGTCGGTCCGCACGTTACAACCTTAGCAGATCATCGAAAGATGCGAGGTGGTTCCCCTAGCTTCTTTACACCAGATTTCGTTTCCGTTCGGTTTCTTATGATCTTGAGGGGGAGGCAAACTGGACGGAGGAGTGCAATCCTAGTGCCATTATGGTTTTTACATTGAATTTAAATGTCGTTTATTTTCCATGTGTTAGGAAACTCTATTCTTTTATTTTCCTCGGTCTTTTTTCAAAAATGAACAAGCCCGACAAGAATCGCGTCGAGCGGGCATTCTCCTGGAGCGACTAGCCGCATTATTCATGACGATGCGTCGCGAAACCAGCGCGCGGAACTCAGGGGACTGGCTCCAACGTCTGCTGTGGTGCCTGTCCCTCCTCTTCTTGACAGGGACAGACGCCAAAAGGAAGGTGCCAGCCTCCAACAGTACGTTGAGAGCCCGAGAGGCAAGCCTGCTGATCGTAGGCTCGTTGTAGCAACGGATCAGCAGGCTTGCAGCAGAAGCGTTCATGAGTAATGCGGGCTGAGTAAACTCCAAACAACTGGGCTGATTCTATCTGCGCAAACCCTCAAAGCAGGAACCAGGGCTGAGTAGGCGAGGGACATTGCTACACGGGATGACGAGTACCAAGTCTGACCATCTGATCACGGAAATCTGGGGCTAAACCAGCGGGTGCAGAAGCGAATCTCATGCAACAGATATGCTAGTTGGTTGTGTAGATGACGGGCCTTATGGTACCGTTCTGTATTCTCATTTTCATGCTCGACTTGGTCCAAGGGATGATCGGTCTCTCCACTTACACTGCTTGAAAGTCATGGATTTTTTCTCTTTCGGACAACCGCGGTGGATCAGACAAGCCTCTCTCGTCTGTCTGCTGGCAGTGCTAAGTGGATTTCTGCTTCCTCTGACCCTGCGGGCTGAATCTGGAGTAAACACTTCCGGACGCGTCGCTCTCGACTTCAATGATGTCGAACTCTCTGTTTTTGTTCGCTTCATCAGCGAGTTGACCGGTAAGAACTTTGTCTTGGACGACGTGGTCAAGAAGGCCGGGGGGAAAATCAGCGTGTATTCCCCTACCAAGGTTACACACGATCAAGCATACGGCATGTTTGTGGCGGCGCTTGAAGTCAGTCGTCTCGCGGTCGTCTCGAAGGGGAACGTCCATCAAATCGTGGCGATGGGGGAACTTCCTCCTGAGCGAGGGGCATTCGTCTACAGATTGAAACACGCCAATGCGACCGACCTTGCCGCCATCCTGACCAATCTTGTTGCCCGATCTCAAACCATCGCACAGACGACACCAGGGACACGCCCACTGTTCAGGTCCTTGAGCGAATTCGAAGCCCCCGTTCAGGTCTTTGCGGACAAAGCTACGAACTCGATCATCATCAGTTCGACCAAAAGCGCCTATACCAAGTTGCAGTCTGTCATGCGAGACTTGGATACGCGCCGAAAGCAGGTCTTTGTCGAGGCCGTCATCTTGGAGGTGCAGGTCGATCGGCTCAGGCAGATTGGGAGCGACCCTGTACAGGTAATCGCTGCGGGCAGTAGCGGTTCAGTGCAAGGCATTGCCGGGCTCAATCTCGCACCGGAAAATTTGTCATCCCTCGCGGCTGCCATTATTGGGGGCGCTGCGGGCGGTGCAACTGGAGCGTCGCTTCTGAACACGGTCAACGTGCGCGCATTCTTACAACTGTTGCTGAGCCTCACGGACACGAATGTCCTGTCGACCCCCCAAGTGCTCGCCGCAGATAACCAAAAGGCCAAAATCGTCGTGGGTGAAAATCGCCCGTTCCCAACCGGTCAGGCCCAGGGAATCACTGGCGGAACTCTTGTCACGATTGAGCGAAAAGATGTCGGCGTCACACTGGAGCTCACCCCGCAGGTCTTAGAGAACGACCTGATCCGATTAGAAATCAAACAAGAGATTACCGCGATCGCGGAGAATGTCGCGCAAACGATCGGAAGCGGGACATCCAGCATTCCGGTCGGACCCACCACGACTAAACGGTCGATGGAGACGACCACCATCGCGAAAGATCAACAGACAATCGTGATCGGCGGGCTCGTGCGGGATAACGTCATCATCAACGAACGGAAAATCCCTCTCCTTGGAGATATCCCATTCTTAGGTTGGCTCTTCAAGTTCCAAAGCGTAGCGGTCCAGAAGCTCAACTTGCTCGTATTCCTGACCCCAACCCTAGTCAGGGATGAGATGGATGTAGTGGATTTGAATGCCCGCAAATCAGCGGAATTGGGGACACTGCAGCGCGAAAGTCAGATTGAGGAACCCACGAAACTCAAGCAGGATGCCTTAGAAAAACTCGAACGTCAGAATGGCACTCCCCGCCTTCTTCCCAATACAGTAGATCCATCCGTTCCGCTCCAACCACCCGTGCGACCCGAGTAATCTCTGAATCAGCGCGTCGGCCATCGCTGCCGTAACGTCAACAATTCAACGTAATAGCTGTACGGATTGGTTGGTCGGGGTATGGGGTGAGTGACGGGTTTCGAACCCGCGACCTCCGGATCCACAATCCGGCGCTCTAACCAGCTGAGCTACACCCACCATACAGAGAAGACGTTCGACACAGGTTCTGTGGCGGAGGGGATCTTAACAAAGACAGAAGAAGACCCGCAACCAGGCATGGCGTCACAACGTCAATCGCGAAGCGCCCTCTGCTCAGCTCTCATTCCCACTCATGGTAAATGATGATGAACAATTGTCAGCCCCTGGCATTGAAGGCTGCCTGCATTTCCGTGAGAATTGCGGCGGCGGCGGCGGCAGGATCCGAAGCATCTCTGATGGGTCGGCCGACCACCAAATAGTCAGCCCCCGCCGAAATCGCCTGGGTCGGCGTGGTCGCCCTGGCATGATCATCGACACCTTCACCGGCAGGACGCACACCGGGCGTGACGATCAGAAACCGCGGACCGACTTTGGGACGGAGGATCGCCGGCTCTTCACCCGAGGCCACCACCCCGTTACAGCCGACCTCGGACGCCAATAAGGCGCGCGCGGTGACCAAATCCTGGACACTCCGTTGAATGCCCATGTCTCGGAGATCGTGGCTGTCAAAATTGGTCAGCACCGTCACCGCCAACAGTTTCAATGCGGACTCTCCACGACCTTGAACGGCTGCGGCCAGCGCCTTCCGGTTTGCATGAACCGTTAAGAATTCCACACCCATCGCCGCAACCCGTGCAGTGGCCCGACGAACTGTTTCTTCAATATCAAGAAACTTGAGATCCAGGAACACCCGCTTGCCTTGGGCGGTCAGGCGTTGGACCATTTCAGGTCCGGCGGCGGTGAAGAGTTCGAGCCCGACCTTCACAAACACGATCTGATCATGCACGCGATCGAGAAGCCGGTTGGCTTCATCGCTTGAGGGCACGTCGAGAGCCAAGATTAAGCGGTCACGGGCTATGATGGTTGACACAGGTTTATCCTTTTGATGAATGGCTCACCTTGACGCTTCGGAGAGCCGTGTGGTACAAGTGCACTCTTTTCTAGAGGAGTCTACTATGCCGGTTGTACATAAATCGACAATTCGCCGAGCCCGCCAAGCCGTGAAGCGGCACGACCGTAACCGTGCGACGCTGGGTGCCCTCAAGAGCCTCGTAAAGAAAGTCCAAGCAGCTGTGGCTGAGAAAAAGGTCGAAGATGCGACAAAATCCTTGCGTCAAGCCACGTCGGCCCTCGGCAAGGCCGTGACGAAAGGCGTTATGAAACCGAATACCGCTTCGCGCCGGATTGCTCGCCTGACGCTCCACGTCAACTCCTTGTCCGCTTCCCGCTCGTAATCGTTCGCACGTTTGAGATAGTTCTCGCTCTCACGGGTTGCGGCACCCCGACGCCACGACTCGTTGATGGCGGTTGCGCTGTGATCTGGGCACGGTCACATAACCGTAACAACACATCTTCAAGAACTCGCACAGGACGTCCACCGCTTCCACCTTTCAGCTTGGCATCGGCATCCAAAAATAACCGAAGCGCCTCATGCAGGTGAGCCTCTGGAAATTGATCGAGAAATGCTCGCACCTTATACGGGTCCATGCGCAAGGTCCTAGCGGCCTCCCCCTCACGGCCTCCTTGCCGAGCCACTTCCTTGACCTTCCATAGTCGTCGATATTGCCAGGCCAGTGAGCCAAGGATTCTTAATGGAGCCTCCCCTGCTTCCAGATTCCT
Source organism: uncultured bacterium (assembly GCA_965233025.1). GTDB lineage: Bacteria > Nitrospirota > Nitrospiria > Nitrospirales > Nitrospiraceae > Palsa-1315. The sequence continues at coordinate 28,198 of CBDDRH010000062.1, forward strand.
GGCCAGAATCGCCAATGCCCGCCCACGGTTTTTCCCACCGATCGCCAAGGTCAAATCAAACACTGACGCGCCAGGTTCCGTTCCTCGCAACGTCGTCACATCGCCGGCGGTAACAGTCTGGCCCGGCGAAACATACGCAGCCAGCTTCTCCAGTTCGCGCCGAATCGAGTAGAGCGAGCCACCGCAGGCCTCTTTGAGCAACTCGATGGCTTCCTCATTGAGCCGAATCCCAACCCGTTCAGCGTCCTGTCTGAGCCAAGGAAGCCACTGCGCCTCTCTGAGAGGAGAGCAATCGATCGTCACCGCGGCCTTTGCTAGAGCCTGGGTGAACTTGAGTCGTCCATCAAGTTTCGATGCGATGAAGATTACAGCCGTGGAGTCATTCGGCTCCTTCAGATAGGGAAGGATGGCGTCGCACTCCCGGGCGGGAAGTTTTTCGGTTGCTTTCACTACCACCACTCTCCGAGCCGCAAATACGGCTACCTCTGCGGCACAGGTGACGATCTCCACCCCGCTCGCATCGTCTCCATAGAACAGATCGCAATTGAAGTCGCTTTCGCCTTCCCCCAACAACGCGGTCTTCAATGCACCCAGGGCCATATCGCGCAATAAATCTTCCTCGCCGACCACCGCATACAACGGCGCGACCGTTCCCTGCGCAAGCTGCGCATTGAGCTGGGCATGAGAAATCGCTGAGGCCATAGAGGATGTCCGATTTATTTGATGGTGGTGTCCGCGTCGTCCGACGCCGGACGCGCGGGCAACTTTGCCAGTTGTCCCGATTCCAACTGGAGCAAAAATCGGGATGCCAAGTCTTCGGCGATGAAACGGCCGGCTTGTTCTAAAGCTCGATTCTGCAGAGCGCGGTTGAATTGCAAATCAGACGTCACGTAGAACTCCGAGGCGCCTTTCGCCATTTGCGTCCACACGACACGATGCGTCCTGGTTTCTTCCACCTTAATGATCACCACGACCTCTGCGCGGCTCTCAAGCGTAGCGGTCTGGCTGAAACTCAGTGTCGGAAGACTGACCGAGAGGATTTGACCGGACAGCACAAGGTCGGCTGCCTCAGATTCTGGAACGACCTGGGCTCCACTGCCGGATGAAAATTCGTGACGTAGATAGTTGGTGTAGCGGGATTCCAAATTCGGCTCAAAACTTTTGTTTTCTAACGTCCGCACAACCAGCCGTGGTGGCGGCGACGCGGGAGAGGACGTTGCCGTTGCACTTCCAATTGTAGGCCCAGCTCCCTCCACTCGGAATTGATAGCCGCAGCCGACCAAGAGCGCAAGACAGGCGAGAGAGGCGAGACAGGCAAATATCCCATCCCGCGAAGCACATTGTCTCAGCCCGTCTCGCTTTTCTCGCATGTCGCGCCTCTCTCGCTCGTTTACACCACAAAGTTCATCAGTTTTTTCTCGATATACACAATCTTTTTCGGCTCTTTACCTTGCAGCCACTCCACGATCTGCGCACGAGCCAGCCCTTCGACCTGCTCACGAGTGGCGTCGGCTCCCACGTCGACCTTGGCCCGCAGCTTTCCGTTTACCTGGATCGGAATGGTCAACCGATCGCTGACTGTCATGGATGGATCAAAGATCGGCCAAGGTTGCTGAGAAACGCTCGGCTGGTGACCCAACACTTCCCACAGTTCTTCCGCCAGATGGGGGGCGAAGGGTGCCAGAATCAGGACGAAAGGTTCAAGCAAGGCCCGTGAACGCTGCTCAGCCTTCGTCATCTCATTTGTAAACACCATCATCTGGGAGATCGCGGTATTAAACCTCAAGCCCTCGATATCCTCCGTCACCTTCTTAATCGTCTGATGAAGCAATCGTTGATGTTCGAGAGTTGGAACCGTTTCCACCACGGTCCTTGAGAGCTTGCCTTCTTCATTCGCCATGAGTCGCCAGGCCCGTTCGAGAAACCGCGTCACTCCTTCTACGCCCCTCGTACTCCAAGGCTTCACAGCCTCCAGCGGGCCCATGAACATTTCATAGAGCCGCACCGCATCGGCCCCAAACTGGTCCATGATCTCGTCAGGATTGACGACATTGCCGCGGGATTTCGACATCTTCTGGTTGTCTTCTCCCAATACAATCCCTTGATGCACCAACTTCTTGAACGGTTCCAGCGTACTGGCCACCCCAATGTCGTACAGAATCTTGTGCCAAAACCGCGCATAGAGCAAATGCAGCACGGCATGTTCGCTGCCGCCGATGTAGAGATCCACCGGCATCCAATAGCGTTCCTTTGCCGGATCGACGAGCCGGTCATGATTTTTCGGATCAATAAATCGCAGAAAATACCAGCAGGAACCTGCCCACTGCGGCATCGTGTTGGTTTCACGGCGCGCCAGCGCCCCGCTGACCGGATCCGTGGTCGTCAACCAATTGGATAGATTCGCAAGCGGGCTTTCGCCGCTCCCGGACGGTTTGAAGTTATGGGTCTCCGGCAACAGCAGCGGCAACTGCTCTTCCGGAAGCGGAAGGGCCTGGCCATCGACCCACACAATCGGAAAGGGCTCGCCCCAATACCGCTGACGGGCAAACAGCCAATCCCGCAACTTGTAGTTCACGGCCTTGCGACCCTTGCCGTGCGATTCCAACCAAGCCGTAATTTTCGGAATCGCGTCACTCGGTGTCAGCCCATTGATGGTAAAGCTTCCATCTGGCGTCGTGGAATTGACGACAATACCTTTGTCGGTCGCGACGAAGGCCTCTTGCCCTACCTGACCGCCTGCGATCACTTCGCGGATCGTTAAGGCATAGGTCTTCGCAAAGGTCCAGTCGCGCTCGTCATGCGCAGGCACAGCCATAATGGCCCCGGTCCCATAGCCCATCAACACGTAGTCGGCAATCCAAATGGGCAGCGGCTCATCGTTCACCGGATTCACCGCATAACCGCCGGTGAAAACTCCGGTCTTTTCTTTTTCGAGTTCCTGCCGTTGGAGATCGCTTTTTCTAGCTGCCGCCTCGCGATAAGTGGTGACCACGGCGCGGCGGTCGGCAGTCGTGACCACCCCCACTAACGGATGCTCCGGAGCCAACACCATATAGGTCGCGCCGAACAAAGTATCGGGCCTCGTGGTAAAAATCCGAACTGAACCGGAGACACCGGCCAGATCGAACTCGACTTCCGCACCGATCGATCGACCCATCCAGTTTTTCTGCATCTCCAATGTACTGGCCGGCCACTCGAC
>CBDDRH010000063.1:0-4568 GCA_965233025.1 uncultured bacterium
GCAAGATTCACCGCGTCCTCGATGTTCCATTGAGGCAGGAGACCTGCGTGCACCATGAAGAACGATCGCTCGCGGTAATGGAGGGGCTGGCGGCGAAGCCAGTCCACTAATTCTGCTCGATCCTCTGCCGCCAGCACATCCTGAATCGTGTCTTTGGGCCGAAGTGTGACGATGTTTTCTGCAACGGCGAGTAGAAACAAATCATGGTTTCCCAGCACGATCTGTGCAGCAGGACCAAGCTGTTTGATGTATCGAAGGACCTCAAGCGAGTTTGGTCCTCGATTCACCAGGTCACCGACGAACCATAATCGGTCTGTCGCGGGATCAAAATTGATGCGATCGACGAGTTGATTCAGCTGCGTGGAGCAACCTTGCACATCGCCGATGGCATAGGTGGTCATGGATAGGCGGTAGATTGGTTGAATCGAAATGGTGGAGGAGAGTGTCTCACGGAAATCGCGCTTCGATCACGCTTCTGAGTCCGCCGCGCGCGGCGAATGTCCCGGTGACTTTCGCCCATACCGGGCGGCAGGCTTTAACAATGTCATACAAGATGCGATTGACGGAATTCTCATAAAAAATTCCCACATTTCGGTAGGCGTGGATATACATCTTCAGGGATTTAAGTTCGAGGCATCGTTTGTCGGGCATGTAGTGGAGAGTAATCGTTCCGAAGTCAGCCAGGCCTGTTTTGGGACAGATGGCGGTATATTCAGGAATCTCAATCGTGATTTCATAGCCCTTGTATTGGTTCGGAAATGTTTCGATGTCAGGCAGTGGAGCGGTAATACCGCTCCTTGCGTGCCGCTCGTTGTATCCAAGTTTTGTGGTTTTCGATGTTCTTCTTGCCGTTTCATGTTTCATGTTTCACGCCCCATGTCTTCCTAAACCTGTTTCATCCACTCCACTTGTCCGATTTTTTCCAGTTGAATATAGAGGGTCACCCAGGGGCAAGTCATCTCGGGGTACACCTCACACAACCCTCCTTTTCGAACACCTCCGCAGGGACCGTGACTCATGAATTTCGGGCACTCGGCTTTGAGCGAGTCGTCCGGAATCGGAGGACGTTTATGAACGCCACCGGCGTGCTCAGCGCCTTCGCTTTCCCCCGAGATGATTACGCGTGTTGGCATACAGGCCTAGTCTAGACAGGTTTTGTGGAATCGGCAATCTCTCTTTCCAATACCATGAAATCGGTCGCATGCTCGGCAGGCGCGGAAACAGTGCAAACCACAAGTTATTAGGGCGAATGGCCTACACCCTCGGAGTATGCTAGGCCTTCTTTCTGGTACAGTGGGCCTTCTGAGAAGTTGCGTTGATTATCAGGAAGTTATAGTATTTCTGGTGCTGCATGATTCGAGAGGATAACAGATGTTTCTCATTGACAGTCTTTTTTGGGCTTTGCTACCATACGCTCTCCTGTGAGCAGATCAGTTCAGTTCATTCAACCTCGAATTCCTGCGAGCCTGTTGCATATAACTGTATCGTTCCGACAGGCAATGGATTTTCGTTGCCACGATAGAGGGAGGTGTTCCGATGAGTCTTGATTATGTAAAGTTTTCAGGTGGATTTGAGAAGTTCATGCCCAAGGAATATCGGGACATGGTCGAGCATGGCCCGTTTGGAAAGAAAATTTCGGTTTCCCAAATGGGGAGCTTCAAGGAAATTCTCGAAGAGCATCCCATGTGTGCCGGTTGCGCGATGACTCTGTTCATACGGCTGGCGATCATTGCCTTCCCCAACCCGGAAGATACCATCACTGTTGGAACGGCAGGCTGTGGACGGTTAGCGATTTCACAGGCTGCGATCCCGTTTGTGTACGGCAACTATGGCGATCAGAACGGTGTCGCGAGCGGATTGTCTCGCGGGTTGCGGCTGCGGTTCGGTGACAAGCCAAAGGACGTGGTCGTCATGGCGGGAGACGGTGGAACGGCGGATATCGGTTTCCAGCAGGTGCTCCACTCCTGGTTCCGAAAGGAGCGGTTCACCACGATCATGTTGGACAACGAAGTATACGGCAACACCGGCGGGCAGGAGAGCGGAATGACCAATCGTGGCGCCGTCTTAAAGATGGCTCCGTTGGGGAAGAAGTTCGAGAAGATGGACATGCTGCAGATGGCGAAGGTCGCCGGGTGTGCGTATGTGGCGACGGTCGTTCCGAACAATCCCCGCCGCGTCGAGAGCGTCATCAAGAAAGCCGTGTTGATTGCCCGCGAAGTGGGCTCGACCTACATTCAAGCCTACACCTCTTGTAACATCGAGTATGCGATTCCGACCGATAAGGTGATGGAAGACGCGAAGACTGTTGAGAACGATCGGTATCAGTTTACGGAATATGTGAGCGATGAGGCCAAGCAGTATCTGACTGAGCGGTATGGCTATAAAGACTACCTTCCGAAGCCGGCTACCGCAACAATTCCAAACAAGGCGTAAACGATCGGAGGGAGGCTCGGCCATGGCAAAGCGCTTCAACATTCGAATGGCAGGGGTCGGCGGGCAGGGTGTTGTGACGGGATCACACATTCTGAGCACCGCAGTAATCCATGCCGGCGGTGAAAGCACGATCGTCCCATTTTATGGGTCGGAAAAACGGATGGCGCCGGTCGAAAGCTACGTCCGTGTGTCAGATGAGCCGATCTATGAAATTGGAGAAATTACCTTCCCGCACATCATCATTATCTTCCATCCCCAGGTCATTACCCACGGTAAGTCGTATACGATGCCGTTCTATTTTGGGTTGAAAGAGGATGGGATTGCGTTGATCAATAACGATGGTCCGATGAGCCTTCACAGGGATCAGCAGCGTGAGTTGGAAGAGCGCCGTGCGAAACTCTACTATTTCCCCGCGACCAAACTGTCCCTCGAAGTGGCAGGGATGGACCTCGCGACGAACATGGCACTGATGGGCGCTATTGGAGCCATCACAGGACTGACTTCGGTTGAAGCATTGGAGCAGTCTGTGAAGGATCGATTCCTTGGTAAAGGATTTGTCGTCTCAGGAGGAACCGCAGCGTTGGACAGTGTCGTCGAGCGGAAATTCAAGAAGAAACAGGAGCTGATCGATAAGAATGTGGCGGTGATTCAGGCCGGCTGGAACTACGCAGTTGATCACGGTTGGGCCGCAACATCGGTCAAACGCTCGGAAGTCCGTGCGACCGTAAGCGCCTGATCATGATTTAGCACGAAGGAGCACCATGTATCTGGTAGCCAATATCAGTGTTGAGATATGCGCCTCGAAAAGTTGCAAGCTCTGTACGCAATATTGCCCTGAAGCGAATACCATTCAGTATAGTGAAACCATGGGTACGGACAAGGGTTTCAAGTACGGCACTGCCTACATAGCGGTGGATAGGTGCAAGGGTTGTGCGCTATGTGTGTGGGTGTGCGACACGATGGCAAAAAATAATGCCATTAAGATGATTATGATCGATCAATTACCGATGGCTGCCGTCACCGATAACATTCGGTATGAAGAGAAAACCACCGTTGCAGTCCTGTCGAATCCAATGATTGTGATAGGTAATTAGGGAGGTACGGGAGTGGCAACGACGTCAGATACAAGAGAACGCATCATTGTTCCTGGTCCCGCTGGATTCCACCCGCCGTCCGCAGCTCAGTTGGGGGTTGCACTGCCTGACCCAGGGCAAGGACTGTACTATGGGTTGCTGGAGGAGAATGAGGACAAGGTCATCGAAGAGATGGCCCGTAAAATGTTGACCAGTCCCAATGCCACGATCTTCCCAGGACCGCTGGTGCTCTGGGCCTGGAACGAGCATGCCATTGAAAAGGCCAAGGCCGTGCTGGAAATCGCCGCTCAGATTCCTGACGTCATGATCATCCCCATGCCGGACTATCGTCCGAAGTATCCGAAGATCGACCCGGAAGAGGTCATCAACCCAAACCATCCGAACCTGACGATTTGGGGCAACAAGATCGAAGCGTGCATTTTCATCGGCGTGCATTGCCATTATGCCAACTTGACCTTGAAAATGATTCGTGCTGGGACGAACTGTCTCACCATGGCAATCTGTGCGGAACAGGGGCACGAAGATGCGATGCTGACGATTCGAGATTCGGACACGATCAAGTTGCGGAAGACCGCGCAGGTCTTCAAGCGGGTGCGTGAAGAAATGGGCATTAAGTTACCGGAGAACGGCGAAAACGTGCGATTTACAGGCACGCAAACGAGAGTTCACGGTGGGAAAACTCACACCAATCCCCTCACCTTTGCGCCAGTTGCAGCGGGTGTTGCCGGCGCGGCTGCCTTTGGCCATTCGGCTGAGCAGATGAAGCGTGAAGGCTGAGCGGGGTCGCACAGCACGGGCGATATAGCGAAGAGGTGTCATCATGAGCGAAGCACTCGAAGCAGAACAGAAGACAAACCCCCAGGGCGATCCCATCACGAGTGTCGCGGCCCCTAAACCGGCCGAGACGATGGGCGCAAGAAAAGACCCCCATGCCGAAGCAAAACGGCAGAAGGTGGTCACGCCGGAATACTTGTTCCTCGAAGCTCCCCGGGAGAAAGAATTTATCACGGGCAGCGAAGCGGCGAAAGAGGCCGTTCGGCG
>CBDDRH010000064.1:0-18810 GCA_965233025.1 uncultured bacterium
GTAAGGGCAAGAGCTATTCGTGAGTGGGCTTGTCGGATCCCGAGGATGTAGCTGCGCATCGGAATACTCTACCGTGCTTCTGCCCACACCCTCAAGCGGTGGCTTCGATATAGGCTGGGGAAAAACTCTGTTGGTACGCGAGAACTTCGATGGTCAACGCGTATGGTGCAATCGGAAAATGAAGCGAGACACGCGAGACTGGTGGGGCGGGCGAGACTAGGTGGGAATCCAATCTGGCCGCGTCGCGCCTGTCTCGCACTTCCCGCGCGCAGGCATCAGCACCCTGCTAGGTGCCTTGAAAGCAGGTCTTCAGAAACGCGGCAGTAGACTCCCACGCCTCTGCTGTCACATCGGCACGATAGCTCTCCAGTCGTTGTTCATTGGAAAACGCATGAGGGGCATCGGGGTAAGTCTTGATCTCCACGCGCTTTTTATATTCAGCCGCAGCGACACGCAACCGTTCCACATCCTGACTTGGCACCCACTGGTCTTGACCCGCCTGGTGATAGAGCACGGGACAGTACAGATCTTTAATCCCAATATCCGGCTGCATCACTCGGCCGTAATAGACGACCGCTGCCCGCAGCCGCTTCCGTTGACAGGCGAACCGGAATGCAAACGATCCGCCCATGCCGTAGCCGACCACTCCGTGGATATTTCGCTTGATGTGGTCGCGTGTATTCAGGAATTCACAGCAGGAATTGATGTCTTGCAGGACGAGCGATTCGTCCAACTTGCCCATAAGCGCATCCGCCACTTCCGCGTTGGCCGTTACCATGCCCCCCAGTCGCGCGTACAAGTTCGGAATGATGACCCCGTAGCCTTCGCACGCCAGCCTCGCGCCGAGGTCCTTGATCTGTGCCGTCAACCCCCATGCTTCATGCAAGAGAACAAGGCCGGGATAGAGTCCTTTTTCTTGAGGCCAAAACTGAATACAGTCCACCTGCACATGTTTCGAAACACGTGTTTGGATGTAGGGGTCGGCAGCGGCATCCGTCAGGGTGGGAATAGCGACGCCGCTCGGGAAGCGAGCCGTGCCGGTACCGATCTGATTCAAGGTAAAGGGAGCGATAGTCGATGTCATTGCGTCAATCTCTTCTCGTGAAGACGTTGTGAGATACACCATTTCAGACAGGGCTGTACAGCGCGCGTACTATAGGGACCAGGCTATCAGGCTGTCAATCGCTGTAGGGCGTGAGTTTTAGTTGACCCGGGGTGTAATGGCGACTACAGTTTCCCCATCTGCACGGTCTATGACGACTATGCCGCTTAGAATTGGTCTCATCGGCGCTGGCCGGCATGGCAGCCGGTATATCCACCATCTCCTGCACGATCTGCCAGGGGTGAGTCTTGCCGCCCTCTGTCGGAAACGGATCGGGGAGGGATTGCCTTCGCTCCCCACGACAGCGATCCCTATCTATGGAGACTACCGTGCCTTGATTGCCGATCCGTCGGTCGAGGCCGTCGTCGTGGTGACCCCTCCGTCGCTCTGTCTTGAGATTTGTCTTGAAGCGGTGAAGGCGAAGAAACCGATCCTCATTGAAAAACCATTAGCATCGACGGGCCGCGAGGCACGAATGATGGTGGCGGCAGCAGAAGAGGCAGGGCTACTGATGATGACCGCCCAGACCCTTCGCTTCGATTCGACAATTCTTGCTTTAAAAAAGCATTTGCCTGAGATCGGTTCGTTCCGGTACGCCACGTTCACTAGCCGGATTGAAACAAAAGCCAGCGCGCATGTTCGGTCACCGATAACCGGTCAACGCGGGGCGCTCTTGGAATTCGGGATTCACCTACTGGACTTGGTGCCTTTTCTCACCGGCGAAGAGGTGGTCGCCGTCCGCTGCGAGTTGGACCAGCTTCCGACCGTGGCGCCGGACACAATGGCAATTGTGCAGGCCCAAACAGCGAGCGGCCTGCGATGTGTGCTGGACGTTGCACGCGTTGTCACGGGGAGGGTGGCGAGAACGGAGTGGGTTGGAACTGCGGGGCAAATTGCTGCTGACTGGTTTCACCAGCGAGTGACCTGCGCCATCGACAACACTGCGCCTCTCGAATGGGCCGTCCAACCACAGCAGACGATTCTCGCCACGCTGCGCGCTTTCGTCCATGCCATTGAAACGAACACCCCACCACCGATTACCGGGCGCGAGGGATGTCGCGCCGTCGAGGTGGCCGACGCCTGTTACCGTTCGGCAGAACTTGGCGGAGTCACAGTCACCGTCGTTCACGACACCCGTGAATCGTGAAGCGTATCTCGTGAAAAAATCGCACCCGGTTCTTCAACAAGAGACGAACGACGCACGCTCTTGAGCGCGCTGCTAGCTATCAGCGACGATATGCGTATCTGTTTCCTCCACCCCTTCGACTTGGTGAATTTTTGTGATGACCACATCCGAGAGGGCTCGTTCGTCCGCGACAGTGATGAACATAATAATATCCGGCCGCCCAAAGCAGGAGTGGGCTTGTTCGACGCCGGCGAGGCGCTTGAGCGCCTGCAGCACATCTTTCGTCCGCCCGGCTTTGACCTTGATGAGAATATAGGCCTTCGTTGCCATTGCGTCCTCCCTGTGACAGTTATGGTGTCCCGCCCGACATCTCTCGCCGTCGTTGTACAAACACCTGGTGCATGTTCTGTCCCTGTTGCGTGAACGCAGTGCGCGCGCACGCAATGAGTTTCATCAACTCATCGAAATCCGCCGGAGTGACGTTGAATTGGCGGAAGCCCGGCGCCAAACGCACTCGCTGATCGATCACCATGGCGGCCCACTGATCGCTGAGCGCCTCAAGCACTTCCGAAGTCCAGCCTGCCGATTGGAATCGAGACAGGGTTTCGTCGACGCTGCGGCCTCCCTGTGTCGCCAACGATTGAGTCAGGAATACCTTTACGGCCGGATCATCGCTCTTGAGAAATACCGATTGAAATTGAATGACAGCCTTGATGACGCGATTCGCCTCGGGAGTGCCTTCAGGTGGAAGCACGTCAGCATCTTGCAGCGTTGCAAGGACGGCCATCGACGCACGAACTGGTTCGGATGGAGCGGCCTCACGGCCAAGCAATTGAGCCCAGACCTGATTGCTCGCCCCCATGAGGAGTCCACCGAGGAGCAAGCACAGCGACAGATGACCGGGCAACTTAATGTGCGATGGGCGTTCCAGCAAGCTCGATCGCAGGGAATGGGACGGGACAGGCATGGGCGGGATTATACAGAAGGGGAGAAGAGGGTGCTAGCCCGCATAATTCATGAAGCGTCTGCTGCAAGCGCGGATACCTGACTCAAGCGAGACAGGTAATAGCAGGGCTCACATGTCACGCGAGTTCCGCGCTTCGTGATTGCGTTCGGACTGGAGTCATGACAAAGAAGGAAATGGAACCATACTTCTGCCGTCTCCAACTGTTTTGGTTGAAACAATTTGACACCGTTTCTATAATCCAGCGGCCCTGCGCCTTACATCGGAGTCTCCATGCTCGCAAAAGTTCTGAGTGCCGCACTCGTCGGTATTGATGCGCATCTGATCGACGTGGAAGTCGATATTGCCGGAGGGCTTCCACAATTCTCAGTCGTCGGTCTCCCCGATGCCACGGTACGGGAGAGCCGCGACCGGGTCCGCTCCGCGCTCAAGAATACGGGCTTCCATTTCCCGGCAAAGAAAATCACCGTGAATCTCGCCCCCGCAGGAATCAAGAAGGAAGGCTCCGGCCTCGATCTGGCCATTGCCATTGGAATTCTCGTCGCGGAAGAAGTCATCCTACCTCAGAATGTAGAAGGCCGCGTCTGTGTCGGTGAACTCTCGTTGGACGGACACATCAAGGCGATTACCGGCGCGTTATCCATTGGGATAGCCTGTAGGCCAGACTATAGTTTGCTCTTGCCGGCTGAGAACAGTCAGGAAGCGGCCGTTGTACAGGGCGTGACGGCGTATCCGCTCCACACACTCCCCGAAGCCGTGGCATTTCTCAATGGTACGGTTTCGCTGGACCCGGCTCACGCAGACCGGGAGCGGTTTTTTACCACTCGCCCGGTGGAGGATGACGACTATGGCGATGTGAAGGGGCAAGACCATGCGAAGCGCGCCCTGGAAATCGCCGCAGCCGGAGGCCACAATCTCTTGATGGTGGGACCGCCCGGATCAGGCAAGACCATGTTGGCTAAGCGACTCCCGACGATTTTGCCTCTCATGGAGCCGGAAGAAGCGATCGAAACGACCCGCGTCCATAGCGTATCCGGACAATTACCGGCCAATCATCCGCTGTTGACGGTCCGTCCCTTCCGCGCTCCACACCACAGTATTTCCGATGCGGGACTTATCGGAGGCGGAACAGTTCCCCGGCCGGGAGAAGTATCCTTGGCGCACAATGGCGTGTTGTTCTTGGACGAATCCCCGGAGTTTCGCCGTCCCGTTCTGGACGGATTGCGGCAACCATTGGAAGACGGGCATGTGACCCTGACCAGGGCCAGCGGCTCGCTCCGCTACCCTGCGCGATTCATGTTGATCGCCGCGATGAATCCCTGTCCCTGCGGATACTATGGGGATCGCACGCGTGAATGTGTCTGTACGCCGCACCAAATCCGCCGCTATCGAGCCAAATTGTCGGGACCGCTTCAGGATAGACTCGACATTCATATCGAGGTCCCGCCGGTCTCCGTGCGAGACTTGCATGATCACGGCCCCATGCCGGAACGTTCCGACACGATTCGATTACGCGTCCTGGCCGCGCGTGATCGGCAGCGCCACCGGTATCGTCAAGACGGGATTCACTCGAATGCGCAGTTGAAGCCTCGGCTCCTGAAGCGGTATTGTGGCTTGGACACGCCGGCTCAGGAACTCCTAGAGCATGCGCTGACCAAACTTGGACTGTCAGCTCGGGCTCATGGGCGCATTGTGCGAGTGGCGAGAACCATTGCCGATCTCGCGGGCTCTGATAAGATTGAGTCGCTGCATGTGGCGGAAGCGATTCAATACCGCAGTCTCGACCGTCGAATGGAGTTTTGAGGTTTCCTATGTGGTCGACCGTGAAAGTCTTTCTCTGGTGGTTTATCGTCGGCGCCACCATGGCACTGGCCGTGATCATGCTGCAGGGCGGCATTCGGGAAGCCATGCAAGCGCAGGGGTCCGTGTGGGAACTCAAATTGGTCGAGCTACTGACGACGATCTTGGGAGGGGGACTGCTCGGCGGCTGCGTCGCATTGATTCTGGATCGTATTAAAAAATCATAATGGATCTGTCTTGCATTGTAGTGAAATGAGGTCATACATGGATGTGGAAGTGGGTTCGAATCTGTACCGCAATACTGACGGCATGATTGAAATCGAGGGGATCCCGCAGATTCAGGTAGCACTCAAGCCGAACACGGGCGCACTGCTTGTGAACTTTGCGCTGTTCGATGCGAACGGGAAGGTGACGGCCAAGCTCAACGACAGCACTCTGATGATCAATGAAAAGCGCGCCTACGATGTGACGAACACTCCGAAGAGTATCCTGCTCACACATCCGGCTTCGGGAACCGTCATCTTACAGATAGATGTGAAGTCGCCCGAAGTCGTGGCCTTTACAAAAGGCGAGTTCCGTACGATCAAAGGTCACGTGATCCAGGTATCCGCCACCGAATGGAAAATCGACAAGCTCCGCGCGAGCGGCACAATCCAAGATATGAAGGGAGGATCCGTCGTCCTAGGCTGAGGCAGGACGATGCGTTCTATCCTGTAACCGTCGGCACGATGACGATGTGCTGGTCCTTCAGATCGACGGTCGCCGTATCTCCATCACGCAATTCCCCCTTGACCAACTGACGCGCCATCGGCGTTTCGATTTCCTGCTGGATCAACCGCTTCAAAGGCCTCGCCCCAAAGACCGGATCGTAGCCACGCTCACCCAGATGCTGCAAGACCTCCGGCGTCACGGACAGGGAAATTCGTCTCTCTGTCAACCGTGTCCGCAATCGCTCAAGTTGAATCTCTACGATCTTCGCGAGTTGCTCCATCTCCAACGGATGGAACACCACGGTCTCGTCGACACGGTTCAGGAATTCCGGACGGAAGTGTTCGCGTAATTCCACCATCACGAGGGAGCAGACCTCGTCATAGGACGCGCGCCGTTGCTGTGCCTCAAGAATCTGCGGGCTGCCGATGTTCGACGTCATGATCAACACCGTGTTTTTGAAATCAACGGTCCGGCCCTGAGAGTCCGTCAACCGACCGTCATCCAATACTTGCAGCAGCACGTTGAAGACGTCGTGATGGGCTTTTTCGATCTCGTCGAACAGAATGACGGAGAACGGGCGCCGCCGGACAGCCTCAGTCAGTTGTCCGCCCTCGTCGTAGCCGATGTAGCCGGGCGGGGCTCCGATCAATCGGGCCACCGTGTGTTTCTCCATGTACTCGGACATATCGATCCGAATCAGGTTCGCCTCGTTATCGAAGAGCGTCGCGGCAAGGGCCCGGGCCAACTCAGTTTTTCCGACTCCGGTCGGGCCAAGAAAGAGAAACGAACCAATAGGGCGATTCGGGTCTTTGATGCCGGAGCGCGCGCGGAGGACCGCGTCCGCAACCGCCTGCACCGCTTCATCCTGCCCAACCACTCGCTGATGGAGTAGGTCGCCCAGTTTTAAGAGTTTTTCCGTTTCACCTTCGACCAGTCGGGAGACGGGAATTCCAGTCCAGCGACTGACGACGGCTGCGATGTCATCTTCATCGACCTCTTCTTTGAGTAGCCGGCTTTCGCCCTGTTTCTTCCCAAGCTGTTGCTGTTCCAGCGCCAGCTCCCGCTCAAGTCGCGGCAACTCTCCATATCGCAACTCCGCAACGCGATTGAGATCGTAGGCTCGTTCTGCACGTTCGATCGCTTGTTTCACTTCCTCCATCGCTTCCCGAGTCTTGCGCAACCGTGATACTGAGGCCTTTTCAGAGTCCCATCGTGTCTTGAGCGCCTGAAGATCTCGTTGCTTCTCGCCTAACTCCATCTGAAGGGTCGCCAGCCGCGCTTGACTGGCCTGATCATGTTCTTTCCGCAAGGCCTCCCGCTCGATCTCCAGCTGCATGACCTTGCGCGAGACTTCATCAAGTTCCGCCGGCAAACTGTCGATTTCCGTACGCAGACGGGCCGCCGATTCATCGACCAGATCGATCGCCTTGTCCGGAAGAAAACGATCGGCGATATACCGGTTTGAGAGTTTCGCAGCGGCGACCAGAGCAGCGTCTTTGATACGCACGCCATGGTGCACCTCATAGCGCTCCTTCAGTCCGCGCAAAATGGAAATGGTGTCTTCCACCGTCGGCTGATCGACCAGTACGGTTTGGAACCGTCGTTCTAACGCCGCATCTTTTTCAATATGTTTCCGATACTCATCCAGTGTCGTCGCGCCGATCAAATGCAATTCGCCGCGGGCCAGCATGGGCTTGAGCAGATTGGCGGCATCCATTGCCCCTTCCGCCGCGCCCGCTCCCACGACCGTATGCAACTCGTCGATGAAGAGCAGCACGTGCCCTTCTGACGCCTGCACCTCTTTGAGAACCGCCTTCAATCGCTCTTCGAACTCGCCGCGAAACTTCGCACCGGCCACCAGCGATCCCATGTCGAGGGTGATAAGGCGCTTCTTCTTCAGTCCTTCAGGCACATCACCTTTGACAATGCGAATGGCAAGCCCTTCCACAATGGCGGTTTTCCCGACGCCTGGTTCGCCGATGAGCACCGGGTTGTTCTTGGTTCGCCGTGAAAGAATTTGTACGACGCGACGAATTTCCTCATCGCGTCCGATCACGGGGTCCAATTTCCCTTGTCCGGCCAAACGAGTCAGGTCTCGGCCATACTTCTCCAACGACTGGTAGGTGCCTTCCGGGTCCTGGCTCGTCACACGTTGGGATCCTCGGATTTGTTGTAATGCGCCCAACAGCCGTTCCTTTGTCAGACCGAGTTTCTTGAAGACGCCCCCTTCCTGGACCATGGCGAGGATGACATGCTCGACGCTGAGATACTCGTCTTTCAACGCTCGTTGTTCGTCTTCGGCTTTGGTCAAGACTTGGCTGAGCCGAGAGGCGATGTGGAGCTGTCCAGGGCTTGCCCCGGCACCCTGTACTTGAGGCAGCTTGGTGAGCGCTTGTTCCACGGCTTGGCGAACAGAAGGTGCCGACAATCCTGCCTGTTCGAGAAGAGAGGCGGCGAGACCACCATCCTGTTCCACGCATGCAAGCAGAAGGTGCTCCACATCGATCCCCTGATGACTCCGCCTCGCGGCATGGGACGACGCAGTCTGGAGCGCCTCTTGTAGCTTGATCGTCATTCGGTTCATGTCCATTGGACCACTCCTCTCCGCGTATGGGTCTGTACTGTTCCGATACACATAATCACAGGATAAGGGAAGTCAACCTCTCACAAGAGTCCGATGGCTTGACCCAATAAGCTCCCTCAGACTATTGTCTTTTATGTCACAGATGCTGACCGACACGCTTGCACTCTATCGGAACGCCTTTCGTAAAACTGGACAGTCCCTTGTCCGAGGCTGGATGACCATGCTAGCCGTGGTGGGATTTGGATTCCTGCTGGTCCTCGCCACCCAGATTGCCTCGCCGCTCGGCATGATCGGAGGCTTTGTGCTTGGTGCAGTGAACGCGCTCCTGGTTGGCGCCACGCTGAGCCTGATCGAACAATCGATTCGCCAATCACGAACGGTCACATTTCAGGACATTGTTGGCAGCGTCGGTCACTATTTTTGGGATGTCATCGGCATTGGATTCATCTTATGGCTGCCGCTTATGGCTCTCGACCTGAGCATGCAGACGAACCCGTATGGGCAACTCATATCGTATGTCACCTTTTTGCTGATCTTTCTCTTGCTGAACCCTGCGCCGGAAATCATCTATCAAGTTCGGCATGATTCCCCGCTTGAAGTGTTGAAGACTTCGTACCAGTTCGTCCTTGAGAATTGGATTGAATGGTTTCTTCCGTTTGCCGTGATGCTGATCCCCATCGTCCTCTCGCCCATGGGGCTCCAATCGTTTTTTTCTCTCTCTAGCCGAGTAGGGAGGGGAGCAGGGTTGGACTTTTCCCAGATCCTCGTACTGCCATTCACGATCCTCGGAGGTTGGCTGGACTATGTAGGTATCCCTTCTGCAATCAGCTGGTATCTCGGGCTGGTCTTCACACCACCGCTTGCCGTCGCCATGTTGTTGTTTCGTGGCCATCTCTTTGCATCGTTACATGGGGTATCACGACGCCAACGCAAATTTATTTCACCCTTCAGCAAGTAGGGACGAGTCGTAGGGCGGAACGAGTGCGTTTCTGACTCTCCTGATTGGAAGCTGCTCAAACCCTCCTAGCCTATCGCTCTCCATTTAAGAAGGTGGATACGGTATGGGAGAGTGTGTTTGCCTGATCCCTTGAGTGACAGGGGGAAATAGTGTATGGAATTACCTACAGCCTCTACATATATCCCCGTTTCTCAAGGCTGAGAAAGAGCTTCGCTCGTGCGCTTATCTATCTTCTGGCGGACAGTCCTGACCTCCCTCATCATCATCGTGGTGATGGCAGGGGTGAATCTGTATGCCTTGTTTCAACTACGCCAGTTGACTGCATTGAGCGCCAATATGGCCACTCGCCATTACCCGGCGATCGAATCGGCCAAACGTCTGCTCACCGTGCTCTATGCGCAACTCAATAGCGAGAAGAAGTATCTGGCCGTACGTGATGCTACATTCCTGCAACATTTCGATGAAGAGGTCGAAGAATTTCATCGCGGACTCCAGACCCTCGAGACACAGGAACTTACCCCCCAAGGCATTCAGCTACTCGAGGATACCAAGCGCCTGCAGCAAGAGCGACTCATGATTTTCCGCTCACTACTGGAGAGCGATGTATCGTCTCCGGCCTCTCCATCTGCGGACTATGAACGTCGACGGGACGCCTTGATGGACCGCATAAGTGCTACACTTCAACAGTTTATCGATCTTCACGAAACGGGTATCAGTGTCGGCGTCAGCCGGTCACGGGAAAGCTCGGCGCAAGCCGAAGCGGTGACTGAGCAACTGGTGCTACTCGCACTCGTATTTGGCATTACACTCGCCGGGTTTGCCAGCTATACGATCCTACGCCCGCTTCGCCAATTGCAGAGCCATATCAAACAGATCGGGCAGGGCGATTTCCGCACATCGTTGAATATTCGCGCTCCCAGTGAACTGCGGGATCTCGTAGACGCTGTCAATTGGATGGGAACGAAACTTCAAGAGTTGGATGATATGAAGGGGGAATTTCTCGCCCACGTCTCCCATGAATTACGCACACCCATGGCTTCGATCCAAGAAGGCACCCATTTGCTGTTGGATGAAATTCCCGGCCCTTTGTCCCAAGAACAACGCACGACCTTACGCATCATGGCAGACAGCAGCCGCCGGCTCATCACTCTCATCTCCACCATTCTGGATCTCTCCAAGATGGACGCCGGAATGATGGAATATCGAATTGTCCCGACGGACCTCAAGCGCGTCACAGATATGTCGATCAACAAAGTTCAATTGCTCGCCGATGCCAAGCATGTGCAGCTACTACTGGAAGCGCCTGCCCAACGTGTGTGGGTCAAAGCGGATGCGCTTCGCATTGAACAAGTGCTCGATAATTTGCTTTCAAACGCCTTGAAATTCAGTTCAGAAGGAGGCATTGTAAAGGTGCTCATGAAGCCGGACACGAATGCGGGGGTCCTACAAGTGAGTGTGACCGATGGCGGACCCGGTATTCAGGCCGAGGACCTACCCTACATTTTCGAACGTTTCTACCAAGGAAGCACGAAGGCCAAACATGCGACGCCGGGGAGCGGCCTCGGGCTGGCGCTGGCGAAAAAAGTGGTTGAAGCGCATGGAGGACGGATTTGGATCGAAAGCGAAGCCAAGAAGGGAACGACTGTGCGGTTTATCCTACGCCTCACGAAACCAGGAAATACGGTGTGACGGCTGTCCGCAAAGGCCTCACATCTGGGCTCTTATCCTGTTTGTTTTTCCTCGGGGGATGCGCGGCATGGTCGTCGGCGCCGCAATTTTCGCAGCCATACTTCGTGGTGGAGTCAGGAGAGGCAAAGTCCCTCCATGCGCTGGCAAAAAAGCAGGAGTCGCTCTTCCAGAAATGTGCTGAGCGCAACTCCTGCGATCATGTCTACTTTACGCGTGCCTTGTTGGGGCTTTACGAAAGTCGAGATACCGCCTCGAAATACTTCGAGAAAGTGATCGCCGTCTCGCCCAAGAGCCAGCTGGCCTCTTCCAGCAAGCTCTGGATAGAGTTACTTGAGCGTCACGCTGCTCCTGTTGAGCA
This sequence comes from uncultured bacterium, assembly GCA_965233025.1. Lineage (GTDB taxonomy): Bacteria > Nitrospirota > Nitrospiria > Nitrospirales > Nitrospiraceae > Palsa-1315. The sequence goes on from CBDDRH010000064.1 coordinate 11,293, forward strand.
GCCCTGGTTCCAATCGGTCATGGCAGCCCCAGCACTTTCTGAAAGCCAGGCCATTCTGGCCCAGGCATCAGATCGTCTGGTGCGAGACTTGCTTGATAGAGAGCTGACTATCCAGCAATTGCGGACTATGAAAGATGCCGACTCCCAATCCCTGGAAATCCTCCAGCGTGATTTAGCCGAACGGGAACGGAAAATGGAGTCGGCCAACGGCAGGAAGGGCACCGCAAAAAACCAGACAGAGACAGGCCTTGTGCTGTACCTGCAAAAGCAGCTGATGGATCAAGATCGGAAAATAGAGGAATTGACGAGCCAATTGGAGGCGTTGAAGCGGATCGACCAGGAAATGCGGGATAAGGTTCGTCCTATCCGTCCCCCATCGACTGTTGCACCACCCTCGACTGCACCGGAACCGACGACACCATAGAAGGAACTTCATGGAAAAAGAACATATTCTTGTAGTCGACGATGAAGAGGGACTGTTACACCTTGTGAAAATGCGCTTGAAAGCCATGGGCTTTGCTGTCACTGGCTGCACCACCGGGCGTGACGCCATCGCCGCAGCGAAGATAGTCCGGTTCGACCTCGCCATCGCAGACCTCCGGCTAGGGAGCGAAGACGGACTCGATGTAACGGAGGAACTGTTGCGGATTCATCCAGGCCTTCCGGTGATCATCCTGACGGCCCACGGCAGTATCCCCAATGCCGTGGAAGCCATGCAGCGCGGGGCCTTCGGCTATCTCACCAAGCCGTTCGATGATCAGGAACTGAAGGCCAAGATCGAAGAAGGGCTCTCTCCGCAACGGATGCGAGGAGAGATCCAGCGGCTCAAGTCTCTCGTCAACGAATTGTACGGTATGGAGAACATCGTCGCGCGGAGTCCTGCGATGCAGCGCATACTCCAGCAAGTCGTGCAGGTGGCAGACTCCGACGCGACCATTCTCCTTTTTGGGGAAACCGGGACAGGGAAAGAAGTCTTCGCACGCGTCATCCATTCGAACAGCCGACGGAGTAAAGGGGCGTTTGTCGCCCTCAATTGCGCGGCCATTCCCGAAACGCTCTTTGAGTCTGAACTCTTCGGACACGTGCGCGGCGCCTTTACCAGCGCCCATGGCGCCAAACGAGGCCTGTTTCAAAGCGCCAACGGCGGCACGCTCTTTCTCGACGAGATCGGCGAAATGCCGCTCTCGATGCAGGTCAAATTGTTGCGGGCCGTGCAGGAACGAGAAGTCCGCGAGGTGGGCTCCGAACTCTCAACGAAGATCGATGTACGGATTATCGCCGCAACCAATAAAGACCTCGGTGAAGCGGTCAAGGACGGGTCATTCAGGAACGACCTCTACTACCGCATCTCTGTCGTCCCGTTATTTATCCCGCCGCTTCGGGACCGCCGAGATGATATTCCCTTGTTGGCTCAGCACTTTCTGACCGCGAGTGCGAAACGAGCGAACAAATCTTTGCGCGGCTTTACACCGGCGGCCCTCAATCGGCTGGTCACACATCCTTGGCCAGGAAATGTCCGCGAATTGGAAAATGTCATTGAAAAGGCCGCTGTCATGACGCGTCAAGATATGATCACGCCGGACCTCTTGCCTTCAATGGGCACATCACCTGACGCGCCGCTCAAACCGCTGACTGAAGCCAAGGAAGAGTTTGAGAAAACCTACCTCAAGAACGTGCTCCAACTCACCGGCGGCAATATCTCACGCGCCGCCCAATTTGCCGGACGCTATCGGGCCGACTTCTATAAAATGCTCAGGAAATACGGGCTGCACCCTTCAACCCTGAAAGCCAAAGCGGAAGCCGATCTTGAAGAGCTAGAAGAAGACGGTGACCTCACGGAAGCCGAACGTTAGAGCTATCCTATCTACAGCGAATTTTGAATTGCGTTTTACCTGCGCGTCGGAATTTCAAAGCGTCCTTCTGGAAGGAAATGGTGCTAGAGATTGATAAAGAATTGCGGAAGGATTATTTGGTTGATTTGATTGATAAGCCCCGCCTGATTGCCATTGATCGCCTGCATCTGATAGCCAACATCCATATTGAATTGTTTCGTGAATTGGCGATTGATACCGACGAAGAATCTGTTCTGATCGAATCCTGAGTCAGGACCGTTCTTCGCAGTGTTCGGGCTCTAATGGAGCACGGTCCGTGCGCTCGATAAATCGTTCTTCCAGCCGGGTGCGACTGACAACTTTAACGAACGAGAACTTCTCGAGATACGTCAGTTGCTGATATAACCGGTCTTCTTCTCTGAGACTCGGCTGATAAGTTCCTACCCACGCGTACCCCTGCCACACCGAAAAACGATCATTTAGTTTGTACCCGATCGCGGGGCGAAGAAGCAGTTGATCTAATTCCGAAACATCGTCACCGAATCGGGGATTCACTTCCATGTACCCGATGAACGAAGATGAAAGGAGAACGATCAAATAGACCGGCGCCCACAGACGAAGGTCCTAGTTCACGATAGCCTGGACCACCGAAATTGTCCCGTCCGTCAGACTCCACGCTACAAGACCAAGCAATATACAGATGAGGCGTGAGAGCGGTCGCTTCTTTTGAGCTGAATGAAATGTTCCCAATTCTCCCTCCGTTGCTTAGGTGAATCCGCCCTTTTATAGCAGCTTCCAGACATGATTCGAAATAGCCTCAGGCCTTCAGCTGATGAATGATCAAGTCCAAAAAAGAGCTCTGGCAGGGTTGTCGGCAGAAAGAGGGTTGCCCCCTGGAGACGTATGCATACACGCACAGCCGAGCCAAACATCGAGACAATGGAACGAGCGCTGCTCATGCGCTGATCAAGCAGGCCGGTGAGGGCCGCATCCAAAATGTGCGCCAGAAGATCCGGTGCATGGGCAAATAGAAGGGGAAACACGGGTGGGCGGGTTCATCTTTCCGTTCTTCTAGATCGAGTAATCCAAAACCTGAGCCGACCGGTTCAAATGTATGTAGGGTGGCGCACCTGTCTGCACTTTTAGCCCTTGCGGGATGAGCTATGTTGTGTCTTGACCAACGTGGAGATGACCGTGGTGATTCGCTCTGCCACCTTCGGCGGGGGAGCGTCGAAGTCCACCCCGAACTCTGATCCTTTGACCCATTTTACGGTGGTGCGATCAATCAACAACGGCTCCGGATCTCCTGGCACAAAAATTTGCAAGGCAAGCTCCATTCCGATTGAGACCGATGCATTCCCGGTAATGTAACTCCCGCTCAGTGAGAGATCTTTGATGATGCCTTCTCCGGCAACCCCGTCCCGGAGATACCGCACCGGCACCAACTTCTTGAGCCGATGATTCTTTCGCATGACAAACCCGGCCATACTGTCTCCCTCCTAGATCGATCATTCTTGCTTATTGACTGTGGCAATTGTACTACACAATGAGAGCTTGGACAGAAAATTACGCCGCCAGACTTGAGGTCCCGCTACGGACGGCCTAGGCTTGCCGCTGCCACAACTTCCATTCAGAATCATGCCCGAAGATTCTTCTGTCCTGTTCGGATAGTGCGGCGTTCAGTTGACCAGGTGTTTCTCGATGTGAGGGTGATCGATTTTTTCCTCATGGAACCTGATGTTGACTCCTCTGTGCGATGAGTTTAGCTTACTAAAGTAATTGGACCAGCCTCCGCCACTCTCGGCAGAGCCGGATGAATGGAGAAAGGCTGGATGAGGTGACAACCATGATGTTCCTTGTCGCCGCCATGTTATTGTTCCCGCCGTTGCTCGTAACCGTTTACCTCTACATATCCGGCGTGTTCACCAATCAGAGGATGTTCCAATCTGCCTTTTATATCCTATTGGCCCTCTTTGCGCTGACCATCGGAATCGGCGCTCAACTTTCCTATTTAGGCTACGGCCTCCCGACAACAACTCCCGTATCGTTGACTGAGGTTCTGCCAGAACATGATGTATCTCTTCAACAAACCCATTGAACTCCGACATGGGACTGCAATGCCATACATAGACCAGCGCCCTAAACACAACAGCATGTCCATCGAGAAAGCCACCGTTTCCACCATTCAGGAGATTGCCGTCCTTACGGGTTAGTCCCACGGCTTCCCCCTCCGAAGTACTTCCTTCAGGTCTTTTGCCCCACGCCTCCTGCGCTAATCTTCTAACAGAGCAGACACTCACAGGCTGAATTGCAAGGAGGGCGTCATCATGACCCGTCTACGCGCGCTTGTCGGAGCATGCTTTCTACTTGCCATCATCGGGACCGTTGTTGCCGTCCCGATTGTTTGGGTCATTGTCATCGGCATTGGCGAAGCCCTCCCCGAGAAACCCGCTAGTACCAGCCTCGCGTTCCTCCGGTGACAGTCGAAGCAGATTTGCAGCAGATTCGACGGGGTTACGTACCGAAAACATCACTCGCGCAAGGACCGGCAGAAGTATCAGCGGCTGAAGCTCGCTGACTCTCTTGCGCCGTCGTTCGCATCCCTCCTACAATACGCAACTCCTGCGAGGCCCTCATGCTCTTCTCGATTCGTCCTTATCGCCGCTTCCCTGTGCGATGCGCCGTCATGATTGCAAGGAGCCTTCTTCGAGAGCAGAGAGAAAGGAGGGGTCGAGAATGGAACTGATCTACATTGGCGTCGGCATCTTCTTGGTCTGGCTTGTCCGAACCCTCCACAAGATCAGGGTCCGTGACCAGGAGGAGGCGGACAAGAAGATCGCGTTCGCCAAGTGGGCTAAAGAACAGCACGACCCACACATCGTGTCCATGGTACAGAACTTGATGAGTGAAGGGCGTTTTAAGACCTGGGAAGAGGCGGCGATATATGCCGAGCAAACCCTCAACCCACAGTCGTCAAAGCCCCCCTCAAACAGCCACGCCAAGGACACGGAAGGAACACCTTCATGACACTCGTTCGTGTCTCTCCTATAATTGGCCCCCTTGCGAGGCCTCCATGTTCTCCTCAATTCGTCCCTACCAGCCTCTCCGTGCTGTGCTCAGTGACCTACAACGCTGGTCCATTCCTCAAGCTGCGGACCTACTTTTTTGGTTTCGGAATGCTGTTGCCACTCCTGGTGAGTAGTGGCTCCGCGTGTGCGGAGTGGATGTCGTTTGGTGCAAGTGACTCAGGAACGACTGTATACGCAGATCCAGCCACCATGCGCCGCGAAGGGGATCTGGTGAAGATGATGGTGCTGTTCGACTTCAAGACAAAACAAACCAAGGCGGATGTCTCATATTTGTCGGCACAGGCGCAAATGGAATATGACTGTGCCGAACAGCGCTTTGAGGGCCATACGGTCATGTATTTTTCCGGCAATATGGGAACTGGTCAATTGCTTGATCGCAGTTCAGGCAAAGGCAAACGGCTTCGAGTTACGCCGGGTAGTCTTGACCACGATCTGTGGAAACTTGCGTGCGGGAAGAAGTGATTAGGCCCTGTTCGAATGGCTAGGCAAGATCATTGAAGTCTTGCACAACACCCCCCTGAGCCTATCCGCCTCAGGGGGGACAACGCAGAGACCCACCTCCTTGCAGCTGATCACGTCGCCGACACACACGTCCACTCTTGCGGCGTTCTGTGGACGGTTGTAGGATTATCCCGCTATGCCTGCTGCTTACACAGTCGACCTGGAACGATCCTTAGTCCGGGGAGTACTGACGGATCGCGAGCTTCTGATACACGTACGCGCTCTGACCACCGATTCACGCTCCGCACCACACTTTCGCCAGCTCGCTGACCTGCGTGAGGTCATGGATGTCCAGTTCACTGCCTCCACTATCAGAGAGATGGTCAGACCGAACCCCTTCGGAGCTGGTGCACGGCGCGCTTTGGTGGTCACCAGCGACGAGATCTTCGGCATGGCACGCATGTACCAACTTATGACTGACGAATCACCTGCTGAGCTGCAGATCTTTCGGAAAGCGGATCATGCTTTTCAGTGGCTTGGGATCGCCGATGCGAAAGAGGAATTGCTTTTGGCCCTCTCCCAAGCGCCTCCGATTCCTGGGCTGGATTAGTCCATCCGCTACCAAACACTCCGTCCTACTTCTGGGGCTGCTGCTCACCTCCCAGTGCCGTCGTGGGAGTGGCGGAAGCTGAGACGAGCCCGCTTGTCTCTCTGATCGAATCTTCTGTTACAACGCCACCCGCCTCATCTACCACGTCTTCCATTGACCTCCATATCCGGCTTGCAATAGCCCCACACCTCCAGACTCGCGTTAGCCGATGTCTACATACAGGTGGCGTACTTCCGAGGTACCTCTCTTGGGTCTGTCCCTGGCCATAGAGTGCGCTATCGTTTCCCTATGAGTGACGAGTTCCACGGCCTACACCAAGGAGGACGATCATGACCTGTGTCCGCTGCCTGGGTCTCATGATAGAAGACAAATTCCTAGACATGGAGAGCACATATGGGCAGATGTGGGCAAGCAGCCTGCGGTGTGTGAATTGTGGGCATGTCCATGACTCCGTGATCGAACAGCATCGCCCTGCCCGACAGGAGGAAGGGTGTGGCGCGTCCCAGTAGTGAGCCGGACTATCAGGATGACGAAGTCCATCTTGGAGCCGAGTCCCTCATCAGATGAGCGGCCTAACAGACCTTAGCCGTGCGAGCGCTCGATGCATACGCGCCGTACAGGGCCGACATGCGGGCGACCCCCTTGGATAGGAGAATCATGGCGACTATTCTGATCATTGATGACCAAGAGTCCATCCGTGCACTTCTACGCACCACGCTTGAAGCGGCAGGGTATGAGGTGATGGTTGCTTCCAACGGCCGCATCGGGCTTGAGCTGTACCGCCAGAGGCCGACGGACTTGGTGATCACTGACATGCTCATGCCTGAGCTGAACGGGTTGGACATGCTCCGGGAACTGACGCGTGAATTCCTTGATGCTAAGGTGATCGCGATCTCAGGTGCCGGAAAGGGAAAGAATGTCTTGGATATCGCGAAACTCCTCGGAGCACGGCGGGCCTTTCACAAGCCCTTTAGCATGACGCAGTTGCTGGACGCGGTGCAATATGAATTGGCACACTAGCGGGGCCTTCCCTCGGCTCTATCCCTGGTCTTTCCCTCCTATTAGATCACACTATGGAGCTGGCGAGAGGAATTGAACCACCCAACCGTCGCCGGGTCGGCCCAGAAACTTGCCTCACCGGCTCCTGCGAAGGGGGCCAGCCCCCTCGCACGCTCCCCGCGAAGAGGACACATCCCCTTCGAAACCCCTAGGTTGGAGGTTCAACTGTGTGGAGCTGGCGAGAGGAATTGAACCCCCAACCTGCGGTTTACAAATAGAAAAAGACCCGTTTTCTCACCCTCCTTCACCCTCACCTGAACCAACAGAATCACCAATGGAATGGCCAGGTTAGGCGATACAGCAGAGTTGCGTACGATTGCGTGTAGAGGGGGCAGTAAGCAGGAATATGGTTACATTTTTAGTTACAGTCATAAGTTAGGTAAACGTATTAATGAATAGGCAGGGAGATTCCAGAGAACCACGGAGCGAGGGGCAAGGAGCAGCATGCGATGCGCCGGATGGCGAGAGCCACCGGTGCACGGCTGCC
>CBDDRH010000065.1:0-22037 GCA_965233025.1 uncultured bacterium
TTCCGGCTATCGGTCGCCCGAGTACAATGCACTGCTCGTGAAGCGGAGCCGGCGAGTTGCGCAGCACAGCTTACATGTCCAGGGTCAAGCGCTCGACTTCTATGTTCCCGGTGTCAAGCTTCGCGAGATTCGCCATGCTGCATTGAGGTTGCGGTACGGTGGAGTAGGGTTTTATCCGCGCGGGAAGTTTATCCATCTCGATTGTGGTCCGTTCCGAACCTGGTAGCTCCCTTCCCAGCAGAATGCTGAAAAAGTCCGCCAGCGTCGCTCTCGGTTCGTCACAATCCTCAACGTACCCCTGAGGGTACGCCTCCGATGTTCACTCGTTGCGGCCTTGCCCGCGGAACGGCGCGTCTTGGCGCGCCGGGGTTGGGCGGGTGTGAAGTCTGGCCTTTTTGAGCATTCTGCAAGAGAATGTTCCTGCTGTGCCATACGGGCGAATATGGAGTCCTGGCGTACGCAATCGTACCTCTGCATCCAGCTAGAGCTGAGGGGAAGGTCGAGCGAGGATCAGATTCATTTCTCGATCTCAACCCAAACCGTAACCTTCAGTGAGCCGGCGGGCGTTTTCAGCATCCTGCCCAAATTAGATCCGTTTGAGGAACAGCACCGACAAAGGCGGGAGTGTGACTGCGAGCGAATGGGGCATCCCGTGGGAGAGGACGGGGCTCGTGTGAAGGCCTCCCGAATTTCCGACGTTGCTTCCCCCATAAGCCGAGGCATCGCTGTTCAAGAGCTCGCGATAATAGCCTTCGGCAGGCACACCGACTCGGTAGTTGTAGCGAGGAACGGGGGTGAGGTTACACAAGCATACTATCTGATTATCCTGGTCCTTGGCTCTTCGAAGGAAGACGATCACGGAATTACCTGCATCGCAAAAGTCGATCCACTGGAAACCAGTCCAGTCATGATCGAGTTCGTGCAGCGCCGGCTCCTGGCGGTAGAGGCGGTTAAGGTCTCGAACAAGCCGCTGGAGTCCCGCGTGTCGTTCGAAATTGCAGAGATGCCATTGCAGGCTGGTATCGTGGTTCCACTCACGCCACTGTCCGAACTCGCCACCCATGAACAGCATTTTCTTGCCGGGATGTCCGTACATGAAGCCATAGAGGGAACGGAGGTTGGCAAAACGTTGCCATTCGTCGCCGGGCATTTTGTCGAGCAGCGACCGCTTCCCGTGCACCACTTCATCGTGCGAAAGTACGAGGACGAAGTTTTCATTGAAGGCATAGAGGAGCCCAAACGTAATCTGGTTCTGGTGAAAGCGGCGGTGGATGGGATCCTGGCTGAAGTATTTCAGCATGTCGTGCATCCAGCCCATGTTCCACTTGAACGTGAAGCCCAGTCCTCCGGCATAGGTGGGGCGTGAGACTCCCGACCAGGACGTGGATTCCTCGGCAATGGTGATGGCGCCAGGGAAATCACGGTGGAGCAGAACATTCAAGTCTTTCAGCAGCGTGACGGCTCCGATGTTTTCATGCCCTCCGAACCGATTGGGAATCCATTCTCCTTCTTTCCTTCCATAATCGAGATAGAGCATCGAGGCGACGGCATCCACGCGCAAGCCGTCGATATGGTAGTGATCCAGCCAGTAAAGCCCACTGTTCAGAAGGAAGTTCCGGACCTCGACGCGATCGTAATTGAAGATACGGCTGTGCCAGTCCGGATGGTAGCCAAGCCGTGGGTCTGCATGGTCGTAGAGATGTGTGCCGTCGAACTGGGCGAGGCCATACGCATCGTCAGGAAAGTGCGCGGGGGTCCAGTCCATCAGCACACCGATTCCGGCCTGATGGGCCGTATCGACAAAGGCCATAAAGTCTTCAGGAGATCCATGACGGCTGGTGGCAGAGAAGTAGCCGGTGGTCTGATAGCCCCAGGATCCATCAAACGGGTGTTCGGTAATTGGCAACAGTTCCATATGGGTATAGCCCATATTCTTCACGTACGGGATGAGCTTTTCTGCAAGCTCGGAGTAGGTCAACCAGCGATTCCCTTCCTCGGGAATACGCATCCAGGATCCAAGATGGACCTCGTAAATTGAGAGAGGTGACGCGAGGGGGTCTTGCTGGGCCCGCGCGGTCATCCAGGACTGATCCTTCCAAGGGTAGGAAGAAAGTTCACGGACGATCGAGGCCGTCTTGGGGCGCAGCTCCGATGCGAATGCATAGGGATCGGCTTTCAGGAGTGGTGAGTCGAGATGGCGTGAGCGGAGTTCATATTTGTAGAGCGTCCCGTCTATAAGTTCGGGAATGAAGAGTTCCCAGAGGCCGGTTGCTCCGCGGTTCGTCATGGGATGACGCCGGCCATCCCAACGGTTGAAATCTCCCACAACGCTCACTCGGGCGGCATTCGGCGCCCAGACGACAAAATGGACTCCCGCGATACCCTGCACCGTTCTGAGGTGAGCGCCCATCGTCTCATAGGCTTTGAAGAAGGTTCCCTCGGCGAAGAGGTGTAACTCAAAGTCGGTGAGAAGAGGTGGAAAGGCATAGGGATCATGCCGCTCCAAGATATCCCCTGCATGGTCGGTTATGCGGAGACGATAGTGGGCGGATTCTGGCAGTCCTGCTACGGTAGCTTCGAATAGACCGGCCTCATGGAGGCGTGTCATAGGAATGGGTTGTCGCCCTCGTTCACTGAGGAGGAGAGCCACGTCGCTGGCTTCGGGGAGGAAACAGCGAATCGCAACGGCAGGGGAACTATCCTGGGCTATCGGATGAGCGCCAAGAATTGCGCGCGGGTCCCAGTGGTGACCCTGGACGAGTTGTTCGAGCTGATCGAGCGGCACGTCTGACATGTGAGAAGCCTCTTCGCGATGAGAGAACAACGCTGACGGACATTTTCAGCATCCTGCTGGCTGTATCGTAAGGGGGGTGAGCGAAGAATGGAAGAGGAAAACGTCTTGAGATTTCAGCCCGCAGAACTCACGGTCTCAAGCCTTCTTCAACATAGCACGCAGTATTCTGTATTCGGAGGGTTATTACCCGACTCACGCTTTTCTCCGTCCAGAGCATACGGCGAAGGACCCGCGGTTTGCTGCTGTCACTTCTTGATCACGGCCGCGCTCGCCACGGTTTGAGCCTTATCGACGATCCCTTTGGCGGTTTCCAACGCATGGATGGTTGCATCAAGTCCCGTCATGTGAGTGGTGTAATTTTTGATCAGCGTCCCGGGCCCAGCGTAGTTAAATCCCTCGAACCCCACCACTACCTCAAGAAAAATGGCCCCACACCTAGGCGCCGCCTGCTTATATTCCTGAATCATCAGAGGAGATCCGAGGGGCTGGAATTCGACGTTGCCGGGCTTCAGTCTCGGGCAGCCGGCGAAGCTTGTTGCAGAGGCGGGTTTACGCAACGTTCCATTGCTGTCGTAGCGCCATCGATAGGTACCGAGGGAATCCGGTGGCAACTCGGTGGGAGTTCCGTATTTCTCCACCAGTGTCTTCGCGAAGGCGTCAACAGTCGGTTTCTTGCTGGCAGGAATATACTCGGTTTGATTGAGCAACACGATTCTCTCCTGTCCAGGAACCGGTCCAAAAAATACGGTAAGTAAACCACCAGAACTCTCAGTTGCAGGATATTTTACGTCATTAATCGCGCCGGATATCCGGGCTACATAATTCGTGTTTCGCACAGGCTGCGAAGCCTGTCCGGGAAGACTCACTGTCAGCGTATTCGTGACCTCAGCATAACTGTCAAAAGGTCTATTCGGAGATTTGGTCGATGATCCGAAACCATGCGACCTGAACATCTCGCGGGCCTGATCAGGCGCCATGCCGATGCGCAAACCGAGCACCTCAGGGCCCGATCCGTCGCGTCCGACGGGTTTCGATCCGCCTTTGTTTGAGGCGACACCACCGGCTGGAGAATCGATGGTGCTCGACTTTTGATCGGGTGTCCGACTTGCGTTGGACGATGCCGCCTTCTGGTTATTTGGTTTCCCGCTGCCTGATGCCCCCGCGACTGCCCCGAGTGCAGACGACTTTGCCGAAGCCGATGAGTTGGTCACCTTAGGGTTCGAGCGCCGTGGAGACAATTGGGCGGGCTTAGGCTCTTTCTTCAGCTCCGCTGCTCCAGGAGGATGAGGTGGCTGTTGTTGAATACGAATTCCCGAGAGATTGATCCCGCGTTTTATTGCAATCTGGCCCGGGACCGCTTGACCGTGAGCGTCCATCTTCATAATCCCGATTTCCCCACGCAGGGAGAAGGTCAGGTCTGTAGAGGATTGTCCGATCTGATAAAAGGAGAGCGCGCCCTGTGCATTGCCTCCCGGCTCTATCGCCACTGGATTAGTGGGGCCGCCAAGGCCTTTGCTGTCCTCCGTATTCCACTTTTTTCCGCTGCTGTCTGTCAGAGAAGTGAACCCGATCAACGTGATGAAGAGTTTGTGCCCGGTTCGGTTCACGAGCGACAGACCGACATCAGCGTGTGTCTCATGACTGAGCAGGTGTACCTCCGTCACACTCACACATAACTCCGGCGTTCCGGTGAAGGACACTCCTGCGGGCTGGCAGGGAGTCAAGGACTGACTGCTCGGCGTCGGCTGGGTCATACTCTGATCTTTGTGCTCTTTGGCGCACGACACCAGCCCGATACCGGCTGCCAAGACAATGCACGCGTGGAGCCACAGACATCTGTTCATGATCGAGCTTCTTTGCAGAAGATCGTTGAACTGTGCAGCCATGTGATGTCTCTCCACTTCAAAAACTGGTGCGCCGCAAGCGGCGGAGACAGAGGAGTCAGCCGCGCAGGAAGGAGTCAAAGAACACGCGGGAATGAGAAAGTCAGCGCGGCTTAGAACGTCTTGAGGAAGATGCTACGCACCCTTACAAATGCCGTCAAGTTATACTTGACTCAACACTCAAAGGCTGGCGTGGGGAAATGCCGGCTCGCGCGGTCGCGGTAAGAATGGAATGCGAGGGGGACGCCAGCTCGGATAGATTGTCGGCAATCTGCCGTCGTGCTGAGGGCGGAGGGTATCGATCGGGCTCGCGTGAGCGAGATCAATGCTTGGTGTCGGATGGCGCGGATGGAGGTCTCGAATTGGTGTGGTGATCGGGGGCCAAGTAAGACGCGGGTGGGTTGAGCGTGCGAACACCCGGCTTACCACACGTGTTACAGGTGTAACGTTCCCTGGAACGCTGGAGATCAGTCCCTTTCAATGTCAGGTACCGCCCTTTCAACGTCAGGTACTGGTGCTCACAGGGTGAACGATCTGTTGGCTGGCTGAACTTGAAGCGTATCCTCATCGGTGTCCACGCATTCCTGCAATGTAGCAAATCCCCTGCTGCTCTTCAACCGCCCATGGATGGTGAACTTGAAGTGGCATGGTAGGGGCGTCGTATGACGGTGGCATGCAGAGCGTGGGAAACCCGATCTACAGCGGAAAATGTAAGGTCGAGAAGGGGGGATATGACTAAAAATGATTAAGTTGGATTGATAACTGGAATCTAAACTGGGAGTAGATTGCTAGCTTTTCCCATTCGGCAGACTGAGCGTGACGCCCTCGCCCGTGATGGCGGTGCCAAGGAAAGAAGAGTTGTTGAATGGCCGGGGTGAGAGGACAAGCAAAAACATCGCGCAGTGAGAGTGGCGCGCCCAGACGTATGGCCCGGCTTTCCGGCTCAGGGGAGTGATCGAATCGTCAGCGCGTTATCCTGATCGTCCACCTTCGCCTCAATACGATCTCCCTTTTTGAGTTGTCCCATCGTCTGTGTCTTAGGAGTCATATGCAGACGGACTTCCTGGCCATCCTTGTCTTTAACGACATAGTCGCCATAATCGATGCGCACCAGATCCCCTTTGATCACCTTGGCTTGCGCGAGGCGGTTCGCTCCCTTCTCCTCATCAGCGGCGTGCGCCGCTTGGGTCAGCCCGAGGCACAGCAACACGCCACATGACAGGACACCGACAGCTTTGGTAATCGAGAACATACGCGCCTCCTCGGTTAGAGAATCAGCGGATCTCGGATGGCACCTCGTGTCGGCCTGAGGTTAGAACAAACAGCGTCTAAAGTCCATGTCGATACGGCGGTAAGCGGCCGGTGTTGATTTAGGAACTTCACACACCAGACCGTCGAGCCACAGGTGCCCCCTGCAACTCTTGACTCTGTGGTGCGTCCGGAGGGACTTGAACCCCCAACCCCCAGATCCGAGTTCAGACCCGCCCCAATCTGAGCCGACCCACGACGAGCTATCCGCAGGAAAAACGGAGGAATCGGAGAAATCATCGTCATGATGGGTTGCGCTGGGTTGGGCTGTTCCGGTAGCAGCGTGGTAGCACGCCTACGATCTAACAATGCCAGAGTCCTCGTCTTCAAAGGGCTACTTGGTCTTCCCAGGCTTTTGTGGACACCTTTAAGCCTGTTTCGACACTGCTTCAAACGCCTCCGGACTTACACCGCTAAGATGGCTGTGTCGACGGGTGCGATTATAGAACATCTCGATGTAATCGTAGATCTCGGCATTGGCGATTTCACGAGTCTTGTAGATTCGCTTCTTGATCCGCTCCTTCTTCAAGCTGCTAAAAAACGATTCGGCCACTGCGTTATCCCAGCAGTTACCCCGCCGGCTCATACTGGGCTCAAAATGATGCTCATGGCAGAAGCGCCGCGACCATGACCATGGTGTTCCAGAGCCAGCCCTTCTTCATCAGTTCTCTCGCACACGCATCGGAAGGCTTTCCACGAAGCGATTGATCGGCCGGATCGACAGGTGGCTCCGCACTCCCGCCGGCGATCGCGGTTCAACCCACCCATAGTCAGATTCGGCGTCGGTCGGCTCGACCCCCAGCAGCACCACCGATTCGGGGCCGTCACCGGAAACGTAGGCGGCCGCTTCGCTGACCGCCGCCATGAACCGCCGTCCCGGCAGGACAAAGTGATCGGAGGGGAGAATGGCCACCACGGCGTCAGGGTTTCTGTGCAGCACACGGACCAGCGGCAGAAGAATTCCCGGAGCCGTCTCCCGATTGGCCGGCTGAATCAGGATGGTGCCTGGTGGTCGAGCCGTGACGGCATCGAAAACGTACCTGCGATGGTGCGCCGTCGCCACGATAACCAGGCGCTTGCGAGGAATGATCGACTCAGCCCGCCGTAACGTCTGCTCGATCATCGAACGACGCCCGACGAATGCGCAGAACTGCTTCGGCGCATCCGTGCCGAAGTACTCCTGGATGAATCGCTTCAACCGGTTGCCCTCGCCTCCCCCCAAGACAATGCTCCATAAGGCCGCCTTCTTTTCTGCCATGTGTTCCTCTCTTACCTTAACCCGCCGGAGTTTCCAGAAAGATTGCTCTCGCCTTCTGTCCGTCGTTTCTGAGGCCGGCGCTTGTACTATGCTCGGCGATCGGGCGCGGTAGTTTGTAGACGGTTGGCACGAATGACAGGCTCATCAATGCATCCGCAATTCACGTATCGGCCGACGAGCAGCCACACAGTGCCGCTTCCGTCTCTGTTGGCAAACACGGATTCCACGACAACCAATCCGCCGCACCGATCGCATCCCGGCGCTCTTCCTTGCGCCTGGCTTACGATCACGGAGCGGACAGCCAATGTGTGTGTCTCCTATGTAGACGATGACGAGCCTAGTCTGTCCTCCGGCAATAGTCAGTCCACGTTCATGTGCCCGCAGCCTCTTGTTGCTGAACGCAAGAGAATCTAAAGAAGAAACGATGGTAAAAGTTTTTCTCCCACGTTCACTCGAGCGTCCGTTCCTGTGAAGAAACCGCGTCATCACACTGTGCGCCTTATGCGAAATCGCTCACTTCACGCTCATCACAATCACTGGACAGGCGATTTTCTTCAGATTGTTACATTTCGTCCCTAGCATGCGGTTTGCTTAGTGCTATTACCAGGTCATGTACAGGAGGCGCGTCATGGATTACGTCAAACCTCAAAGAGTCACGCTTCGCTCACTGGTTGCTGTCGTTCTGGTACTCAGCGGATTCATTGCAATAGGCATGTGGACCGTCTGGAGCACATTGTCGAGCACATGCTGGCCATGGGTGTGTTGAAGTTGGTCCTGTCGGCCCGGCAGAACGAGCGGCGCGACCTCCCGACTGTGCTTCACTCTTCGAATCCAGGAGGCCCCCTCGTTTATTAATAGCGGGATGTACTATGCCCAGGATGTTTCCCCAATTCCCTCGGCGTCTGCGCGGATGGCGCTTTCTCCTGCTGAATCTCGTGCTCGGCATGGGGCACATGGTGGTGCTGTTCAATGCCGGCTCCTATGTCGCGCTGTTGCCTCACGCCGCCAGCGACCTCGGAGGGGTGTCGCCGAGCTTCGGGGCCTGGGCCCAAACCGATTTCATGATCGCGTTGGCGCTGGGGTTTCCCATCGGCCGGTGGCTGGCGTTTCGGGTCGGTGATTATCGCCTGTTTGTCACCGCCTTTGTCGCGTTTGCGGGAGTGTCGTATCTCTGCGCCATCAGCCAGACGCTCTGGTTGTTTTTACCGGCGCGCGTGCTCCTCGGGCTGGTCGGTGGCATAACGCTCCCTCTTGGACAGGCCCTGTGGCTGAATGAATACCCCGATCGACTCAAATCGTCGGGGTTGGGGGCTTGGGGGGTGATCACGCTCATGCCGTTTACCATCGGTATGGCTGCAGGGGGGTGGATCGCCGACGAACTCGGATGGCGGTATCTGTTTTCTTTGAATATCCCGTTTGCTCTGGCTATCGCCGGCATCACCGGAGCATTGCTGTATGGTCGGGGATTCGAGCGTCGCCGCATCCGTTTCGACTTCGTCGGGTTTGTGCTGCTGGCCCTGGTTCTCGGAGGCATCCAAACGCTGCTGAATATGGGGAACGATTTTGACTGGCTCGATTCCACTTTTCTCCGCAGCGTGCTAGTCGTCGTCATCGTCTCGCTGATTTGCCTGGTCGTGTGGGAGCTGGACAAGCGCCATCCTGCGGTGAACCTCCGGCTGTTTGCCCACCGCAATTTCGCGATCGGAGTGATCTGCCTGACGGTCGGCTTCCTCTCGATCCAGGGGCTGCTCGCCCTGTTCGTTGTCCAGCTTCAGCTCTTGATGGGCTATTCGTCTTTTCTGGCCGGCATGGTGTTTCTGCCTATGCTCCTGCTGGGCGTGCCCGCGGCCATGGTCATCCACGATCTATGCAAACGAGTCGACGCACGGCTGCTCGCCTGCCTCAACTGTCTTGGGTTCGCCGGCACCTTCTATTGGATCGGCTTGTTTGATGACCCACACTCCTATGACCAGATCTTCTGGCCCATGGTGTTCGAGGGACTATTCCTCGGTTCGTTTTTCACGTCGTTGACCGTTCTGACCCTGCACGGGTTGTCGGGGGCGCTGAAGGGGCGGGCCGCAGAATTGGCAGCGCTGCTGCGCATCGCGGCCGGGGCCATCGGGATCACCATTCAAGGAATTGTGCTCTTTCGACGCATCCACTTCCATCAACTTCACTTGGCCGACCATTTTGGGGGCAGAGCGTCCGTGTCGTTCAATGGGCTGGAGCAACTCTCCGCCAAGTTGAGGGGCGCGGGACTTGATCCTGCCATGGTCACGGGTAAGCTTGCGGCGACGATCAAACAATCGGCTGCCATTCTGGGAATGAACGACGCGTTTCTTGTGGCCAGTTATACGTTTATGGGACTCGCGGTACTCGTCTGGTTGGCCAAGCCCACCCATCTCCCCTTGCACTCAACTGCGCAAGAAGAGTTACCGGAAATGCTGGCGGAGAAAATGGGGAAGGAGGTACCGTGACATCTCATCTCCTCACGATACAGCGGTTGCAGTCCCGGCTCGCGATCAGCGTCCTGCTCCTCTTCGCGGGTTGTGCCTGGATTCCGACAGGCGATCCACCGGCCGAATATCTCGAGGCGCCGGAAATGACAGAGACCCTGGCCGAGGTGACGAGTCGTCTCCAGCAGTGGCCCGAGGATCGGTGGTGGGAACAGTTCGGCAATCCAGAGCTGAATGAGTTGATCGAAACGGCGCTCAAGGATCATCCGGGACTGAAACAGGCCGCTGCACGACTGCATCAAGCGGAAGCGCTTGTGAAGGTCGAAGGCGCGCGGCTCCTGCCATTTTTAGAAGCAGACGCATCGCTCACCTATGAGCGTATCTCGCAGCACGGGGTGTTTGCCGCGCTGAATAAGGAAGTCGCGGGAGCCAGGATCATGTTAGGGATTATCAACCCGTTGAGCTTTCGGTACGAATTCGATTTCTGGGGAAAGAACCGAGCCATGCTCGAAGCATCCTTAGGACATGCGGCCGCCGAGGAAGCGGAACGAGCTGAGGTGCGTCTCCGGCTGACGACCGGCATCGCGCGCGCATACTTCCGGGGGCAGGCGCTCCAGCAGCAGCTCACTGTCGTGAAAACCATTGTCGGTATTCGCCGTGGTCTGCAGAAGCTTGCAGAGACCCGGTTTCGCCTCGGCTTGAATAATGAGCAGCCGGTGAAGATCGCCGTGGCGGAGTATGAGGCGGCCTTCAAAAGACAAGCCGCCGTCCGTGATCAGCTGGAAGTGCAGCGTCATTTGCTCGCGCGGTTGACGGGGAAGGGACCTGATGAGGCACTCCACCTGTTTGCGAAACCGGTAGTGGTCATTCCCAATCGAATTACAGCACCCGATCATCTTTCCATCGGGCTGCTGGTTCATCGGCCCGACATGGCCGCCGCTCTCTATCGAGCCCACGCCGCATCGCGGATGGTCAAAGTCGCTAAGACACAATTTTATCCTACGATCGATTTGACCGGATTCGTGGGGTTCAACGCGCTGACGTTGACGAAGGGTGCAGACAAGCTGGCCAATTTCCTGTTCAGCGGCCAGAGCTTCTCGTATGGACTGGCTCCAGGTCTGCGCATGCCTTGGTTCGAAGGTGGTCGACTGCGAGGAGAATTGGGCGCTCAACGGGCGCAATATGATGCGGCCGTGGAGTTATATAACGATACCTTGTTGGACGCCATGCGTGAAGTAGCCGACAGTTTGAGTGCCTGGCAAACGACCAATGAGATGATGGCGTCGCATAAGCGGCTACTGGCCTCATTGGGCGAAGACTGGCGTCTGGCGAAGATCCGACTCGTTAACGGCCTCGACGATGATCGCGAGGTCTTGCTTCATCGGCATCCGGTGCTTGAGCAGGAGTATGCACTACGGGCACTCGAAAGCGACCAACTGGTTGCGGCGATCGATCTCATCGAATCGCTGGGCGGGGGCTATCACAACCCGGATCTTGAACAACGACCGAAACGAAATGGGAGCTAATTATGGCTACTACCACGACCTCGGAGTTACCAAGTCCACCATCATCTGCTCCAGGCTCGCCGGGAATTCATCGCAAGGCTATTCGTGCGCGCCGGAATCGTCGGGTGTTCGTTGTAGCCTTGCTGGTCCTGCTCACCTCCATCGGCTATCTCATCTACTGGATGACGTACGACCGGTTTTGGGTCCGGACCGATAACGCCTATGTGACCGGCAATCTGGTTCCGGTCGCGGCCCAAGCGTCAGGCATCATCACACAGGTCCTGGTCGAGGAGACGCAGTTCGTAAACAGCGGCGACCTCATGATCCGTCTCGATGAACACCAAGCCTATGCGGCATTAGGCCGCGCCCAGGGACGGCTTGGAGAAGAGGTCCGACGCATCGCGGCCCTGTTTATGACGCGAAAGCAGTTGGCGGAAAAATTGACGTCGCGGAATGCCCGTTTGGATCTGGCGCGACACGACATGGCCCGTTATCTGGCTGCGTCGCCGAGCGGAGCAATTTCCAAGCAGATTGTCCAGAATACAAGGGATAAAGTTCTTGCTTTGAAGGCGGAGGTGCGCGAGACGCAGGCGGAACTCGATACGCTCGATGCGCAGATCGGAGGAACCACGGTCAAGGCGCATCCTTCCGTTGATCTGGCAAAGCACCAACTCATCGAAGCACACTTGGAGTATGCGCGCCAACAGATCCGGGCTCCGGTGTCCGGGTACGTGGCCAAGCGAAGGGGGCAGGTCGGGGATCGCGTACATCCCGGCACTCCGCTCATGACTATCGTTCCACTGGATCATCTGTGGGTCGAGGCGAACCTGCGGGAAACGGAGCTTGAGCATGTACGGCCCGGGCAACTTGCGTTAGTGAATGTCAATCTCTACGGATCGAAGCAAACCTTTCATGGCACTGTCGAGGGTTTGGTGCCCGGCAGCGGGAGTCCCTTTGCCTTGCTCCCGCCGGATAATTCCACCGGGAACTTCATTCACATCGTCGAGCGCGTGCCGGTACGTATCGCGTTGCCGGCAGACGAGCTCCGAGAACATCCCCTCCGGCCAGGGTTGTCGACCACTACGCACATCAATATCGCCGAGACCGGTCAGTCCGTCTGGTCGTCGCTCGCGATGCCGTCCACCCCGGAATATGAGACAGATATCTATGCCAATGAACTCCCGACGGCGGAATCCCTCGCCCAAGCAGTCATGACGGCGAATCTGGATTCTAAAGATGACACTGACCGGCCTGTGGTGAAGTGAGGGGATCACGCCATGAGCGGAACAGCGCCCCCGCAAAAAGGCATTGCACGAGAGCTCGATGGGGAACCTTCTGGAGAACCGGCGGTGATCGCCCCGCGAGCACCATCCCCCCAGGGAATGCCGCGAGCGATTGGGGCAGCTCATCGTCCCACGCGATCAGAAGAAACAGAACGCCCATGACACAAGGGAGCACTCGGTCATGCCCTGCGTAAATTGGAAGCCTGTCATGCTGAGTACAGCCGTGCTCGTTGGGTGCGTCGCGCTTGCCACCGTCGCGCACGGTCAATCCCTGCGCTCGGATCGAAAGGAGCAGGTCCGGTCATCAGATAAACCCGGCATGTCACGCGCCCCGAGTGCTTCCGGCGGCGAACTCCGATACCGAGAACGCGACTCCGCGCCAAGTTCCGGCATCCCACCAAGAAGCCCCGACCTTGGCTCAGCGACGTTCCCGCTTTCTCCGTCCATAGGACCCGGATCAGGATTGCTGGGACCGGAAGCAGGCCCCAGCCCGTCACGACTGCGATCGACGGCAGAACAGGAACGCGGCCGAGCCGGCACCGGGAAGGAAAGACGGTCGAATGCCTCCATATCCAGATAACCGGATACGAAGCGGGTTGCCGCTTGAAAATAATCAGGTCGTGCGGCCACCTAAGAGCATGTCGGAGAAAAAAGATGACGATGAAACACAACCTGCCGAGTAAAGAACCCCGCCCTTCCTGGCGGGGCTTTCTAGCAGGTCGCAGCGGTCACAGATGGCAATAAAGGTTGAAAAAGAAACCCCAGACTCAAGACGATGATTCGACTGAGCGGTCGTCTCCAATCGAAGCATCTGGATGAATTGAAGACGCAACTAGAAGGCGCTCGGTCGCGGATTGCGGTGGACCTCAACGGGGTTGACGCTCGTGGATGTCGAGATAGTTCGATTTCTAAACGCCTGTGAGAAAGGAGGTGTCGAGTTCCTCAATCGCTGGCCGTACATACAGGAGTGGATGATCCGTGAAAAAGGCAGGGGAGGATAAGGCGGTGCAGTGCTGGTAACCAAATCGACCCACACACAAAAGGAGGGAATTCCAATGACAAATACTACTGTTCAAATCATTTTCATTATTCTTGGTGCTGTAACTGTTATGTGCCGGCACTTGCAACTGGTTACCGTGAAGCGGGAGACACACGGTCCCGTCAAGGAAGGAGACATGCGATGAGATGTGTACGGTGCAATGGATTGATGATCCGCGAGAAGTTTGAAGACCTTGGAGAGATCGGGTCAGGTGACCATGAGTACGCCGGATGGCGTTGCATCAACTGTGGGGCAATTGTTTATCCGCTGCGCGCTGAACATCAGCGCCTTGCGCCGCAGGTGGCAGCATCTAGCCCGGCATTGCTCGCTGTTTCCCTAGAACCTATCTCAAAATTGCCTCCTCCTGTTCCTCCCCTTTGTAAGGGGAGGCAAGGTGGGGTAGGGTCTCGGCTGACCGCGACGGCTCATGCCAGCCCAACATGGCCATAGTGACCGACCAGAGCTTCGACCTCCCCTTGCCCCTCCTTACGAAGGAGGGGAGCAGACAGTGAGCCGAGAAGTCGAAAGAATGATTTTGAGATAGGTTCTAGTCTCAAGGACCAGACCCGGCAGAACTAGGCGATGAATATGGTGATCCAATGAGACCCGCTCCAACCTATGAACAAGTACGCCGTTTCTTCGGGGATTTGGTGCGCACCATGTATCGACTCGAGGTGGTCGGTGCCGATCGCCTCCCCGTCTCCGGTCCTGCAGTCGTCGCGCCAAATCACGCCTCGGTGCTCGACGGGATCGTCCTAGGGGCGGCGATCTCGCGGGAACTGCGTTTCGTTGCGAAATCGGAACTCTGGCAGTCCCGACTGCTCGCATGGGTGCTTGACGGGCTCGACGCGATCCGGATTAAGCGTGGCTGCGGCGACCACCTCGCTCTCGCGCGGATGCGGGAGGCGCTTGATGCAGGACAAGCGGTCGCGATCTTCCCGCAGGGCGCCGTCCGCGGCGACCGAATATGGCACCGGGGTGCTGCGCGCGTCGCGCTCGTGACAGGCGCGCCGCTGGTGCCGGTCCGCCTCGTCGGCACGGCACAGGCTCTCTCGCGTGGCAGAATCGGCTTCCCCCGGTTGCGCGTCATCGTCGGAGAACCGATCGAAGTCGCACGTGCCCCGGAAGATCCGGTTGCAGCGACGAAACTGACCGAGCGGTTACGATACGCCGTCGAATCGTTGGCCTAGGAGCCTTTCGGACCTTAGTGCTCAAAAGAAGCGCCAAGGAGTGGACGCGATGTTTGTGAAAATCCTAGCTCAGACCAAAATGTGGGGGGTTTGGCTATACATGTTTGATCTCTGTAACGAAAGTTCCTCTGCTGCTTGGTTGGTTAATGGCTATTGAGCTTGATTGTAATGATGACGCGCCTCAAGAATAGAAGGGACGGAAGGCGTCACTTGGACGGCATTCGAGACGAGTTTAATGAGACCCGATGACCACAACAGAGGTACGGAAGCCGGTTTCTGTACCCCGTTTAGACGGGGCCGCGACTCTGCACGGCGTCTCCCGCTGAGGTAGATAAGACCCTCTCTAAACCCCGGAGGGGCCTGTCCCCTCAGTGAGCAAGAGAAGCAGATGACAAGAATGAATGAGCGAGATTGTCGGCAGTGATGAGGAGGGCGGCATGGACCAGATGATCTTGTGTGCAATTGAAATGAAAGCGGCTCGTAGTGCACGGAAACTATCATTCAAAGGTTCACGTCCATTTCGCATCTATCGCCTGAGGACCCGACTGCGGCTGGATCGTGTGCGACGTGGACGTTGGGTTGCCGCGATGCGAGGAGCCACATTCCCTTCCCAGTACAGCCGAGGATAAGAACGGTATGAACGGGCAGCCTTATGAAGGAGCGAACCGATGCAACTGACTTTTGGCACTGCCGAAAAGGATCGTGACGGTATTTAACGCTGCTGACGGGCTACTGGCGGCGGGGTTCTGACGGGTTATACACAATAGCACTGGGGTCGCTGAGCCGCACAGAGCACCGTCACCGTGGTCGGAGCGAGCGGCGGATTGTCGCAAGGTCCGAAGCAGGAGGGTTCGGCCATGATTAAGCAAGTGATATGGGTGGCCGCTACGACGCTCCTTCTTGTTGCCGCACTGTACCTCGGCGCAGCCGTTGCACATGAGGGAATGGATTTGGAAGTAGACCCTTGTGTGCGTTGGGTCGGCGAGAGCGCGGTGCATTTCAGCGCCTATCAGCCGCAATACGAGCTGAAAGCTCAATACTGCACGGACATTCCCAAGACAGGCGGGACCTTTCTCGTCATAGATCTCGTGGACCCGGCATTGCGTAACGTGCCGGTAGGTTTGCGGATCGTGAAAGGGAGCGGGGGCAATGAGGCAGAAGCTCAGACGGTAGCAGACTGGCGTCCGAGTCACCACCCGACCGGAGTATTCAGCGGCGAAGCCACGCTGGACAAGGGCCTGTATAGGGTCATCATTACGGCGGAGGAGCGGAATCCTTCCCGCTACCAGTATCTCTTGCGGGTACAGATGATCGATTATCAAAAGCTTATGCGTTCCGTGGTGGTACCGCTAATCGGCGGGCTACTATGAGTCTGGCTCGGGTACAAGCTCGTGCGATCAAAATGGCTGCGGAATTGGTGGGCTGTCCTTCGTTCGTAGGACGGCCGGCCAGCTGGCCCTTAGGCATCACTGGACCAAGCGGGATACTCAAATGACATCGCATACCGACATAGTTGCGAACAAAAATGACAAGATTCCCTGGTACGTCTACGTTGTTGGCGGGGTCATCATGGTTGACGGGGCGGCAAAGATCGCGGTGATGTTTCATGATGGGACACGCGTTCCGGCTGAACTGATCGGAAGCGATCGGGAGACCGATCCCGCCCTGCTCCACGTGGTGCTTCCCAAGGGACCGCATAACCACGCCCAACTTGGTGATTCCGACAAACTGGAAGTCGGCCAGAAAGTCCTCGCGATCGGACATCCGTTCGGCCTGGCCTACGCTCTCGCCAACGTGGTCATCAGCGGACTCGGAAAGCTCGCGGAGACCAACCAGGACGTGTTTCACGAGCGAATCATCCAAACCACGGCTCCCCATCAATCCTGGCAATAGTGGGGGACCGTTGATGGATTCAACGGATCAGGTCATCGGCATCAATACCGTCATTTTAATGGGTGCCGAGAACATCGCCTTCGTAATCCCGATCAATACCGTCAAGTCAATTGTTACCGCCTTGCAGGCCAGCGGTCGAGTGATCAGGCCGTTGCTAGACGTCAAAGGCAAATTTGTGACGGAGGAGTTGCGGAATCTCATGGCTCTTCCCTTGTTCAGCGGATTGCTTATCATGGATGTCGACGATGGGAGTCCGGAAGAAAAGATCGGGCTCCATGCCGGTCAACTGAGTGTGACGATCGAGGGAGAACCGTGGGTGCTGGGGGGAGATATTCTCACGGCGGTCAGTGACGAATACGGAACAACATACGAAAGTGTTGCAGGCGCTTCAAGCCGATCAGATGATTGAGATGACGGTGTTCAAAGACGGAGCGTATCACGCTATGAGTGTCAAGCTAGGGTAACGTCCAACCGGCGCCCAATCCACAATACCGCCCCAGAATCCACATGCCTCCGTTTGTCCCGCAAGGTTACGCCCGCCGGCTTTTGACTCTCACGGACGGGCTCTTCGTCAAGCCGAGCGCGCACAACGGTCGAACGACAGAAAACAGGGCTCGCCCAACGTGTCTCCGTTTGACAATCGCAGAGCCTCAATCTTAGGATGCATGACGGTCGCGGGGTACCATGCAAAAAACCGTTGTCCGCCTCTTCAACAATCTTCCGATTGCACTAAAGCTTTTCCTTGCCGCCATCATCCCGCTGATGGCGTTAATTCTCCTCAAGATTACGACGTCCCACATGGTGCAAACGTTTTCGCAGGATGCAAAACAGTTGAACAGCCGGTATCTCACCCAGCAGAACGCCGCGCAGTATTTACGGTTGATTGTAGATATGGAATCGGGTTTCCGAGGGTATGTCTTGACCAAGCAAGACCGCTATCTCGGCCCGTATCGTGCGGCGAGGGAAGAAATCATTGCCAGGGAAGGTGAGTTGGAGCAGCTTGTTGCCGAGGAGCAGATTCAAAAGCAGACGTTCCACGAAATCCGATCGTTAGCGCATCAACTTGTCAAGGACACAGAGGCGCTTATTCAAAGTGTGAAAACCGGCTCTCGCGAGAGCGCGATGACGTATCTCGAAAATGGCCGGGGGCTTGAAGTCATGGTCAGGATTCGCGGGCTGATGGCGGAGTTTGATCGGCTTGAACAGCAACGAATCACCACCGGACTGGCGCAGATGAACAATGAGCAAACCGCCACGCTTTTTGTGATTTGGGTCGGAGGCCTCCTGACGTTTGGACTGATGACCTCGGCCTTGTACCTGATCGCGCGCTCGATTACCGACCCCTTGATCGATTTCACGAAAGTGGTTGAGGCCTCCTCGTCTGCCGGCTCGCTCGCGGCGGTGCCTGCCCTCGAGCGAGACGATGAAATCGGGTATCTGTCGCATGTCATGCATGAGACAAGCGTGCAGATTCGCCGGCACCTCGATCAAATAGCGGAATCGGAATCGAGGTATCGCGGGTTGGTCGACCATGCTCCCTTCGGAATTTTTACGACCAAGGGGTTCGACGTCACGTTTAGCAACCGGTACAACCAGGTGCTCGCCGGACTGGACCCCAATGAAGATGTCGATCCCGCCACATTTCACAAGTTCATTCATCCGGAAGACCGCGATCGCATCCTCTCTGAATCTGCGCAAGCGGTCGCAAGCAGCCAACCCTACGAGACGGTCTTCCGCTTTCTCCATGCGAACGGGACGACGCGGAAAGTCTTGAGCCGGCGATTGCCCATCAAGGATACAGAGGGCTCCTCTTCTCTCCACTATGTTGGTTTCAATATCGACATCACGGTCTTGGATGAACTGCGAAGCGATCTCAGCCGGGCCGAGCGGCTGGCGAACTTGGGACGGGTCGCCGCCGGCATTGCGCATGAAATCAGAAACCCGTTGATTGGAATAGGATCGACGGCCAGCCTCCTCTTGGAGGAATTCCCCGTTTCAGACCCCCGCTATCAGGAGGTTGCCGTCATCCTGCGTGAAACGAAACGGCTCGACAAGATTGTCAATCAGATCATCGATTATGCGCGCCCGCGCGAACTGGTTCCCGGCGTGGTTACTTTTACCGACCTTGTCCAGGAAATACTGAAACTGTTGGACCTTCCGATCAGCAACAAACGTATTGAAGTGACCTGCGACGTGTCTTCCGAACTCCAATTGATGTATGCGGACCGTGATCAGCTCAAGCAAGTGCTCCTCAACGTAGTGCAGAATTCCATCGAGGCTGTGGCGGAGGGAGGGACGGTGCATATTTCGGCTGGCACGTTGCATCATGACCAGGAAGCCGATGTGGTCATCAGGATCAGGGATAATGGATGCGGCATCGCGACGGACGCCCTCGCGCACGTCTTTGAACCGTTTTTCACCAGGGGCAAATCCCATGGCACGGGACTCGGATTGGCGATTTGCCGGAACATCATCGAAGCCCATGGCGGCGACATTTCCTTGACGAGCGATGTCGGCAAGGGGACGCTCGTTCAGATTTTCCTCCCGCTGCGCCAGGGGTCTCGCATGCGGAGGACTCAGGCATGAAGGTCACAGTCTTTGTCGCCGATGACGAACCCGCCATTCGTTCGGCGATCGTCAAGCGGCTCGCTAGCAAGCAGCACCGGGTGGTCGGCTATGAGTCGGGCGATGCTCTCCTGGCCGCCCTGGGCCATGAGGTGCCGGATCTGATCCTCCTTGACCTGAAAATGCCGGGGCTGAGCAGACTCGAGACTTTCAAGAAGCTTCATGCCGCGGCCCCCCAGATCCTGGTGATTATTATGACCGCCTATGGGACGGTCCAAGACGCGGTCGATGCGATAAAGCTGGGCGTCTATGACTTTTTAATCAAGACCGTCGAGTTTGACGGGATGCTTCCGGTCGTGGACCGTGCGGTGGATTTACTCAACCTTCGCTGGCGTCTGGACATGGAGAAGGAAAATCTGGGCAGCCAATACGGGCTGTCGAACCTGGTCGCCCACAGCCCGGCCATGCAGCAGATCCTGCTCCAGGTTCAGAGCGTCACCGCCAACGCGAAATCCAGCGTGCTCCTGCTCGGAGAGACGGGGACGGGCAAAGAATTTTTCGCACGTGTGCTGCATTGCAACGGTCCGCGGGCATCCGGGCCTTTTATCAGTGTCAACTGCACGGCCATTCCCAAGGAGCTTTTTGAAAGCGAACTCTTTGGTTACGAGCGAGGCGCCTTCACGGGAGCCGTTCAACGTAAGCTCGGATTGATTGAAAAGGCCGAAGGCGGCACGCTGTTTTTGGATGAGATCGGTGATCTCGATTTGTCCATGCAAGCGAAACTGCTGCGGATTCTGCAGGAACGCTCATTCCGACATCTCGGCGGCACAACTGATATCGAGGTGGATTTTCGACTCATTGCTGCGACCAATCGAGATCTCAAGAAGGCGCTCGCGGATGGGCGCTTTCGTGAGGACCTCTATTATCGATTGAATGTGGTGTCACTTGAGCTCCCGCCGTTACGCAAACGCGTGGAGGACATCCTGCCTCTCTGTCAACGGGCACTCGTCCGTTACGGGAGGGAGTTCGGCAAAGACGTGATAGAGATTGATCAGCAAGCCAGTCACATGTTGCAGGGGTATCCCTATCCGGGAAACATCCGTGAACTCCACAACATCATTGAGCGAGCCTTGATTTTCTGCCAGGGGCACGTGCTGACGCTGGATTGCCTCCCAGTTGAGTTGCGCGAGCGTACCAAGCGAGTGACGGTTGCAACGGGATCGGGATCGGATTCCATCGTACGGGTTGAAATGAAATTAGGGCAACAGACACTGGCCGACATTGAATGTGCGCTCATCGAAGAAGTGCTACGTTTCACAGACTATAACAAATCATTGGCTGCCAAACACCTCGGCCTGACTCGCTTCGCGTTGGATCGCAGGCTCAAGAAGATGGGCGGCGACTAGAGTCGTTCTGCCCGTGGAATGCCCCACTTTAAATTTGGACAGGGAGATTTGACCTGCCCGGGTAAATTCGGTCCAGGGTGAATGATAGACTGGACCGCAATTGGTCGGCCCCCCAATTCTGAGAGCGACGGGCCGCCCCCATCCACAAAACCCACTGTGATCTCCATTTCAAACCTCTTGATCAATCAGCATCCCCGAGACGAGTGATCGCTGTCCTTTAATCAGATGGTTAATGAACAGGTGAGTAAGTGCTCCTGATCTGGTCGCAGCACACTACGAGCAGGGTGCATCATGCTGCGGATGGCATTCCCAATAATAATCACAACTTCTTTCTTCGACCTGCGGAGGGGCAACTTGCCTTTCCTTGAATGATCCGGCCCATCGCCCGCTGATTAAGAGTCTTTCATTTTCAGATCAAACCCCTTGTCGAGAAGCGTGAGTGTCAGCGCTTTATAGGCTCGATCAGCGACAGATTGATCCACGGAGGCTCGAACATCCACGACGGCATGACGAATGGATGGGATGCAGCCGGTAAGCAGGACGGCCAGTAGCATGATGAGTGGCATGGGGTCTCCTGTGGGTAAACGCTCTATGGTTCGCCAGTGACTTCGATGCAACGCTCCCCGAATCCTAAAGCATAAAAGTCCCGCAGAGAGATTGATCGAACGACACGAATAGTTTTCGGCACAAAATCAAAATCTCTGTCGGATGTTCCGCCGCCAGGCCTGGCATTGCGGGTTGCCGCTTCCACGGTTGAGGTGCCGTAGCCAAAGCCGAAAATGATGGGAATGCAATCATCCCCAAACAGGGTCGCCTTGACCGCCTGGTGCACTGGTGCGAGGTGTGTGGTGATGTTTATGCAGCCCGGTCAACGGTAGGCTCGTGCAGATGAGGCCATACACAGCAACTCGCAGGGGATGCTCCTTTGTGGGGCGATGGCGGCACGGCTACCTTACCATTGAGATTCCGTCTGCCGCTACGAGCCCCATCAGGATCACCCCGGCCATTCCCGCGCTCCTCGATCCGGCGCGAAGCCGTCGATCTTAACCGAATAGCCCACTCCGTTTGTTCGTGCCGCCTTGCGGTTTCATGAACACCCTCTTAATATGAGCCTCCCTGGAAGACCCTCATATGCCAGTCACGCGTTGTCCCTCCCGTCGATCCCCCATGCCATGTGCTGCCACCTACGACGCCGGCCCGTTCAGCACATTGACGCGGGCCTTCTTTTCGTGGGCTGCGTCAGTCGTAATGCTCCTGCTGCTCAGTAGCGACCCCGCGTATGCGTAGTGGATGAAGGTTTCTGAACTGAAACAGGAAGGAAGCGCTGTGTATGTGGACCCAAGCACCGTTCGTCGAAATGGGAATCTGGTGAAGATGTGGACATTGGTGGACTACAAGACCACACAGAACAGTGGGGACAGATCATATCTATCACAACAAGCGCAAAGCGAATACGA
>CBDDRH010000066.1:0-3493 GCA_965233025.1 uncultured bacterium
ATTCACCGCCAAATCGGCATGAGCGGAGGCTTGATGCTCAACGCCTTGGCTCGGGAAACCGGGCGGCAGGTCTCGCGGAAGGATGCGGAGCGCATTCAACTGGTGCACACTGAGGCCTTCGCCAATCAGGTTCCGTCTCTGCGCGTGCTTCCCGGCGCGCAAGAACTGTTGGACACGTTGGCGGACCATCGAGTGCCCCATGCCATCGCAACGAGCGGACGAAAACACAACGCACGGCATGCGCTCAAGCTGCTCAATCTCCATCGGAACGTGCCGATCATCACGCGCGACGACGTTCGCTTCGCGAAGCCCGATCCCGATCTGTTTGTTGCCGCAGGGAAGCGATTGAACGTGAGCATGAGCCGCTGCGTCATCGTCGGAGACAGTGTGTGGGATTTGCTGGCCGCGCGCCGCGCGTTCGCCCTTTCGGTGGGACTGCTTTCCGGGGGCTATGGCCGGGAAGAGTTGGAACGGGCAGGAGCCTATCGGGTCTACCAAGACCCTGCCGATCTGCTGCGACACTTGGATGAAGTCGGAATCAGACTCTAGCAGGATGCTGAAAAAGTCCGCCAGCGGCCTTGCTGGACGGCCTTTTTGAGCATCCTGAGGCCATATTGGGTCCTCCGCAGGCTATTAGCACAGCGGCGCAAGCAGTCGTGGCCTTTATTTTCTCACCGAGTCCACGCAATTTCTGTTGCGAGTTTTCCTCATGGCACCTACAATTAGCTTCCCTGAGAGGCCCTCCAGGCTGTAAGCCCACCCGCGTCGATCAAGGATGAGCATGCGCAGAAAAATCTTTCGCGGCTCTAACCTCCTCACCATCACAGGGGTTGTGTGCCTGACCTTCGTGCTTGGCGGATGCTCTATTTTGCCAGGTCACTGGCGGCCAGGATGGAATCAGCCATGGCCAGCCGGCCAGCCGGTGCCCGATACAGCCGGCTCATGGAAGTTGACCGAACTCGAATCGAAAGATGACCGGTTTGTCGCGCTGGCCATCTCCGGTGGCGGGAGTCGAGCGGCCAACTTCGGCGCTGCCGTCATGCTGGAACTCCGACAGCGAGGCTTGCTGGAACAAGTGGATGTGATTTCCGGCGTGTCAGGTGGAACGCTCCCGGCCGTGTACTACGGACTCGGAGACAAGGCCGGGGCATTTACCGAACCGGCGGTCCGCGAAGCCTTGGGCTACGATTTTCAGAGCAGTTGGATTCGCCGGTGGTTTCTCCCGCAGAACATGTTTCGCTACTGGCTGTCCGACTTCACCCGCTCGGATATCATGGTGCAAGTTTTCAACAACCAGCTGTACCACGATGCCACGTTTGCCGACCTTCAGCCCCATCCGAAAATCTTAATCAACTCGACCGTCCATAACGATCACACCCGGTTCACGTTTACGGATGACCGCTTCGCCGCGCTCCATTCTGTGCTCGCTCCCTATCCCGTCGCCAATGCCGTAAATGCGTCATCCGCATTTCCCGGCGCATTCCAGGACGTGACCCTGCAGTGGTATATGGAGCCGACGCAGTACCTGCACCTCTATGACGGCGGCCCCATCGATAACCTGGGCGTGCAGGCGATCACCCAATACATGAATCTGAACGTGTTAGGCACCACGCTCGATCGTCTGTTTCCCAAGGGATGTGTCATTTTCGTCATCGACGCCACGCCATCGAGCGACCATACCGATCTCGACTTTAAGCAGTCCAGTCGGTCCGCCATCGACTATTTCGTCGACACCAATGCGCTCGATGCCACGGATGCCATGTTGATCGAATCCCGCCGTTCCCTGCTCGAGAGAATGGGCATTCCGGTCGAGAAGCAGGATCGGGATCCGAGGGGCCGGCTCCCGGTGAACGATCTCCGGCAATGCGGCTGCGAAGTCCGCCATATCTCACTGCGGCACCTGGCCTACGCCGACGTATCCGAAGCGAATGAGGAGTTGGCCGAACGTGTGACGCGAATTAAGACGAAGTTCTGGCTTGCCGACGGAGAACAGAACGATCTCTTCCAAGCCGCCAAGGTCATCATGGAGCTGCTCGACCACAAACAACTGTTGTCGGAACCGTCATTTAAGGTTCGTTGTGGCAGCGAACCAACGCAGAAACCGCCGGCCTGATGTGCGGCGCGTGTCGTCGATCAGGACTTGTCAAAATCCTGAATCTGCTTGCGGGATGTGGGGTCAAGTGGCACACCTAGACCATGAGCGCGAGAGGGAGAAGGGCCTGGATCAGCCTGGGAGGGAGTCTTTGTGTGGCCGTTGCCCTGAGCTCGTGCGGAATCTTACCTTTCAGCTCAGCAGACAAAAAAAGCGATCGAACTGCCGTCGACGCAAGCGTCGTGCAATCGCTTCAACGACAAATCAAAGATCGAGACAAGCGCATTGCGGAGTTAGAGGCCCAGTTGGATGCATTGAAGCTGATCGATCAGGACATGGAGAGACGGAGGCAGTTCAGCCGGCCACCCGCCATGTTGACGCCTATCAAGTGACCAGTGTTACGAACCCGCCTTACCGCGCTCCACACAATGTAAATTGTATCAGTGCCCGTCGATCAGGACGTGGCGGAAGCATTCCTCCCGAACGTGAAGGAGAGGCATTGAGAGTTCTTGAGTCTGGACGCTCTCTCATCTTGCCTCCGTCTGAGTGCCCGCGCACGCGGGGTTCCGCTGGGGCACGGAACATCATCGCGAGTGTCCTGCTCGGGGGACTCCTGACTGTCCTGCATGCGGCACCCGCTCTGGCGGGCATGGAATTCGCGCAGTTGTCGGTCAAGAAAGGCGTGCTCTTAGTCGCCAGCCCATCGTTGGAAGACCCAAATTTCTATCACGCTGTCGTGCTCGTCGTGGAGCATGGATCGCAGGGAACATTCGGGCTCATTCTGAATCGTTCCACGAAACTCCTTCTGTCCGACGCGCTGCCGAAGCTCTCTGTGCTCAAGGGGACCAGCCATCGTTTATTTGTGGGTGGGCCGGTCGAACCGGATCGCCTGCTCCTGCTGTTCCGACTCAAGGAGCCTTCAGCAGACGCACGATTGGTCTTCGATGGGATTTATGTGGGGGGAGAAACGAAAGTGATGGAACGCATCATGACACAAGCCAAGCCGACCGAAACCTTTCGGGCGTTTGCCGGATCTGCCGGATGGGCTCCGAGACAGCTGGAAGCGGAGATGGTTGTGGGGGCCTGGGGAGTCTTGCCGCCCGATCCGATAAGCATCTTTGACCGTGACCCGGCCACATTCTGGGAGGACTGTATCAGCCGGCTAACGGCACCCAGGGTCATCTCCTACTAATCGGCTAGAACCTATCTCAAAATTATCCTTCTGACTTCTCGGCTCGCTATCTGTTCCCCTCCTTCGTAAGGAGGGGTTAGGGGAGGTCCAAGTTCTGGTCGACCATCATGGCCATGTTCCGCCAGCATGAGCAGTAGTGGCCAGCCAAGACTCTACCCCACCTTACCTCCCCTTACAAAGGGGAGGAACAGGAGGAGGCAATTTTGAGA
>CBDDRH010000067.1:0-8242 GCA_965233025.1 uncultured bacterium
ATCTTCAACATTCGCGTCAGTAACGGAATCGCTGTCCCCTGCATAACGACGGACGTGAGCGCGATAAAAAACACCAAATGAAAGATCATGTCCGCCTTCTCGATCCCGGCTACTATGGGAAATGTGGCCAAGATAATCGGCACGGCCCCTCGGAGCCCCGCCCAGGCCACCAGCGTCTGCTCTCGAAACGACATCGGCGAAAACGCCAGCGCTACGTGGACGCTTGCAGGGCGCGCGACAAAGATCAGGAACAGGGACACAAGGAGGCCCACCCCGGCGATGGGCAGAAGCCTAGCTGGAAATACTTGGAGCCCCAGCGCCAAAAACATGGTGACCTGCATCAGCCAAGCCAGCCCATCGTGAAAACGCAAGACACTTTGCTGGTGCGTAAACGGCTTGCGTTGCATGACGAGCCCCGCCAAGTACACGGCCAGAAAGCCACTCCCGTCCAGGTAGTCGGTCAGGCCGTAGGTCAGCAGCGCCAGCGCCACCGACAGCACCGGATAAATGCCCTCCAACTCCAAGTCGAGTGCATTGAACGATCGTCGCATGATCTCGCCCATCGCGATGCCAATCACCGCTCCTACGCCCATTTGCATCACGAAGAAGACGACAAGCTCTCCAAAGGAAGTCGAGGGCTCTGTCAACAATTGAATCAGCGCGATGGTCAGTACGACGGCCATCGGGTCGTTGCTGCCGGATTCAAATTCAAGCAATTGGATCAAGCGCCGGGGAATCCTGGTCTTCCGCGCCCGGAGTACCATGAAGACGGCCGCTGCATCGGTGGACGACACGACGGCGCCGAGCAAGAGCCCCTCCAGGAATGAGAACCCCTGGACCCAAGAGACAAACACCCCGATGAGCAGCGCAGTGACCAACACCCCGATCGTCGAGAGCGACACCCCCTGCCACACGATGGGGCGTATCGAAGCCCATTCCGTGTCCAATCCTCCCGAAAACAGAATCAAGGCGAGCGCCGTGACACCCAGCGATCGCACCAGAGACGGATTGTCGAACGTGAGGCCGCCGAGCCCGTCGGACCCCGCCAACATGCCGATGGCGAGGAACAGGACCAGGGAGGGGATGCCGAACCGGTTGGAAAGCTTGATCGTGAAAATGCTCAGAATGACGAGGGTGGAAAAAACGATGAAGATCACATCAATAGAAGTCGGCATCGTGCTCGTGTCTTTCGAGGTTGTTCGATGAAACCTGATGGCGGTCTATAGCATAGACGACCGGATCACGCTAGCCACAATATGAGGAAAGGAGCTGTTGCCTAGGCAACAGAGAGGCTGGGAGAGTGGGCGGTGTTCGATCGATGCGCGCAGTAAGCTGGTCAATAATCGTTCGGAGGGGAATGCGCCATGCCGGTGCAGACACTCTCAGAGATGCTTCGCGCCTAGGGGATGTTTTCGCTCAGCGAACCCCGGTTTTGGATTCTGAAGACGTTGGGATGATGGATTGGTCGGGGTCAGATGACTTGAAAGGGATCACGGGTGTTAGCGGCAACCAATTCACCGCAGGCAGTACAGTGATAATTATCCGTCAGATAATCGTCGTTGTTGTGTTCCAATTCCAGGTGCAGATGCCGGCAAGGTAGATTCTCTCCCTCTGCCCACTTCTCGCGTAACGCAGCAGCTTGTGCTTTCGTCATGATACCCCCCCGTTGTCCAATACCGTTGTTCAATCGTTATCATCTAACAAATTGGTCACCGAGATCAACTGGAGAGGGCGAATGAATCATCGGACCGAATCGGCGGTTCGGCATCGGGTTTTTCAGGGCCTGATTTCAATCCGTTAGAGTCTGCGCAAACCGGCTGCGAATCATCCGCGCTTCGCCTCAATCTTTCATGTGCTACACCACAATTCCCGAACTGGTGGCCTGTCGGAATTCTCTAAATCTCTTCGAGGTTCGGAATCGTTCTTATAGACTGCTTGAAGTCATGCCCGTCGGAGGTCACTCCTTGCCGGGTCCGGCTGCCTGAGGAGGCGGCTGTTCCTTGTTGGAAGGGATTGCGGGGCTGGGCTTTCGGTCTATGATCTTCACGAATGGAGCGAGCGGATGCCCCCTGCATTGAAAACAATTCGTCAGCTGAGCGAAGCCTTATTTCAGTATACCCACGTTGACGACATGGTTCGCCAAACCCTGCACGCCGCGCTTGAAGTCATCGGGGCAGACGCCGGGTCCGTGTTACTCGCGAACCCTGAGACCAAGCAACTCGTGTTTCGCTACGTCGTCGGAGAGACAGCCGATGCGTTACGGGAGACGGGCATTCCCTGGGATGAGGGAATCGCCGGTGCGGTGTTCGCCTCAGGCCAGCCGGAAGTGATTGCTACGGTTCAACAGGATGTGCGCCACTACTCGGCCACGGATGCGCTCACTGGATACCAATCCCGGGATATGATCGTCGTGCCGCTGAAGCGGCACGGAGGAAATCCGGTCGGCGTCATCGAGATCCTC
Source organism: uncultured bacterium (assembly GCA_965233025.1). Lineage (GTDB taxonomy): Bacteria > Nitrospirota > Nitrospiria > Nitrospirales > Nitrospiraceae > Palsa-1315. The sequence goes on from CBDDRH010000067.1 coordinate 2,462, forward strand.
AATAAGAACAAGGGGCCGGTCAACCGTCACGACCTCGATACCCTGGTCGTGATCAGTGCCATTGCCGCCGCTGCCATTGAACAGTCAAAAGCCTTCGAGGCGTTACGCGTGAAGGATGTCCAGCTTCAGCAGGCTCAAAAGATGGAAGCGGTCGGCCGGCTTGCCGTAGGGGTTGCGCACGATTTCAATAACCTGCTCACGGTGATCAAGGGCTATAGCGAGCTGATCGTCATGGCAGTCGAGGGAAACGCTTCTGTGAGGACGCATGCCGAGGAGGTTCTGAAGGCTGCGGACCGGGCTGCAGGGGTGACGTCCCAGTTGCTGGCGTTCAGCCGGAAACAGGTCTTTGAGCTCCGGACCGTGAGGTTGAACGAGGTCGTCGCGAACGTGGAGAAACTGTTGCGGCGACTGATAGGGGAAGATATCCAGCTCATCACAACCGCCGGACCCAACTTTGGATGGATCAAAGCCGATCCCGGGCAGTTGGAGCAGGTCCTGATGAATCTCGCCGTGAATGCGCGAGATGCCATGCCTCATGGGGGAACGCTGACGATCGGGGTGGCCCACAGCAAACTCGATGAGACATTTACCCGGCATCACCTGGATTTCAAGCCGGGAATGTATTGCGTCCTCTCGGTGGCTGACAGCGGATGTGGGATGAACAAGGACACCCTCTCAAAACTGTTCGAGCCATTTTTTACCACCAAAGATCCCGGCAAAGGGACCGGACTAGGCCTCTCCATCGTCCATGGCATTGTGAAGCAAAGCCGGGGCCATATCCTGGTCTCCAGCGAGCCGGGCGTCGGCACGACCTTCAACATTTATCTGCCATGTGTGGAGGCGCCTGCAGAGGTGGGATCATCTTCCGATGCGGTCTCGGCCGCTTCGTCCGGCACAGAGACCGTGTTGGTTGTAGAAGATGAAGGGCAGGTCCGCACGCTTGAATGCGGACTGCTTGAAGCCAGCGGCTATCACGTACTGACGGCGAGCCATGGAGGAGAAGCGATGCAGATCTGCCGCGAATACCCGGGGACGATTCATCTGCTCGTGACGGATCTTATCCTGCCTCAGCTGAATGGGCGAGAGTTGGCTCGTCAGGCGGTCCCGACCCGACCGTCGATGAAGGTGCTCTATGTATCTGGCTACCCTGACGAGACGCTCGTGACGGCCGGGTTGGCGAGGAGCAAGGCTCCCTTTCTGCAGAAACCGTTTGCATCTGATGCCCTGTTGCGCAGCGTGAGGAAGGTGCTTGACGGAACAGACACGACTCCAATCTGAGGTCCCATTCCTGTAGGCAGGACACCGGCGATATGGCAGACCACTCCCTTCGACAGATCCAGGAAATCAGCGCCCTGCTGAATTCGAGTCTCGACCACGCGACCATCCGCAAGCGCGCCATCGAAGCAGCCACTCTTTTGATGAATGCCGAAGCAGGCTCACTGCTCTTGTTGGAGGAGGCGACCGGCGAATTGTATTTCGATGTGGCCCATGGCGAAAAAAGTGAGGCGGTTCGGCAGGCTCGTCTTCTGCACGGGCAAGGTATTGCAGGACATGTCGCTAGAACCGGAGAACCTATCATCGTCAACGATGTCCAACACGATTCCCGTTTCTTCCGCCATGTGGATCAAACCAGCGGATTCGTCACGCGCAATATGGTTTGTGTGCCGGTCACGGCTCATGGCCGCTTTCTGGGGGTGCTCCAAGCCATCAACCACAAGAATGGGGACCCGTTCGGAGAGGACGATCTCCAGAATTTCGTGGCGCTCGGTCATCAGGTCGGCATCGCGATCGAAAATGCCAACCTCTACGAGGAAATTCACCTCTTGTTCGAAGGGTTTATTTCGGCCAGTGTGCAGGCGATTGAAAGCCGGGATCCCACCACCAGCGGGCACAGCCAACGCGTGGCCACCCTCACCTGTCGGCTGGCTGACGCGGTCTCTCACACCGATTCCGGCCTCTATGCGGGCATTCGATTCAACGAGGAACAACTCAAGGAGCTTCGCTATGCCGCTGTGCTGCACGATTTCGGCAAAGTCGGCGTTCGAGAGCACGTCCTTCTCAAAGCGCGAAAGCTGTATCCGCTTCAGCAAGAACTCGTCAAATCACGGTTCGATTTCATCAAGAGAACTCTGGAGGTGGACACGTTACGTCGAAAGCTGGAGGTGCATGAAGCAAAAATGAAGGGGGGAAAGCAGACGTTGTTAACACAACTGGATCGGCAATTGGCGCAGCGGATGAAAGAGGCGGACGAGCTGTTCTCGTTCATTCTGAAATGCAATCAGCCGAGTTTCCAGTCATCTGCCCAGGCCGTGAAACTGAAAGAAATTGCGAATCTGGAATACCGGTCATACGATGGCCCCCGTCCCTTTCTGACGGAGGAAGAGGTCGGCGCACTATCCGTTCTCCAGGGCACACTCACCCAGTCAGAACGAAATGAAATCGAGCGGCATGTCACTCATACATTTGAATTCCTGTCAAAAATCCCCTGGTCGAGATCGCTCAAAAACGTGCCGTCGATCGCGTGGAGCCACCATGAAAAGCTGGACGGCAGCGGCTATCCCCGTGGGTTGCTGCACAATCAAATTCCGCTACAAGCGCGCATGATGGCGATTTGCGATATTTACGACGCCTTGACGGCGTCGGACCGGCCATACAAAGCGGCCATTTCCTCTGATACCGCGCTCGGCTATCTTGAAAGACAGAGCAGGGAGGGAAAGCTAGACTCGGAACTCGTGGGCGTCTTTACCAAAGAAAAAGTCTATCAAGCCACCCAGCCTCGTTCGAAGATCCGCAAGATCGCCTGACCCCCGCACGTCACTTCAGCCCACACTGGCTTTGCGTTCCTCGAACTCCGTGCCCTCGGACTGAACGGCCACTGTGTAGGCTCCCACCGGCTCTTGCCGTCCTTTGACGGTGACCACGTGAAGCTTTCGGAGCTGAATCTGTTCGAGCCCTGGCCGTTGTGCATCTGTGTTCCCTCGATCCGGCCAGGCCGCGAGCTTTGATGCGGTGAACTCAGTCAGTAGAATCGAATGGCCCAGCGTTCTGGTCAATCCCTGGAAGCGCGCAGCCAGATTCACCTGATCGCCGATCATGGTGTAATCCATTTTTTTGCCTTCCGCGCCGATATTCCCCACCAGGACCACACCCGTGTTGATGCCGATTCCGTGCTTGAGCATCGGCTTTCCTTGCTTTTCCCATTGGGTCTGCAATTCAACCAGCCGCGACTGCATCTCCAACGCGCATTGTACGGCCAGTTCGGCGTGGTTCGGCTGATCCAGTGGCGCCCCCCAGAAGACGACTATTTCGTCTCCGACGAATTTGTCCAACGTCCCATTCCACCTGAAAATCACGTCGGTCATAGCGCTGAGATATTCGTTGAGCTGATCGACCACGTCTTCCGCCGGACGTCGTTCACTGAACGTGGTAAACCCGATCAGATCCGCAAACAGCATGGTCAGTTCCTTACGCTGTCCCCCCAGTGTCGCCTTCGAAGGGGATTTCATCAGTTCCTGCACGATGCGGGGGCTGACGTAACTGGCGAACATGGAATGAATTTCTCGGGCCTGGCGCTCCTTGAACACATAGTTGAGGACTGTGGTCACGACGAAGACCGATCCGATGGTCAGGGTCGGCATCACGACGGGCAGACAGACTCCTTTCATAACGAATAGTGCCTGCACGGCCCCCGCATATCCGATCCAGATTACGGTCGTCATAATCGTGCCATGCACGGCACGCACTCGGGGCAAAATCCAAGACAACATGAATCCGAAGACCAGGACCAAGCCGAATTCGACGGGACCGGTCCAGAGTCCGGCGGTCAGAAACCGTTCGTGGAGAATATTCTCGATCACGCTGGCATTCTTCTCGACTCCGGAAAAATTTGCGGAGAAGGGTGTGCTGAGCTGATCGTATGTTCCCAACGCAGCGGTTCCGACGAGGACGACCTTCCCCCGAAAAAAATCCGGTTGGATTCGATGGTGGATCACATCGGTCGCGGACACCCAGGGAAACCGCAGATCCCGTCCCGCATAGTTAATGAGCATTCGGAGCTTTTGATCCGTCGGGACGACCGTGGAGCCAATCTGCACTCCATTCCCAAGCAGGAGTGCCATGTGCTCTCTGGGACGGCCGAGATAGAGCCGCGCGACTTCCAGCGCAAAAGAGGGATAGTAGGCGTCTTCGTAGCGCAGGGCGAGCACCTCACGACGGGTGACGCCATCGTGGTCGGGCAATCGATAGACATGCCCGACGCCCCTCGCCTGTTGTGCGAAGGTGTCGAGTGGAGGAAGTAAAGTCGTCGCCTCGTAGGGATGAGACTCTTGGGCAGACTTCGTCTGCTTGACGAGCATGAACTCACTTCGTCTGAGGAGTTCGGGAACGGTATGGGTTGGGTCAGTCAATGAGTCGGTCGTCTGACTCTCCGGCACGAAGAATGGCATAGCTAGCACAACGTCGCCTGCTCGCGCCAAGCTCTGGGCAAATTGCTGATCCGTGTCTAAGGCGTGGAGGCGGGCTTCCAACCGTCCGAGCACCTTGTTGGATAACGGTTCCTTCTGTTGTGCTGCGGCCAACCATGACTTGATCTCACGGATCGCGTCGGATTCTTCCGGTTCGGCGTAGATGATATCGAGGCCGAGCACGGCAGGTTCGCCCGCGTGAATCTGATCGACGAGCAACGCTTGTTTGTCGCGAGGCCAAGGCCACCGTCCAATCTCTTCGAGGCTTTTCTCGTCGACCAGCACAAGTACGACTTCCTGCCCCGGACTTCGTTCACCCCGCAGCCGGAACTGAAAATCCAAGGCGGTATTGTCCAGACGCACGACGACGTTGGGGGCCAGCCACGTCAGGAAGGCCAACCCGATTGTGACCGCTACGCCCAACCCGATTCCGAGTGGAAATCCGGATCCTGAGTTGTTATCTGCTGTGAATTTCACGTGATGCTATTCGCCGTTCAGGGATGTTGATCGGTTTCGCCGCGCACCGGATACTATTGTGCCTGGTTGTATTGGAGGGACAAGACAATTTACACAGTGCGCACCGTCTTCTAGCGATCACCAACCAAAATAACTGCGGCCCTTGGCTGTCTTGAGCCAAGGGCCGCAGAAACGATATCTGTCGTCAAGGAACGCTATGGCGTCAGTAAACCCAAGACGCCGCTGATTACCGGAGGAGGAGTTGCGAGTATCGTCGTAACGATAGGAGTCACTGGGGCGATAACCGGTGAGATGATTGGTGCGACCGGGGCTACGACAGTTGAGATCAAGGGGGCTACCGGCGCCACGACCGTTGAAATTAGCGGAGTCAGCGGGGCTACAACGGTTGAGACCACGGTGGTTAAGGGAGCGACAACCGTAGATCCGACTGAAATGGACCCTACGGAAAGCGATCCCACGGAAATGGTTCCGCCGGAAGTTGCCGTCGTTCCCACAGAAACAGGTCCTACGGTCAGAGTCCCGGTCGTCAGTGCTCCTGTCGTCCCTCCGCTGCTTCCAACAAGAGATCCGGTGGACCGGCTGGTCAAGGCTGTCAGGGCTTTCGCCAAGCGCGCATCAAGGTTCAACGCCTGGAGCACTTGGGCTGGTAATTCAACGAGAGGCGCTTCGCGCAATGTCGTCAGCTCAACGGCCACCAATGCCCGAGTGAGTCCAGTCAGAGAAGATACCGGACTGAGTTCAGCCAGAGAAGATGCCAGCGTCACGTCGGTCTTCTCGATCGGACGAAGAACATTCGGACCTTGATCGGGAATTGTGCCGTGCGTTGAAGCCGTCTGCTCAG
>CBDDRH010000068.1:0-25460 GCA_965233025.1 uncultured bacterium
GGTGCGGCCGCTGGTTGATGCGTTGGCGGATGAAGTCGGCGATGTCCGGCAGCGCGCCTATGATTCATTGATCAAGATCGGCGGACCGGCGGTGCCATCACTCGTGCCGTTGCTGGTTTCTGAGGAAGATGAGGTCAGACAATCCGTGACGGAAATCATCCGTAAAATCGGAAAGCCCGCTGTCGAGCCATTGGCCACGGCGCTCGCCGAGGCCGACGATCGTTTGAAGGCACGGGTGATGAAGGTGTTGGACCGGATGGGCTACAAGCCGAAAATCAAAGATGAGGCCAAGACCGTCGAAGCGCCGCGTCTCACGTAACGCCGGTGTTATGTGGCTGGGGCGGGAGCCTTACTGGGCCTCCCGACCGAAATGTGGCGGAGGCCGAAGGCCGTGACACGGTCCGGTTCATAGACGTTGCGTAAATCGAAGAAGATGGGTTGGCGCAATGCGGTTTTCATCCGGTCGAAATCGAGCGTTCGGAACTGATTCCATTCGGTCATGAGGATGAGCGCGTCTGCTCCCTGTGCTGCCTCATAGGCGTCTTTGCAGGGTACGAGGCCAGAAACGGTCTGACAGGCTTCCTCTAGTGCGGCGGGATCGTACGCGCGGACCGTGGCGCCCTGTTTCATGAGTTCTTGCGCGATGGCCAGGGCCGGCGCATCTCGTAGGTCGTTCGTGTTGGGCTTGAAGGACAAGCCCAACATCGCGAATGTCTTTCCCGTGAGCCCTCCAACCTCTTTTGTGATCTTTTCAATCATCCGGCCCCGTTGCTGCTCGTTAATGAGCGCGGCGGCGCTTGCGATCTGCATGGGATAGCCGACTCGGTCCCCCGTCTGTACGAGGGCGGCCAGATCTTTCGGAAAGCACGATCCACCAAACCCCGGTCCTGCGTGGAGAAACTTCGATCCAATCCGGTTGTCGAGACCCATCCCTTTCGCCACCAACTGCACGTTGGCGCCCACTCGCTCGCAGACTGTCGCGATTTCGTTGATGAACGAAATTTTGGTAGCAAGGAATGCGTTGGAGGCGTATTTGATCATCTCGGCGGTCGGGATGTCGGTCACGACGAACGGAGTTTCGATCAGATACAGCGGACGGTAAAGATCTTTCATGATCGCAACCGCCTGCTCGCTGTCTGCACCGATGACGACCCGGTTCGGTCGCATGAAATCTTCGATGGCGGACCCTTCGCGAAGAAACTCCGGGTTGGAGACAATGTCGAACCGGAACTTGCCTGATTGATTGGCGTTGATCACTTCACGCAGCTTTTCCCCGGTTCCCACTGGGACAGTCGACTTGGTGACGATGACCTTGTATCCAGTCATGGTTTTGGCGATGCCGCGGCCGACTTCTTCTACGTATGAGAGATCTGCTGATCCGTCTGGTCGTGGCGGAGTTCCGACCGCAATGAAGATGACGAGGGCCTTGTCGACGGCTTTGGCGACGTCGGTGGTAAAGCTGATCCGGTTTTCCCGAATTCCTTTGGCAACGAGCTCCGTGATCCCAGGTTCATAGAATGGCACATCGCCCTTTTCAAGCCTAGCAATCCGTTTGGCGTCGGTATCCATGCAGGTCACGTTGACGCCAAATTCGGAAAAACAGGCTCCGGTTACCAACCCGACATAGCCGGTTCCAATCACACTGATATGCATGGGTTCCTGTCCTCCTGTAATAAAAAACGACTTGGCCGAGTATAGCAACGGTATCTAGGGTGAGCAACGAAGTTATGAAAAGCCATGTTCACAGAGAGGCGTTGTCCGAGGCGCTCGTTGACAGGTGCGCGAGGGCTGGGTACTATTTGTTCCCTCCAACGAACGGAATCTGTCGTATGGCCATCCAGATCAGTCCTCTTCAGCGACCTCTCGCCGTGATGATGCGCCGGACCTTGCGCACGATCAGTCCAAACACAACGCTATTGGCGGCGGCCCAGATGATGCGTGACGCAAAGGTCGGCGCATTGTTGGTGTACGAGGCCGGTCACTACAGTGGTATCATCAGCGAATCGGACTTGGTTCGTAAGGGGATGGCCGAATCCTGTCCGACACACGAGATGTTGGTCCGCGCCGTCATGAGCAGCCCGCTGCTGTCCATTGAGATTACGAGCTCGGCCCACGAGGCGAGCGAGAAGATGGCAGAGCATGGGATTCGGCATCTGGCAATCTCCGAGGACGGACAGATCGTCGGGATCATTTCGGTCCGTGATCTCTTACACTACTTCAAAAACTGGGGCGGCTTGTGATCCTGCGGGCTCACAGGGCAGCATCGAGTCGTCTTCCTACCCTATGTCATGTTTCTGCATGAATGTGGTGAACCGGCCGGCTCATACCCCTCAATGGTTTCTTCTGATAACGGCGCCGGCGACCGGTGCGGTAGTGATGGCGCTCGAGATTTTGGGAAGCCGGCTGTTAGCTCCCGTCTTCGGAAACTCACTGTTTGTCTGGGGCGCATTGATTGGAGTCATTCTTGCTGCCATGAGCAGCGGGTATGCCTTTGGAGGTTGGCTCTCCGACCGGTACCCCGGTCACAAGTGCTGGCCGGTCTGTTGCTGTTCTCCGGAGCCTGGACCTTTCTTATCGCGTGGCTCGGACAGCTGGTGCTCTTTAAGGTGGCGGGATTAGTCGAAGATCCTCGGTGGGGACCTTGCCTCGCCGCGGCGCTGCTCCTGGGTCCTCCGGCCTTTGGGTTGAGTGGGGTATTGCCGGCCTTATTACGATTGGCTGTGTCGGACCTCGAGTATTTCGGTCGGCATACTGGTCGGATGATCGCGCTTTCAACTGTAGGAAGCTTGGCGGGAACGTGGGGGACGGCGTTTTTCTTTCTGTCCTGGATTGGCAGCCAGGCGCTTGTCGCGTGGCTCGGCGCGATTCAAGTGGAGCTTGGTCTCTGGTGGTTGATCAGCAGGACAACCGTGCGGCCCTTGATGATCGGCGCACTCTTATTATGCGTCGGAGGCTTGGGGTGCCGGTGCATTGTCCCAATCCAGATGTTGAAGGCGCCGGTCTATCAGGAAGATAGCCCGTACCAGCAAGTACGAATCCGCGATGACGATCTTTTTCGCTACCTTGTCTTGGACCGGACTTTCCACGCGGTGATGTGGAAGGCGGATCCTGTCGCCCTGTTTCTTCCCTATAGTCAACTGATGGTCGCATCGCTGGCTTTGATGCCCGAACCGAATCGGGGTCTGATCCTTGGTCACGGAGGTGGGTCGCTGGCAAAGTGGCTCGCCCATCGATGGCCGGAACTCGATCTGGACGTGGTTGAGTTCGATCCCGTAGTCGTCCGCATGGCCGAAGAATATTTCTCCTATCAGCCGCCTTCCCAGCATCATGTGCACGTTCGGGATGCCCGAGTCTTTTTGAATTCCACGGAGCAGATCTACGACCTCATTTGGGTCGATGCGTTTGCCCGACACATGATTCCGTTTCACTTGACCACGGTAGAGTTCTTTGCAGAGTTGCGCGCCCATCTTGCGCCGAACGGTATTCTGGCAGTGAATTTGGCCTCGTCAGGGGAAGGCGGAGATTTGTTGCGGGCTAATGCGGTTGTGCAGACGATGAGACGATCGTTTCCCAACGTCGAGTCTTTTGCGGTCAAGGGGCATGGAATTCTCCTCAGAAGATGCGATCGGAAAATCTGATTTTTTTTTGCCGGCGCGCCGCTCGAACAGCACACACTTTCTACCATTGCGACCAATGTGTACAGATTGGTTGAGCAGCAGCGTCTTCCATTCGAAGCGATTGCCTTGCTGGGCACCCATCGTGTGCAACCCTGGGGAAACAGGTATTATGTTAACTGACAACTATGCGCCATATGACCTTTTGATTGGGTCCACGGTTCAAGACGTGTCGCCCGAGACGGACAAACTATTGAAATAATTATGCGCCGCTTGCTAATGCAGTGTCTGCATTGAAGGTGGTCTCAGAAAAGATCTCTATAAACGCTCTTGCTTCCGATTTCGTCGCGGTGCTATCTATAAAGTCACACTTGAAGCGCAGCCATGCTTGAGGGTATGGATGGGGAAACTCAGGGCAGTAGTGGTTGACGAGATCATGGTTCAGTGGGCTTGGCGAAGGTATTCACCAACCTAATCACATCTCTTCTTCTTTCTATAGGAGGTAGGTCATGGGCAAGACGGTGTTGGGGGTCTTCTTCGGCCTCATGATGGTTGTGGCTGGGGCATCTGTTTCATATGCGCTCCAGGCAGGCGGAGTCGAAGTCGGAGATTTAGAGACTGGCTCTGTTGTGGGTCAGTCGTTCAAGGAATTAGACGTTGATGCTCAGCTATTCGCGGTCGAGATTGGTGACCTCAAGACGTGGTATCCGCCTATTACAGTCATCGATTTCAAAGTTCGACCTGGACGTCCCGTCCTGCTCAAGGTCACGAACAAATCCACTGCTGACCATGGCTTCCAGATGACCGATGCTGCGAACGCCGGTTCACCGTTTGTCATGAAAGCCGAAGTAGTGCTGAAACCTGGCGAAACCAAGTATATCGGGGTTCCCACTAGCGACATGTTTTATGCCACGCAAGGGAATACATTGACCTATCGCTGCCATTTGCATCCGGGACATGTCGGCGGCAAGATTCTTATGCTCAAGTAGTCATTCTTGACAGATGTGAGTGACCATCGCCCTCTTTGCGATACTGCGGAGAGGGCGATGGTTTTTTAGCACCCTGTTAGAAACAGGACGGCCCTGCTTCTCGCGAGAAAAGCAGGGCCTTCCTTAGTTGAACGAGGAGCGACTGATTAATTGCGCACGCCGCTCCAGACTTTCGCTTCATCGATCGCTTTATCCGGATTGAGCGCTCTTGCCTTCTGGAGCAGGACGTCCGTCGTTTCCGGATACGCCGGATCAGCAATGCAGCAATTATCGACCGGGCAGACAGCGGAGCACTGGGGTTCGTCGAAGTGTCCGACGCATTCGGTGCAGCGGTCGTGTGTAATCACATAAATACTATCGCCGACTCCCTGGCCATCGCCCACATGATTGCCCTTCGTTTCCGCGTCGCTGCGAGTTTCAAAAATCGCCTCGTTTGGACATTCAGGCAGGCAGGCTCCACAGGAGATACATTCATCGGTAATCAGCAATGCCATGACCCTCGCCTCCTTCGCACTACAACAATAGAAACTCGCACGGTTGACAAGTCCGCCCCGTCACAACCATTATGTGTGCGGCGACGTGACCGTCATTCTAGTCTGCCGTTCTTTTCCAAGTCAACAGAGTGGCATTTGTTCAGAAGGCCTAGATTCCCTGTATTAATGGGCCTTTGGGCCCAGGGATTTGTGACGAGTCGTGGCGGGAAATGGCTATGGCTACCATACCGGCAAGCGATCGGGGTCAGAAAAAGAAGCGTATCGTCACGCTCGCGCTTATGGCGATTTTCTTGATGAGCGCGTCGTTCTTTCTCATCGATCGAAAGGAGGAGACGATTATTATCGTCTCTTTCCCGAACGGCCGTGAACTCGAAGCAGAAGTGGCGGATACACCGGAGAAACTACTCGTCGGTCTTGCTTTTCGGGAGGCGTTGCCGGCAAACGGCGGATTACTGTATATCTTTGAGTCGACCGGTCAGAACCATCTGTGGACAAAGGAATATCGGTTTCCAGTGGACATGATGTGGGTTGATGAAAGCCATCATATTGTGGGGCTAAAGGAAAATGTTGCTCCCTGTCTGGAGGCGGATTGCCCTAAGTATAGTTCTTCTCCCGAAGCGGTCCGCTATGCGATTCAAACAGAAGCGGGCTTCATCAAACGGGAAGGGATCACCATAGGGCAGGAGTTGAAATATACGCTCCGAATGTAATGTGTACTGCGTGCGGGAGATGTGGTGAAACGCACGAGGAGAGGAGTCGGTGAACATGCGAGAAGGGTTTCAATCCGTTGCCCTGGTCGCCGAGTTGCCGCCCGGGCAATCTAAAGCCGTCATGGTGAACAATCGGGAGATTGCGCTCTTCAACATTGATGGGGCGTATTTTGCGATCCATAATATTTGTCCCCATGAAGGCGGTCCTTTGTGTGAAGGGCGCGTGAAGGGCTTTGTCGTGTCCTGTCCCTGGCACGATCTGGCATTTGACGTCCGAAATGGGCGAGGGACGGACGGCGGTGGATATTGTGTGGGGAGTTACGATGTGCAGGTGGAAGGAACGGAGATTTTTGTCGGGCCTCGGCGAAAACCATAACATAATCAGGCAAATAATGAGGAGCGGGTTGTCACGGCAATGACGATGAGTACGACAGCTGGCCACAGCCATGATGGCGCCACACACTCGGATGGAGCCAAGATCATTGAGACGACGCTTGAGCATTCCATCCAGATTCATCTCTGGGAAGACAGGACACGAGGAGAGCTCTGGGTTCCGACCTTTGATCCTGCGGCGCTCGAGTTGCTGGCCGACGACTACCTGCGTATCGCCGGGAATAATGCGGTCGATAATGGGCAGCGGACTTTTGAGTTTAAAGCGATCAAGCCAGGAACTCATCGGGTGCTATTTGAGAAACGCATGGGGTGGAAGTTCACTGCCGAGGATCGGCGCGTCTTTGATGTGACGGCCTCTGATTCCCCGTCTCGAAGGAGTGGGTAATCGTGCCGAATGTGGCCTTCATCAATGGAGCGTTCATGCCGCTGGCCGAGGCGAACGTCTCGATTGAAGATCGAGGCTTTCAGTTTGGCGATGGTGTCTATGAAGTGATCCGCACATATAAGGGACGTCCGTTCTCGATCGAAGCTCATCTGGCGCGACTGGATCGTAGCGCTGCGGCGCTTGACCTGACGCAGCCCTATTCCCGCGCCGAGTGGACTGGTCATGTCCTGGAAGGGGTTAAGCGGGCCGCCTATCCTGAGGCAAAAATCTATCTTCAGATCACCAGGGGTGTCGCTTCCCGCGATCACGCCTACTCAGATGAAGCGACTCCTACGGTCGTCATGACAGTTCGTGAGTTCCACCCGCTCGACAGGTCGATGCAAGCGACCGGTGTGGAAGCGATGACGACCGAGGATATTCGGTGGGGACGCTGTGACATCAAGAGCGTGAATCTCTTGGCCAATGTGCTTGCACGTCAGCAAGTCAAGCAGGCCCGGGTCTTCGAAGCCATTCTAGTCAACGCGGGATTGGTTACCGAAGGGGCAGTCAGCAACGTGATGGTGGTTCAGGGGGGAACGGTGGTGACGGCTCCCGAAGGGCCGCGCATTCTGTCCGGAGTCACGAGGGCCATTGTGTTAGATCTGGCTTTGAGTGAGGGCGTGCCGACTCAAGAACGCTTTGTCTCTCAGTCTGACCTCTATGCGGCTGACGAAGTTTTTCTCACGGGGACCACGGTTGAGGTCTTGGCCGTCATTCGTGTAGACGGGAAAGTTATCGGAAATGGACGGCCTGGTCCGATCACTCAACGACTCGCCGCAAGCTTCGCGAGCCGAGTCGGCTAGCCCTCTTGCTTTGGCATAGGTGGCGTGCTATGGTCCCCGGCTGGAAGTGGGCTCAGGCCCACTTTTTTGTTTGATCTCTTGAATGGGCCATCCAAAGATACGGGGCGAGGGGCGTCGGTGAAGGAGTCCCGACCGGTCGTTGATCGCATCAGCGAGGTGGTATCGCCCATCCTCTGGGCATTGGGTTTAGAATTGGTCGACGTCGTGTGTGTAGGGCAAGGTGCGCGGTCAGTCGTTCGCGTGTATATCGATAAGGCGGGCGGCGTCACGGTAGACGATTGCGGGCGTGCACATCTCGCAATCGGTCCAGCTCTGGATGTGGCTGATCCGTTCCCCCATCCCTATACTCTGGAAGTCTCCTCGCCGGGTCTGGATCGGGCCTTCAAACGGATTCAGGATTATCACCGGGCATTGGGGAAGCAAGTGAGCGTAAAGCTCAGGCAGCCGATCGACGGGCAGTGGCGTGTGGCCGGAGTGCTGACGGAAGTGAATGAACAGGGAGTTACGGTCGTGGTGAAGGATCCGCGTTCTGAGCGGACGCTCACCCTAGGGTTTGACTCAATCGCTGAAGCGCGGCGCGTCGTCACGTTTTAGGCCGTACCGGAGTCGATCGCCGCGTTAAGCGCATACCGCCGCGTTGGAGTGTGGCTGCAGAGGTAGTCGATGGAGAGTGAGCTATGAATCGAGAATTGATTTCAGTCATCGATGAACTTGGCCGGCAAAAGGGCATCGACAAAAGCCGGGTGATTGGGGCCATCGAAGCGGCTCTTCAAATGGCTGCTAAGAAACGTTTCGGGCAAGCTGAAAACATTCAAGTCGAGATCGACTCCAAGACCGGTGAGATCTCCGTCGTGTCGAAGAAGACCATCGTCGACGCGGTCGCCAATCCAAAAACCGAAGTCTCGCTTCAGGAGGCTCGCCAGTTCGACAGCGAGGCAGAGGTCGGCGACGAAATCGGGTCGGTCATCGAAATGAGCGATTTGGGTCGGATCGCCGCGCAAACCGCCAAGCAAGTCATCTTCCAGAAGGTCCGTGAAGCCGAATGGGAAGCGGTTCAAAAAGAATACTCCACGCGGCAAGGAGATTTGGTCAACGGGATCATTCTCGGAGTGGAGCGCCGGAATTACCTGGTGGATCTGGGCAAGACAGAGGCGGTACTGCCGATTCAGGAACAGATTCCGCGGGAAACCTATCGCACCGGCGATCGGGTGAAGGCCATGCTCTTGGAGGTACGCAGGACTCCGAAGGATGTCCAGGTCATCTTGACGCGGAGCCATCCGCAGTTCGTGTCGAAACTCTTTGAGTTGGAAGTACCCGAGGTGCTGGAAAAAATCGTGGAGATCAAGTCCATCGTGCGTGAGCCCGGTGATCGGACCAAGATCGCCGTGACGTCTCGCGAGAAGGCAGTCGATCCAGTCGGGGCCTGTGTGGGAATCAAGGGGTCGCGGGTCCAAGCGGTGGTCCGCGAACTGCGTGGAGAGAAAATCGACATCATTACCTGGACCTCCGACCCGCGTGTGTTCATCGCCGAGGCCTTGAACCCCGCGAGTATTGAGAAGGTCGGCGTCGATGAGGAAAAGAAGTCGGCCTTGGTCGTCGTGGCAGATTCCCAGCTGTCGTTAGCGATTGGGAAGAATGGCCAGAATGTGCGGCTGGCGGCTCGCCTGACCGGCTGGAAGATCGATATCATCAGTGCGACGGAATACGAAAAGGAAAAGGCCGAACGGGATAAGGAAATCAAAGCGGCGTTGGCGGAGGAAGCCGAAGCGCTGCATCAGCAAGAAGAAGCCCGAGAGCAGGAATTAAAAGCCCGGGCAGAATCAGAGTCGGATGCCGGATAACCCGGATACAGAGGAGTAGGTGTTAATTTCACATGCGCGTGTATGCATTGGCTAAGCAACTCGGGATGGAAAACCGTGATCTCATCCCGGAATTGAAACGGATGGGGCTCACTGTCGCATCGCACAGTAGCGTGCTGGATGACGACGTGGTGCAGAAGGTCTTGGAGAAGCTCGGCCCAAAACTCAAAGCGCCGGGCAGGGCCGCAGAGGCTGATGCAGGTCGGGGTGAGCGGAGCAAGGTCGGTACGGCGTCCGATCACGTAGCGGGAGCCAAGGCCGGATCGGCCCAGACAGCTCAGGCGGAAGAGCCTTCAAAATCCGACAAACGGCGCATTCTGATCAAGCGCAAGAGAGCTGATGGTGTTCCGGCGGAAGAGGCCGTGTCCCTGACCACAGTTGAATCGGCAGGCACAAGCGGAGGGCTCATCGATACCCTCGCGGTGAGCCACCCGACGACGGCACACCCGCAAGCTGAGGCTCCAACCGTTGCGCATGTTGACCTGTCGGCAGCGCCTGACCAGCCACATGCTATAGGAACCATGATCGCTCCGGCTCCCACGACTGCCGTCAAGCCAAGCATCGATGTGATTGTAGGAAAAAAGAAAGCCCTCTCTCTGGAGGAGATGCAGGCCGAGGGTCTGAAGGAGAAGGCGAAGAAGACTCGTAAGCCCGGTCGGACGCGGGAAGAAGAAGAGCTCCGGCTTCGTGAAGATGCGGCTCGCTGGCAGGATCTTCGTGCCATTCCGGTGCAACAGCGCCGAGACGACCGCAGTAAGCACGTGCATCACAGCACGCCGGGGGAAGTGACCAAGCCGCGGAGGAAGAGCTTCAAGCTGACGCCCGGCATGACGGTGAAGGAGTTTGCCGAACTGATTGGACAGCGTCCGGCCGACATTATGCGCAAGCTGATGGATATGGGCCAGATGCTCACATTCAATCAGACGATGAACGTTGATGCCGCCGTGATCATTGCGGAGGAGAACGGGATCAAGATTGACGTGTCGATGGAGAAAGCCGGGGAAGAGTTGCTGGATTCGATTGTGCAGACGGAGGAGGATCTCCAGCTTGAGCCTCGGCCAGCGGTCGTGACGATCATGGGCCATGTCGATCACGGCAAAACCTCGCTGCTCGATGCCATCAGGCAAACGAAGGTGGCCGAAGGCGAGGCTGGTGGGATTACGCAGCATATCGGCGCGTACACGGTTGCGGTACGCGAGAAACAGGTGACGTTCCTGGACACGCCGGGCCACGAAGCCTTCACCGCTATGCGAGGCCGTGGCGCTAAGATTACCGATATCGTTATCCTGGTCGTTGCCGCAGACGATGGAGTGATGCCGCAAACGATCGAAGCGATTAATCACGCCAAAGCCGCGTCCGTTCCGATTATTGTAGCCATCAACAAGATCGACAAGCCCGGCGCCAACTCTGATCGTGTGAAGAACGCCTTGTCTGAACATGGGCTCATCTCCGAGTCCTGGGGCGGTGACACGATTATGGTGGAGGTCTCGGCCAAAGAGAAGATCGGCCTGGACACCTTGTTGGAAATGATTCTCCTGCAATCCGAAGTGCTGGAACTCAAGGCCGACCCACACCGGTTGGCGAAGGGCGTTGTGGTGGAAGCCAAGCTAGAGCGAGGGCGCGGTCCGGTGGCAACGGTGCTGGTTCAGAGCGGGACGCTTCGCGTCGGTGATGTGTTTGTCGTCGGGATTGTGAGCGGGAAAGTTCGCGCGCTGATTACTCATACGGGCGCAAAGGTGCAAGAGGCTGGTCCTTCTATTCCGGTAGAAGTGGCTGGGCTTCCGGGTGTGCCGTCTGCCGGGGATGTATTTCAGGTTGTCAAAGACGAGCGAGTCGCGCGAGAGATTGCGGAAGATCGAGCCCGCAAGCAGCGAACGGCGGATTTGTCCGGATCAGCAAAGGTCACGCTCGACGACTTGTTTGCCAAGATTAAGGAGGGGTCGGTCAAGGAACTGGCACTGGTCATCAAATCTGACGTTCAGGGGTCGGCTGAAGCGCTGACGGCAGGCGTCGAAAAACTTGCGACCGCCGCGGTCAAGCTGCGTGTCATTCATAGTGGCGTCGGCGGGATCACGGAGTCCGACGTGTTACTGGCTGCCGCGTCGAATGCCATTGTCGTCGGGTTCAATGTCAGGCCGGAACCGAAGGCTTCTACCCTGGCGGAACAGCAAGGCGTCGACATCCGTCTGTACACTATTATTTATGATGCAATGGCCGAGATTAAAGCTGCGATGGAAGGGCTGCTCGAACCGACGCTCAAGGAGCGAACGTTGGGGCGGGCCGAGGTGCGACAGGTCTTTACGGTGTCCAAAGCCGGCGTCATTGCAGGGGCCTACGTGGTGGACGGCACGATCACCCGTGCGGCGGTCGGAGTACGAGTGATTCGTGACAACGTGGTGGCCTATGAAGGGAAGCTTGGGTCGTTGCGTCGCTTTAAGGACGATGTGCGTGAAGTGCAGCAGGGCTATGAATGCGGAATCAGCGTCGAGAATTTCAACGATATCAAGGCCGGGGACATCATCGAAGCCTATGCGGTCGACAAGATTGCCGCAAAGCTCTGAGGCGTGAGTCTGCCCTGTGGGTATCATTGTCGGACTCTGTACGGTTGAACTATTCATCCCTGAGAGTCAGTCGTTGAAGGATAAGCGACAAGTGCTGTTGAGTCTCAAAGATCGATTACGTGAGAAGTTCAATCTCTCCGTAGCCGAGGTTGATGGACAGGATCTATGGCAGAAGGCCGTCTTGGGGCTTGCCTGCGTAGCCAACGAAGGACGATATGTCAATCAAGTGTGTGACCAGGCGCTGAACCTGATTCGGAGTGTTCCCACGGTGGAAATCGTCCAGTCTCGAGTGGAATTGTTGTGACGGCGGATACCTTGGTGGAGCGCGCGGTGGCCAAGACAGGATATCATCGGGCCGATCGAGTAGCTGATCAAATTCGCATGGAAGTGGCGGATATCCTTATGCGGAAGATCAAAGACCCCCGCGTGCAGTCCGTGACCGTGACCGACGTGAAATTGACCGCCGATCTGCGGATTGCGCGTGTGTTCGTCACGACTATGGGCACGGAAGAGGAAGAGCGGAGTGTCTTCGCCGGGCTAGGGCAAGCCAGCGGGTTTGTGCGCGGTGAACTGGGTCGTCGGCTCTCGCTTCGGTATCTGCCGGAGATTGTCTTTGCCAAGGACGTCAGCGGGCCGAGAGGTGATCGGGTCTTAAAGTTGCTGGACGAACTCCATGCGAAGACGGAGGCCGAGGGCGGCTTGTCCGAAGAGAAGACGGGTTCGTAGTATTCGGGGATGTGATGATGAGTCTCGCACAGAGCTGCGCCGTCGTCGACGGTGTGCTGATCGTCAAGAAGGAAGCGGGCTGGACCTCCCACGATGTCGTGGCGAAGGTGCGGCATCTTCTTGGCGGACTCAAAGTTGGTCATGCCGGGACCCTTGATCCTGCTGCAACAGGACTCTTGCCTGTGTTGATCGGGCGGGGAACCCGCATTGCTGAATATCTTGTTGAATGGGATAAAGAATATCGTGCCGTGCTTCGCCTCGGCGAAAGTACCGATACACAGGATGCAACGGGAACAGTTCTGGCGCGTCACTCGACGGACGCTGTGACGCCGGAGGCTATTCATGAGGTGGTCGGCCGATTTCACGGGCCGATTGAGCAAGTTCCTCCGATGTATTCGGCGGTGAAGGTCGGGGGTGTTCCTCTATATAAGTCCGCTCGGGCGGGCAAAACAATTGTTCGGGATGCGCGTACGATCGTCATCCATACCCTTGAGATAGAGGCGATTCAAGATCGGGATGTGACCTTGCGCATTGTCTGTTCGAAGGGGACCTATGTGCGGACGCTCTGTGCCGACATCGGAGAAGCATTGGGTGTCGGCGGCCATATGTTGGCGCTGGAGCGAAGGCGGGTGGGTCCCTTGACGATCGATCAAGCCCTGACGGTCGATGAGGTGGTCACCCGTCATGCCCTCGGTCGATTGGGAGACGATCTGTTGTCGCTGGATCGCGCGTTGACCCATCTGAGGATTGCGGTGGTGAATGAACAGACCGCTGACCGCGTGCGACACGGGGCTCCGGTGCCTATGGCCAAGATCCTTCGTTGGGAGGGAGCAGCCGATGCCGAGCGTGGGTCACGCAGGCCCGTTCGTATTCACGATACCGACGGATGTCTGCTGGCGATCGGAAAGTGTCCGGACAATTCAGGAGATGTACTCAAGGTTGAGAAGGTGCTGATCGATCAGGATGTATGATACCTCGTTGGGGATGAAGGGAAGGAACAGGAAGGAAAGAGCCCATGGCATTACTCAGAGAAGCAAAAACCGAGTTGATCAAGCAGTACCGGCAGCATGAGACGGATTCCGGCTCGCCGGAAGTCCAGATCGCGGTGTTGACCAACCGGATCACGTATTTGACGGAACATTTCAAGCTCCACAAGAAAGATCATCACTCTCGGCGCGGCCTGCTTCTTTTGGTCGGGCGTCGGCGGCGTTTGCTCGACTATCTTCGTGGCGTCAGCGATGCACGCTATCGTGCCGTGATCGAGCGATTGGGCATCAGGAAGTAGCATCCCATCTCGCTGTTGTGCCAGGGGGCACAACAGCGGGCAGTAGTCAGTCGCACAGGTGAACACTGACAGAGACTGGAGTGTCCCATATCGCTCGAGCCTCTCTCTGTGGGCATCTGTGGGGCCTAACCAGAGGAGACCCAGATGGCACACACAGTTGAAATAGAGGTTGCCGGGCGCACCCTGCGACTCGAGACCGGTCGTGTGGCACGACAAGCAGACGGCTCGATTTGGGCTTCGTACGGCGACACCGTCGTGTTGGCGACGGCCGTCGCGTCACAGGTTGCCAAGCCAGGTATCGACTTTCTTCCCCTCACGGTTGATTATCAGGAAAAATCCTTCGCAGCCGGGAAGATTCCTGGCGGGTATTTCAAGCGGGAAGCGCGTCCATCGGAGAAAGCTGTGCTGACCAGCCGGCAGATCGATCGGGGGCTCCGTCCGCTCTTTCCAGAAGGCTACTATTTCGAGACGCAGGTCATTGCCTCAGTCCTTTCGGCTGATCAGACCGGCTCGTCCGACATCCTTGCCATTATCGCCTCCTCTGCTGCCCTGACCATCTCGAACATTCCGTTCGACAATCCCATCGCAGGCGTGCGAATCGGTCGGCTGGATGGCAAGCTCGTCGTCAACCCGGACCTTGAGACGGTGGCGAAGAGCGAGTTGCAACTTGTTGTGGCGGGAACGGCTGATGCGGTCATGATGGTCGAAGCAGGTGCGAGCGAACTGTCCGAAGCCATCATGCTCGAGGCAATCGAACTCGCCCATGCCGAGATCAAGAAGATTGTGGCCAAGATTCGTGAACTCCAAGCTGTTGCCGGTAAGCCTAAGCGGAAGGTGGTGAAGGAGCAGATTGATTCAACGCTTGCCGCTCAAGTGAAGGCTCTGGTGGCGCAAGGGATCCGCGAGGCCATCATGATTCCGAACAAAGCGGCCAGGCAGGAGCGGTTGGACGAGGTCAAGGACGGCGCTATACAAAAACTCAAGAGCGCGGATGATCCGAATCGGGAGCGACATGTCAAGTTGGTGTTCCATGAGCTGGAGTATACGGAAGTTCGGAACATGATCCTGGAGAAAGGGTCGCGGGCGGATGGCCGCGGTCCGGCTGATATTCGCCCGATCACTTGTGAAGTCAGCGCGCTGCCACGGACACACGGCTCCGCGATCTTCACCAGGGGCGAGACTCAAAGTTTGGCCGTGGTCACGTTGGGGACCACGGACGACGAACAGCGGATCGATGCATTAGAAGGGGAGTACATGAGGACGTTCATGCTCCATTACAATTTCCCGCCGTTTAGCGTCGGCGAAGCACGGCCGCTTCGCTCACCGGGACGTCGGGAAGTCGGCCATGGCGCATTGGCGGAACGGGCGTTGGCCCCGGTGGTTCCCAGCAAGGACGCGTTCCCCTACACGCTCCGCATCGTGTCCGACATCCTCGAATCCAATGGATCTTCTTCGATGGCGACCGTCTGTGGCGGGAGCCTTGCGATGATGGACGCCGGTGTGCCGATCAGAGAAGCCGTGGCCGGGATCGCGATGGGATTGATCAAGGAAGGCGATCGGGTCATGATCCTCTCAGATATTCTCGGGTTGGAAGATCACTTGGGCGACATGGACTTTAAGGTCTGCGGCACCAAGCAGGGCGTGACGGCATTGCAGATGGATATCAAGATCGGCGGCATTACTTCAGCGTTGATGCAGAAGGCCTTGGAGCAGGCCAAAGCCGGCCGTCTGCACATTTTGAGTTGTATGGAGAAGGCGCTGCCAGTGCCAAGAACGACTCTGTCGGCCTATGCGCCACGAATTTTTACAATGAAGGTCAAGCAGGACAAGATCCGCGAAATCATCGGTCCGGGCGGCAAAACGATCCGTGGCATCATTGCGGATTGCGGGGTCAAGATCAATGTCGACGATAGCGGAACCGTGACGATCGCGTCGGTCGACGGAGCCTCGGCAGAGAAGGCCAAAGAAATGATCAGTCGGATTACCGAAGAAGTTGAGATCGGGAAGATCTACATGGGAACGGTTCGGAAGATCATGGACTTCGGGGCATTTGTCGAGGTTTTGCCGGGAACCGACGGATTGGTGCATATCTCGCAGTTGGCGCACCACCGAGTCCAAGCGGTATCCGACGAGGTGAAGGAAGGCGATCAAATCCTGGTGAAAGTCTTAGAGGTGGATCGGCAAGGAAAAATTCGACTCAGTCGCAAGGAAGCCATGCCGGCTCCGACCGGGGCTGGTTCCCCAGATCCGTCCGCCAGGTAGCTGTCTTGTATCGCAAGCTCGTCCTGGACAACGGGGTGCGGGTGGTCACCGAACGGATGCCGACGCTGAAGTCCGTCACCGTCGGCGTGTGGGTCAACATCGGGTCCCGGGACGAGCAGCCTTCCCAGGCAGGATATTCTCACTTCATCGAGCACATGCTCTTTAAGGGAACGCGCAAGCGCTCCTCCGCCGAAATTTCCCGTGAAATCGATGCGCTTGGCGGAGAGATGAATGCCTTCACCTCACGTGAGACCACGACCTATTACGTGAAGGTGTTGGATCAGCAGCTGGAGCGAGCGCTCGAACTCCTCTCGGACCTGTTTCACCATTCCTCTTTCTCACCCAAAGAAATCGAAAAAGAAAAACAGGTGGTCTTGGAAGAAATCCGCATGGTCCAGGACGATCCGGAAGATCTTGTGCAAGAGCTCCATATGGGCCAAGTGTTGAAACGTCATCCGCTCGGACGCTCCATTCTAGGCGGAGAGAAGACGATCAGAGGGCTGCGACGCCAGGACCTGCTGAACTATATCGAGACCTATTACGATCCGGGGCAGACTGTGATTTCGATTGCCGGGAACTTTGAGCAGGCCCAGCTTGATCGGCTGGTCACGCGGTATTTCGGCAGGGGCCGGACTGCAAAGGCAGCCTACACCAACGGGCGTCGCCCTCCTGACATGCATGGTGGTATTTTGCTGAAGAAGAAGCGATTGGAGCAGGTGCATCTCTGTCTCGGACTCAAAGGCGTTGCCGCAGGACATCAGGATCGGTATGCGCTATATGCGCTCAACAGCGTGTTGGGCGGAAGTGTGAGCTCACGATTATTCCAGGAAGTCCGAGAGAAGCGGGGTCTCGTCTATTCGATCTACTCCTTCTTGTCCGGTTATTCGGATAGCGGCATGATCACGATATATGCGGCGACGAGGCCGAAAGAGGTGGATCGCGTCGTGGATCTTGTCTGCCGAGAGATTCGACAGATCGGCAGCAAAGGTGTCGAACGAAAAGAGCTTGAGCGGGCGAAGACCCAGATGAAGGGCGGCTTGATGCTCAGCCTGGAGAGTTCGCACAGCCGCATGAACAAATTGGCGAAAGATGAGCTCACATACGGAAGGCATGCATCGCTGGATGACATGCTGGCTCATATCGATCATGTGAATGTGGAACAGGTTTCCAACGTGGGCCGCCAATTTTTTTTGCTGGACTCCCTTGCGATTACCGGACTTGGGCCTCTCGCTCCGCGCACGGTGCAGGCCTATAGGTGAGAGGTCACTAATAGAAGCTCATCAAGTGCTCCAATGTGAATAAAACTATTTGACAAAATTCTCCGCAATATATTGATTATTAGATATATTTCGTATCCTATTCGAAGCTGTCCACAGGGCAAACAAATTCTTGACACAGTTTCATGGTTTCAGTAACATGAGAAAAATTTCGACAATGATTTTTGATCGAAGAGACAGACCACGAAGAAATACAAAGAGATATAGCGAAGCATCAGCACTCGTGGCTGCATGATTCGTGAGATTGTTTTCCAGCGTTCGTCGTCCTTAGAAGTAAGTATTCATCGGGTATTGTGGTTGTTATTTTTATGAAGGAGGGACTAGGTATGCCAAAGGTCATACTTATCACCGCCGTGGCCGTGTTTTCTATGCTCGGCTTCCTGACGGCCGAGTTCGCCGTTGCCGACCCTGCTGCGCCGCCAGCCGCTGGTCCGGCTGGACCAACCGACAACATCGTCGGTGGAAAGCCCATGAAGGGTGAAATCACCAAGACTCTCAAGGGTCGGGTATGGTCACAGTGGGCCGATAATCCAGATGGAGAGTTGTTGTTCGGCATTCAATATTGGAATACGGGTGAGCCCGGTTCAGGAACTCCGAATGGCCGTTCGTCATCCGATCTCGATGTGAAACCGCCCGATCCATTGTTCAGCTGTTGCGGCTGGGGTTTTGTGGGTGGAACGGATAAGAACAGCCCCTATTCGGGGTGGTACCATGCCGCCACGACTGTCCGATTGGCCGTGAAGGACAAGGCTCTTATGGACCAGATCATCAAGGCCTCCCAGGAACTCATCGCGATGGAAGTGAGTTTGGATGGTCGGACGATCACGGGCTTTAAGGTTATTAAGGAATAAACCTTAACCGGTTTTAACTCTTTCATGTCCTGTTAAGGAGGACGCGAACATGAAGTTTCATACGAAAGGCTGGGCCGTGACGGCCGCGATGGCGCTGGTGCTTTCTGCCGCCTCCACCGCACTGGCGATTGAATCATTCCAAGAACGTTTTGAGTGGGGCGATATGAGCAAGCCCACGACATTGCAGGGTCGCGTGATCGTGCTCGATCCCTACGATGAGGCGGTCTGGATTAACTTGGCAGTGTTCGGTGGGAATGCCGAAAGCGGTCTATGGTGGCAGAAGATCCACCCGGGTAAGACCCTAAAGTTTTATGCCGACAAGGGAGCATGGGAAGAGCTGAAGAAGATGGCGCGTCCTCATGCGGGACCAGCTGCTGCGAAGGAAGTACCGCCATCCAGCACAACGGACTTGATCGAATTTACCGCGACAGAACCGGAGCAGAACCATCGTGTCATTTCCTCGGTCAAGAAGCTTCCTGAAGTGGCCGGCTCCATGGGGAAGCCGCTGAGCATCTCCGGTTTACGGCTGAAGGAGTGCGCGGGGAAGAGCGAAATTGAAGCTGGCTGTGCAGCAGCAAAGCAAGGTCTTAATACCTCACCGAAGTCTCCTGATGGGGCAGCTATACCCATGCAGTATGATGTGTTGCTCCCAGGTGGAAAACCCATCGCTGGATTGATTCCCTGGACGGCCAAGTACAACCTTGGGTCCGGCAGTCACTGATCTGAAACAGGACTGATTTCAAAGGCGGCATCTCCGCAAGGGGATGCCGCCTTACTTATTTCTGATCGTCTTGGCTGGTTGGACTAATCCGGCGCTGTAGGTCAGCGAGGCGATTGAGCGCATCGAGCGGAGTCATGGAGAAGAGGTCGATCTGTTTCATTTCTTCGATGATCGGATGTGGTTGGGGAAGCGAGGCACGTGACAGTTCTTTCTCTGAAGATACGGACATGCTCTCGATAGTGGTATCCGGTTGTTCCAACTGTGCCAGAACTTGTTGCGCTCGGGAGATCACCGTTGGAGGGAGTCCAGCTAGTTTGGCGACATGAATGCCGTAACTACGGTCTGCGCCGCCGGGCACAATTTTACGCAAGAAGACCACGTCTCCATCCCGTTCCTGGACCGCCACGCAATAGTTTCTGATTCCCTCGCGTAATCCTTCCAGTTGCGTCATCTCATGATAGTGCGTGGCGAACAGCGTCCTGGCCCCCAAGTGCCGGCGATCTTGGATATGTTCCGCAATAGCCCAGGCAATGCTCAGTCCATCATAGGTGCTGGTCCCTCGGCCGATCTCATCCAGGAAAATCAAACTGCGGGAGGTTGCGCTGTTCAAGATGTGAGCCGATTCAACCATCTCCACCATGAAGGTACTCTGGCCAGCGGCCAAATTGTCTGAAGCTCCCACGCGCGTAAAAATCCGATCGACCAATCCAATACGGGCTTCGGTCGCCGGCACGAAGCTCCCGATTTGCGCCAAGAGGACGATCAATGCGACTTGGCGGAGGTAGGTGCTTTTTCCCGCCATGTTGGGTCCGGTGAGGATCACAAGCCGGTTGTTTTCACAGTCGAGTGAGGTGTCGTTGGGTACGAAGGTCAGATCGCTGCTGAGTTGCTCTATGACAGGGTGTCGGCCTTCCCGAATGAGTATCGTGCTGCTTTCATCGACAAGAGGTTTGACGTAGCGATGTAATGCGGCGGTCTCGGCCAGACTGGCGAAGACGTCGAGCAGCGCGACAGCCTTGGCCATTGCATGAAGACGAGGCACCTCGTGTGCCAATCGCACGCGCAACTGTTCGAACAGCTCCTGCTCGAGCGCCAGCAGTTTTACTTCAGCGCCTGTGACACGTTCTTCCAGCTCTTTCAGCTCCGGTGTCATGAATCGTTCGGCATTGACCAGCGTCTGCTTGCGAATGTAATCGGGTGGGATGCGGGACAGGTGCGTTTTGGTAATTTCGATGTAGTAGCCGAACACCTGGTTGTAGCGAACCTTCAAAGAGTCGATCCCCGTTCTTTCACGTTCTTTGGCTTCCAACGAGGCGATCCAGCCCTTGCCTTCCGTGCTCGCCTTCCGCAGTTCATCGACCCCGGCATGGTACCCTTCTCGAATCATGCTGCCGTCACGGAGCGACATCGGGGCATCGGGCTTGACGGCCTGATCAATTGCGTTATGCACGTCGAGGCAGTCGTCCCACGACTCGCGGACGGCTGTCAGTAGCGAGGCGTGGAATGGCTGGAGGTGGGATCGTAACTCTGGCAGGGCGCTCACCGATTGTTTCAATGCAAGTAGCTCGCGAGGTCCTACAACGCCGAGGGTTACTCGGCTGCCCAAACGGGCGATATCCTGCACCTCACGAAGTGTAGTCCGGAGCGACACGCGTTGTTGGACCTGATCTTTCAACTCGCCGACCGCTTCGAGGCGAGCGTGAATTGAGTCACGATCGAGGAGTGGTCTGACGAGCCAATCGCGTAACAAGCGACTGCCCATGGCTGTCGCGGTGCGGTCCAGCACCGACAGGACCGTGGACTGATCCTGCCCCGATCGTGGCTCGCCGGCTCCCAATGGCCTCACAAGTTCAAGATTGCGAATCGTGGCGCTATCCAGATGCATGGCATCGCCGCTCCAGCGCGTGTGTATGCGGCGAAGGTGTGCAAGGGAGGCGGTTGGCTGGGTCTCACGAAAATATCTCAGGACCGCTCCGGCGGCTCCAATTCCCGCAGTGAGGCCGCGACAGCCGAATCCGTCGAGCGAGTGCACTGCAAACTGCGCCTGGAGTAATTGTGTAGCCTCGTTGGGACTGAAGGCAGCTGCGGGTTGTGCGCAGAGGTGTGGCCCACGCAGACGAGTCACGCACGATCCGGCATTCGTATGGGAATCGGGATAGAGCACTTCTCGTGGTTCCAGCCGAGCCAATTCGTCCAGGAGTTGGACATCGGCCTGTGTCCCTTGGAACTCTGTCATCCAAAACTCCCCGGTGGAGACATCCAGACAGGCCAGACCTATGACGGATTGTCCCTTGGCCGATGGGACCGTGGCGTCGGAGAAGGCGACAGCCGCCAGGAAATGCGACTCTCCTGGTGAAAGGAATTCAGTGTCGATCAGCGTACCCGGTGTGTACAAACGAACAACTTCACGACGCACAAGGCCTTTTGCGAGTTTCGGGTCCTCCACCTGTTCACAGAGTGCGACGGTCCGCCCAGCCTTGAGAAGCTTTGCGATATAGCCTTGCGCCGCATGATAGGGCACGCCACAGAGCGGAACCGGGTTGGCGCTGGATTTGTCGCGAGAGGTAAGAGCAATGGAAAGCAGCTTGGAGGCGATCTGCGCGTCCTCGTAAAACATTTCGTAGAAGTCGCCGACGCGGAACAACAGAATGGCGTCGGAATAACCACGCTTGATCTCGCGGTATTGCCGCATTAACGGTGAGGCGTCTGTGTCACTCATCGCGTTGGCCTCGATGAGCTTCGCCGGTGGGAGAGGGGGATACACGTCCGGTGGCTGTATCGAGTGAGAGGCGTAGCCGTTCTAAGTCCACTTCGGCTTCTTGCAGCGCTTTGGTTTTTCGGCGGAGATCGATACGGCTTCGCACCCACGGAGGAAAGAGAAGAATACCAGAGACCAGCAGTCCAACCGCGAATCCCGCCAGGATGGGTTTATAGATCGGCGTCGAGGCTTCTAAGAGCCCAAAGAAGTACCGGAGTGTGACTTGCTGTTCCTGGTTCTGAAGGAAAAAAGCCAGGGAGAGGAGCAGAAGTATTCCGACCAGAGTCAGCCTGATCATGACCGCATTGATACCTTTCTGTTCAAGGCCCGGCGTGGTGATGCTCGATGTGTCTTGCCGGTCTTGATGTACTGCGCGCGCACGCGAGCGAGGACCTCGCCAGACTTCGGTCCAGCCGCGCGCACCTGAATCATTCGGCTCCGCGCGGCACGATGGTTCAGCGTAATTTCGATCCGGTCCTGCGGCAGTGCGGCAAGGCCCTTGTCGGCCCATTCTATTGCCGTCACGGTTTGGCCGGAGAAATACTCGACCAGTCCTGTCGATTCCAGCTCGCGGGGCGAGCGAATACGATACAGATCTACGTGGGCAAGCGGCAGACGTCCTTGGTCATATTCGTGAATCACGACGAATGTCGGGCTGGTCACTGCCATCGATGATGCGCCCAGACCCTGCGCGATTCCGCGAACGAGCGCGGTCTTACCCGCTCCGAGCGGTCCGTAGAGCGCGATCGTTTCTCCCCCGCGAAGCACGCGACCAATGACTTGACCTAGTCGATCAGTGTGTTGGCGCGAAGTGGACACCAGTTTCCACGGCAAGCTCACCGTGGCGGGCCGCCCAGCGGCAGGCTGCTTTGCCTTGGCTGGCCGGGTGGCGTTAGGTCGTTTTTGTCCGCTGGAGCGCATAAGGAATTTGAGCGATGAGGTCACTGGCAAGCATCCCGGGTTGCCCGAGGTGTTGGGAGGCCATATCGCCGGCCGCTCCATGAAAATAGGTTGCGGCACAGGCGGCCTCCCATGCAGGGACCTTTTGCGCCAGTAATCCGGCGATCATGCCGGTCAATACGTCGCCGGTTCCTGCAGTGGCCATGCCGGGATTGCCGGTTGAGCATATGGCGACAAGTCCATCGGGACGAGCGATCACGGTTCGTGCACCTTTTAAGACGACGAACACGCCGCGTTCTCGAGCAAACCGTCTGGCCGTACCGATTCGGTCTGCGTTGACACTCTGTGTGGTGGCATCGACTTCGAGCCGAGCCATCTCACCGGGGTGAGGCGTGAGAATGGGTGGAGTTTTACATTCGGTCAGCAACGAAGCCCGGCCAGCCAAGGCATTGAGCGCGTCGGCATCGAGGACGGAGGGCCGATCCAGATGCTTCATGAGCGCCTGCACGAGTTCGACGGTTTCGTGATGTGTCGAGAGACCAGGACCGATGGCGACCGCTGTGCGTGCTTGGATAAATGCTAACACGCGATCAAGCCCCGAGCGGGCCAGTGTACGTGCCTTCGTTTCCGGGAGCGGCATCGTCATCGCTTCCAGTAACTTGGCTTCCAGCACATCGTTAACGCTGCTCGGAGTGGCCACGGTTACCAGACCGGCTCCAACTCGCAGTGCCGCCTGGGCCGCCAACACCGCCGCGCCGGTTTTCCCGACAGACCCTGCAATAATCCCTGTATGGCCAAACGTTCCCTTATGGGAGGAGGGTAGGCGTTCCGGTAGAGATTGAAATGCGCTGTCGCTTGTCAGGAGCAGAGTCCGGCTCTCGATGGCATTCACATAGGCTGGTGGAATGCCGATATCGACAACGCGGATTGCGCCGGCCTGATCTATCCCCGCACCAACATAGAGGCCGAGTTTCGGAAGACCACATGTGACGGTCAACGTGGCGCGGATTGCTCGTCCTAGAGTGGCGCCGGTATCGGCATGAAGACCCGACGGGATATCGACCGCAATGACTGGTTTCCCTGCGCTGTTGATGAGTTCGATGGCCTCACCATAGGTTCCGGTCACAACGGAGGACAATCCGGTGC
The DNA here is from genome assembly GCA_965233025.1 of uncultured bacterium. Lineage (GTDB taxonomy): Bacteria > Nitrospirota > Nitrospiria > Nitrospirales > Nitrospiraceae > Palsa-1315. Next base: position 23,774 of record CBDDRH010000068.1, read on the forward strand.
CAAGGAGGGCGTCGACGAGGATGTCACTGGAGGTGAGGAGGGGCCGCGCCTGGTCGGCAGACCGGAATCGAACAATCGCTGCGCGCCCCGCAACCCGAACGAGTCGACGATACATGGTCGCGGTATCGCGACTCAGGTCGGTGATCGGTGTGAGGAGCACCACGTGAACCCGAGCACGTCGGCGGTGCAGCAGCCGAGCCACAACCAGTCCGTCTCCTCCATTGTTCCCTTTTCCGCAGAGGACGGTAATGGTCTTGCCTCGTACTGGTCCACAGTGCTCTTCCAGGTGCCTGACAATTCCCTCGCCGGCCCGCTCCATCAAGACAGTACTGGGGATATGTGCCTCGGTGATTGTGCGGCGATCGAGTGTTTGCATCTCGGTTCCGGTGACGATCTTCATCGGTGGCCTTGCGTGTGGGATCGATACCGCATGAGGAGTCGGGTGAGCGGGGGAAGAAAAGAGATCTGTTGTTTACGGTGTAATGTCATGACAAAGGCAAATCGCGTTGTCTATGGGAGGAACGTAGGGTGCTCACCGGCGCGACGGTTCAACCCAGTAATGCTTTCATCTCCCTCACGGCCTGATCGAGGCCCACCAGGACTGCTCGGGCAATGATGCTGTGGCCGATATTGTATTCGACGATTTCGGGAATGTGCGTCAACCGCATCACGTTGCGATAGTCCAATCCGTGCCCGGCGTTGACGCCCATTCCGAGTTTGTAAGACAGCTTTGCGGCCTGTGTGATGGCCTCGACTTCCGCGTCGGCTTCTTTCGAGCGCCGGGCATTCGCATACCGACCGGTATGGAGTTCGACAAAATCGGCTGAGACTCTATGCGAGGCTTTGACCTGCGCCAAATCCGGTTCGATGAAGAGGCTGACGGGAATACCGCCATCCTGGAGTAGGGCTACGATCTGCTGAATACGATCTCTGTGGCCGGCCACGTCCAGCCCGCCTTCCGTTGTGAGCTCCTGACGCTTTTCTGGGACGAGCGTCACCATATCCGGCTTTATGGTGAGGGCAATTTTGGCCATCGTTTCATCGGCGGCCATTTCCAGATCGAGTTTGGTGCGGATGAGTTCACGCAGAAGCTGAAGATCGCGGTCTTGAATATGCCGCCGATCCTCCCTGAGGTGGACGACAATACCATCGGCCCCGGCCAACTCTACCAATACGGCGGCGGCAAGAGGATCCGGGTCGGTTCCGCCACGGGCCTGTCGCAAGGTAGCCACATGGTCGATGTTCACCCCAAGTCGTGGCACGAACCCTCCGTTCTGGCTATGTGGAGCAAGGAGAAACTGAGTTGCGTGATGAGTGTGAACGGCGTTGCAGTTGTAACAGAAATTGACCGGGAGGGGCAAGGACTTGGAGGGGGAGTTGGTGGCATGTTGCTTTAGTCGCGCGGAAGTGCCGACATACCGAACCCCACAGAATCACGACATAATTTGACTCGATACGCTCCGCGCCATTAGAATAGGCCCCCTAATGCGGCGGAGCGCGATCACTCGACGCTTCCGCGCGCTCGAGGGTTACAGACAGGGAACCTCATGGGATTAGGCGACGGATTCTATCGCATCAAACGACTGCCGCCGTATGTGTTTGCTCAGGTGCAGAGCCTCAAGCTTGAGGCTCGTCAGAAGGGCGAAGATATTATCGATTTCGGAATGGGAAATCCTGATCAACCGAC
>CBDDRH010000069.1:0-26859 GCA_965233025.1 uncultured bacterium
CCACTGCAGAGATCGACGAGTACATCGAGATGTTCTATAATCGCACCCGTCGGCACAGCCATCTGGGCGGTGTCAGTCCGGAAGCGTTTGAAGCCGTGTCAAACCAGGTGTAATGGTGTCCGTTAAAGCCTGGGAAGTCCAGAGTAGCTAAGAGCTAGCTTAAGAGGCTAGGCGTAGCAAATGCTCTATCAGCGCAAGAGCCGGATGACGGTCCGGCAGCAACAGAAATTGTTGGAGCATTTTGTGGCCGGGACCACCGCACGAGCGGCGGCAATGCTGGTTGGCGTGCAGGCAAATACGGCGATCCGGTTTTATCAGCGGCTGAGACGGCTCATTGCCAGCAAGGTGGAACGCTATGAACTATCCGGAGAAGTGGAAGCCAATGAAAGCTATTTCGGAGGCGTTCGCAAGGGGCGACGGGGAAGAGGTGCAGCCGGGAAAGTGCCGGTCTTTAGCCTCTTAAAGCGCAGGGGCAAGGTGTACACCGCCATTATCCCCAATGCGCAGGCGTCGACGCTGATCCCAATTATCCGAGAGAAGGTCATGCCGGACAGCATCGTCTATACCGACAGTTTTCAAGTGTATGATGTGCTCGATGTGTCGGAGTTTCACCACCGACATGTCAACCACAGCAAAGTGTTCGTCAGCACACGTGGCCATCACATCAACGGGATTGAAAACTTTTGGAGTCAAGCCAAGCGGCATTTGCGCCGCTTCAATGGCATCCCCAAAGACAGCTTTTATTGGTTTCTGAAAGAGTGTGACTGGCGTTTCAACGGTGGTGACCATACCGCGTTGTTACATCAGCTCAAAGCTTGGTATCGTGCCGCCATCCATCGCTCTTAGCTACTTCAGCCCCAAACTAAATAGGCCTTCGACTCTCTATGGCAGCATATTCATTCATGGTGTACGGAAGCGCTTGCATCGGTACGCAATTGAGGATCACGTGAATGGGATTTGATGCTCGAAGCGAGTTAAGCGCCTGCTTGACGTCCTGCTGCGACGTTAAATTCGCTTTGACCACCAGAAGGACAAGATCAAGGTGTTTTTCCAGCACATTCATCGTGGCAACGGGAAGGATCGGTGGGGCATTGATCAGGATATAGTCAAACTTATCGCGCAACAGCGACAGAACCCGCTCGAGAGGACCCGTCTTTAACAACTCGGTAGAACCAGGCCCAATCGCACCGGTCGGCATGATCCAGCAAGGGATATCGGTAAAGGAGGTCATCGCCTCCTCCACAAGAATATTGCTGTTTCTGCAACAATCAACTAGCCCGTATTCTGGCTGTGTTTCTGAGAAGCACTTCAATTCGGGGAAGACGAAGTCGCAATCGAGCAGAAGCACTCGTTTTCCGAAATCGCGTGCGAGAGTATAGCCCAGATTAACAACGGTTGTCGTTTTCCCCTCACCTTTGACTGAACTCGTTACGGCCACAACCTTCGGTTCTGTGTCAGCGCTAAGTAGCTGCAGTCTCGCGGACGCTACGCGATACTGTTCAGCAGCCAGCGAGTTAGGGAAAAATTTCGCCACAAACCTCTTCTCGTATTGAAGGCCATACTGCGGATACGCTTGCAGTCGCGTTGTCTCTGCGACTTCCGACTGGGATCCCCAGGCGATACGGCGCTGTCCGTTCGTTTGGTTCCACAGAAATGAGAAGTCTGGAATGGCTACCAATACTCGAGGACCCACCAAAAGCTCCACGTCTTCCAGCCCACGGAACTGTGGACTGAGTCGCTCGCGCATTACCGACACCCCGAGGCTCAAAACACAGCCGAACAACAATCCAAAAATCAAGACCCTCGGCCTATTCGGTATGCTGGGGGCTCGTGGAAAACTGGCTGGGTCCAGTATGCGAAACCTTCCATTCTTCTGCTGTTTTTCCAGGTTTTCTGTTACCCGCGCATGCAACCGCTTATCCAGCAGTGTGGCGTAGTTTGCCTTCATGCTGCTATAGTCACGCTCAAGAACCAGCAATTCCTGTTCAACTTCAGGAGACTTCTCCACACGTGTGACATGATCGTTCCGGCTAGCATATAAGGCATTCAAGCGTTGTTTGAAGAGACTCACTTCACTTCTTTCATCACTCTGTAGTTTCAAGAGATTCTGAACATACGGGTCGCCTGGTGTATTGTTCGGCTTGATCGCTTCGAGACCATGCGATGCGGCCAATTCCTCTTCGACTTTCCGTATCTCTTCCTTTGTCAGCATCACCTCGGGGTATTCGTCTCTGAATTCTGCCTTGAGCTTGACCAATTTGTCCCGTAATTCTTTGAGCTGAGGGAAAAGTGGATCTGGTGACATTGAAGCGTTCCCGAACGCCGGATTTTGCCACCCGTATAGTCGATACTCCTCTGTCGCCTTTTCCAGCGACGCCAGCCTGTCGGAATGCCGCTGAATGTTCTCATTAACTGAATTGATCTCACTTTCCAATCTATCCAACGCCCGAGTACTGATATCCGTTTGTTGGGGAAGCTTACCTGCATTTAACTTCTTGAACGTACTGATCTGGTCCTCCTTCTTCTCCAATTCAAGCTTTAATCTCCTCAGCTCTTCGTCAAGAAATCTCAATGTGCCCTCAGCTTCAAACTCACGTTCCTTGATGTTCTCTTCAATGAATGTTGTCGCAATCCGTTCGGTCACTTTCATCGCGGTCATCGGATTTTCATGCATGAAAGACACCGTAAATGCTTCGACACTGTTCCCTACTGTGAAAACATTTCCTGCCATGTCCGCCTTGACCTTCTCGACCTTCATCGCGCCGGTCAACGCTCGGACAGCGGCATCCTCACCACCCACTTCAAGTTCTTTGGGATATGGATTCAACTCCGAAATAATCCGACTCAAAAAGTCTCGACTCATGAGCTGCCGTTGAATGAGAAAGAGACGCCGTTCAAAATTTCCCTGTTCTGCTTCGCGAACGACTCTCTCAACCGGCTTCTGGTCTTCCGCAACAATCAGTGTTTCCGACTGATAGTAATTCGGCGCGAGTACGCAGTAACCCCATGCCAATATTATGGACACACTGATGCACCCCACGATAGTCCATTTGTTCCGCCGTGCGATTCCGGCGTATTCATGCACTACAGCTATCACTGATTGACTTGACGGGGAAGTTTCATTCACAGAATTCATTCCCTCCAGTTCACTCCGGTCGGCCCAATACTATTCCGACGGGCCAAAACATATTCATAGGAGCTTGCCTCACTACTTAGGGTGACGTTACGCTACTTGTGTAAATTGGCGAAGGGTGCGCAGGCGCCACTCCAGGTTAAACCGGTTAAAGATGGAGAAGACAATCTGCTCCACGCTCTGCACGTTCACAAAGTACATCATCGGGCGGGTGCGACGGCGGACTTCGACGAAGCACCGCTCACTCACATTGGTCGTCCGCAGCTTCAGCCAGAGAGCCCACGGACACTGGAAGAACGCCAGCAACTCGGGGAGAGCCAGAAGCAGCCGCGTCACGAAGGCCCGGTCATAAAACCCGTTCCGAGCATCGGTTCGATCAGAACTCCGCTCATATTCCCGCACGCCCCGGTAGCGATCCCGGGCCTCAATGGAAAATCGGCTTAACCAGTCTTGCCAACTCTGCTGGGCGAGGTCGCCCCAGAACTGCTCCCGGACCTCGGAGTGAAGTGTTGCCACGCTCGGTCCACGGTGCTAGCGTCGTCATGGGTGTACGCCTCCTTCAGTGGAATGGGTTCGCCTTCGACGGCAACCCAGCTTACACCCTTCGTCTTTTACACAGAAAATATTACATCACTCACTACTAGCTAGCAAGTATGTGCTGAGAGTTGGCAGACCCCTTGTCGACAGCATTTGCGCCAATTGGCATGACCGATGCTTCAGAGTCAGAAGAAAAACGGAAAGTTGGAATAATCTCCTTAAGACGTTCGATGACCGTATTGGGCTCGTCAAGACAGGCTACTGTTTCCAACGCGATTAACTTGTCTTTAAACGCTTCGAAACTGAACGAGTTTGAAGCTCGAATGTGTAGAATCTTGTCCAGCGATGCTGCCACTGCGACCTCACCTTGGCCAACTAATTCCTCATAAAGCTTTTCTCCCGCTCGCAACCCAACAAATTGTATGGCAATGTCCTTCCCAGGGACGAAACCTGATAACTTAATAAGGTTCTTGGCCAAACTTAAGATCTTGATCTGTTCGCCCATGTCCAGAATGTAGATTCCTCCTTGTTCGGCAATGGTCGCGGCCTGGAGCACCAGCTGAACCGCCTCAGGAATAAGCATGAAATATCGTTGGATGTCCGGATGGGTAACAGTCACCGGCCCACCAGCGTTGATTTGATCTTGGAAGCGTAGCAGAACGCTTCCACTACTGCCAAGTACGTTGCCAAACCGCACAATAAGGAATCGCGTCCGACTGGTCCGCGCCATATCCTGAATTATCAGTTCGGCCACTCGTTTGGTCGCCCCCATAACACTGGACGGATTGACCGCCTTGTCGGTTGAAATATGGACGAACTGTTCAACACCGCATCTGCTGGCAACCTCAGCGACGATGCGTGTACCCATGCAGTTGTTCTTCACGGCTTCGGCAGGATTGAGTTCCACAAGGGGAACATGTTTATGGGCGGCCGCATGGAACAGGATATGTGGCCTATGCTCTTCCAACACCATAGAGAGACGAGCGGCATCGGTAATATCCCCGAGAATCGGGGTGACACGGAAAGAATGCCCTGCGTCTTGTAGTTCTTCATTAATGTTATACAGACTGTTTTCATGACGCTCATATAGCAAGAGGGTATGAGGTTCCAGCAAGCTGATCTGGCGAGCTAATTCGGAGCCAATGGAGCCACCGGCACCGGTAATCAAAACGATTTTACCCCGGACCATTCGCCTTATGGCTCCAATCTCCAAACTCACAGGCGTTCGTGGCAACAGATCTGGAAGTGATACGTTACGAATTTGACTCACCGTACTTTGGTCAGCCAATAACTCCTTCACGCCCGGCAACCTCTTAATCGAAATCTCATAAGGTTCCAATTTGCTGACAAGGTCCCTAAGGAAAGCAGGGCTAGCGTTGGGCACTGCAATCACGACCTCTTCTGGCTTATGCTTCTCCACAAGTTCAGGAAGATCCCCCAAAGTACCCAAGACCCTAACGCCGTGGATGCGTTGATTGAGAAGGGTTAGCTGATTGTCGACAAATCCAATTGGTTGGCGACGATATTCAGAACGTGTTTTCATCTCACGCACAACGCGTTCTCCAGAATCGCCGGCGCCGACCACGAGCACCTTCATTTTCTTTCGATAAATTATTTTCTCACGAAAGATTCTCGACGGCAGTCTCACCCCTGCTAGGAGCCCGACAAGTAGAACAGCATCAATTACAAAGACAGAGCGGGGATAATCGTTGATGCCCAAACCGAAATGCACCCAGCAAAAGAACACGATTGTGCTCGTTAAAACGCCACCTATAATGTTCTGCAGATCCCAAATGCTTGTATACCTTCGTCGGCCTTCATTCAGTCTAAATATGGCGAATGTCCCTCCTCGAATCCCGAGTAGCCAGAGCACAGTTTGCTGGAACATCCCGATTTCTTCTGACGACAAGTTCCCGTCAAACCTCAAGAAAAATGCCAAGTAATTCGCCGCAAGTATCATCACCATGTCAAGCACTACGATGATGGGTCTCCGCCACTTCATGAGCAATGACGAGATGTGCGCCCAAGAGGAGGCCGGTGAAGTTTGAGGTGTGGACTTCACCTCAGGGAGTTCGCAGACTACAGCAGACGACCTAACGATTCGCAATAGCGTTTGAATGATAATTGCGAGATCGAGCCGAAAAGATGCATGACGTACATACACCTTCGCCAAGTGAAGCTTTTCTGGAAGAATTTTATTCTGATATTCCTCTTCAGGATTTCTGGAACATGCAAGGAGACTTGCTTCGTTGATATATTTCAGCGACGCTAGGTCGGTAATTCCCGGGCGGACGGTGAGTATCTCGGAAAACTCAAAACGCAGTGGCTCGACATAACAAGGAACCTCTGGCCTTGGGCCTACAAGACTCATGTGGCCTAAAATGACGTTCACCAACTGCGGTAATTCATCAAGTTTGGACTTCCGAAAGATTCGACCAACTCTCGTCACACGGACATCCTGTCCAACTGTTAAAGGTAAACCCTGGCCTGGAGCTTCCTCAACCATCGTTCGAAATTTGTACATCCTGAATGGGCGAAATCCTTTCCCAACGCGCACTTGACCAAAGATCACCGGACCACGCGAGTCAAGCTTAATCAGAATCGAGATCATCAAGAGGAGCGGCCAAGTGATGAGCAATCCTGAAATAGCTGCACAGATATCGAATGCCCGCTTCATCATCGCCGGTTTTCCTTGACGAGGGTATGCACAATGTCAATGACACGATTGATGTCGTCTTCGGTCATCTTGGAATACAACGGCAATGAAAGAATGCGCTGAAATACCATATTGGAAACCGGAAGATCGTTTGACTGGTAACCCCACATGTCCCGGTAATAGGGATGTAGATGCAGGGGTATGAAGTGCACACTACAACCGATACCGGCTTGCTGCAGTAGACGGACAAACTCGTTGCGGGTGACACGCAAACGATCCAGGTCCAGTTGAATGACGTAAAGGTGCCACGCGTGTTGCACATCGGACGCTGCTTGCGGGCAAATAACCTCCGGCAGATCTCGGAAGCCTTCATGATAGAGAGTGGCGTACCGCTCGCGTGCCTTCCAAAATTGTTCGCACTTTTTAAGTTGCGCCAGCCCCAGTGCCGCAGCAATATCAGTGAGATTGTATTTGAACCCAGGAGAGAGGATTTCGTAATACCATGAACCCTCTGCAGAATATCGGTTCCAGGCATCGCGGCTCAGACCGTGGAGACTCATCATCCGCATGCGAGCGGCCCACTCGGCATTATTAGTGGTAACCATCCCTCCCTCGCCGGTTGTGATGTTTTTCGTCGCGTAGAACGAAAAGCAGGTGAAGTCGGCGATGCTCCCTACCATCTTTCCTTGATAGCGAGCCGGGAACGCGTGGGCTGCATCTTCTATAACATGCAGGCCATGAGCACGAGCGATAGACTGGAGTTGCCGCATATTGCAGGGATGGCCGGCAAAATGTGCGGGAATAATCGCCTTCGTTTTTGGCGTGATGGCCGCTTCAATCCGATCCGTGTCCAGATTCAGCGTGTCTTGCACACAATCAATAAGAACAGGTCTTGCTTTGAAGTAGGTGACGACTTCTGCAGTTGCAGCAAAAGTCATGGTCGGGACTAACACTTCATCTCCTTCACGCAGTCCAATCGCTTCAAGAGCAAGATGAAGCGCCGCCGTGCAGGAATTGACGGCAACAGCGTGTTGGGCGCCGACCATCGCGGCGAACTCCCCCTCGAACTCCTTCACTTTGGGTCCGGTCGTCAACCAGCCGGAACGGAGGACGTCCACTACACCTGCTATCTCTTCTTCACCCACATCAGCTCTATGAAATGGCAGAAAGCTTTCCATTAAAAGGTGCCCTCCACATATTGACAATACTTGTATCGCATAGGCTGTATAATCCATTACAACCAGGGGCAAGATCAACCCACCTTTCGAGGGGCCAATTACCTCTGTTGCTCACAATTGCTCACAATAACTGGTCTACAAACGACCTTACCAAAATACTTCAAAACCCGACGCATAGAGATCACCGCCATTTAGCACCTTGAGAATGAACGTCCTCACAGGCAACTGACCTGAAAGGGTTGCGGCTGCACGTGCAGGCTCCGATGAGACGCCTGAATTCGTAGAGTCTGGATTTTGTTGCGGGATACCCTAGCGGAGGGCCAACTGTTTCGAGTCCTGATGGTCCTCGATCAGTGGAGTCGCCAAAGTCCGTTGCGAGAGGTGGGGACCCAGATGTGGGCGTGATCGGGTGCCAGCCCTTCCATTGGGTGTAGGAGTACCTCACCATCGACAGTGTCTAGGATTCTCTCCAAGTAACGCTCCGTTATCATCAGCGGAAATATTGCGGTTTTCTACTATCCCTCATTCAAAGCCCCTACAGATTCAGACCGCCGTTGACTAGAGGACAACTCGGACGGATAATCGCGGCCTTACACGAGATAACACGCAACAAGTCCTTCAAGCAGAAATAAGAGTTGACCATGTCCCTTCGCACTTCAGCGGGCCTGAGAATACTTTGCGCACTCATGACCCTTGCCTGCCTCAGTTGTGACTGGGCTTCGCCTGAGGCCAAGAAAGCGAAGCACCGAGAACACACGATCAGTTATTTTGAGAAGAGTCAGTACCAGGAAGCCCGTTTCGAATATCAGAATGTGGTGCAGATTGATCCCAATGATGCCGATGCCCACTATCGATTAGGCTCGACTTATCTGAAACTTGGTGGCCAGAGCAATCTTCGACAAGCCTTTGCTGCACTCAGCCAAACCGTAGAGTCGGACAAGACGAATCGAGATGCCCAGCTCAACCGGGGCGAACTCTACGTGCTCAGCAACGAGCCGGGCAAAGCCCACGAGCAGGCTGACCTTGTCTTGGTTTCAGCTCCACAAGATGCAGAAGGACTTATTCTCAAAGGACGTAGCCTGATCAATGAACAGCATTATGCCGAAGGTATCAAGGAGCTAATAAAAGCCATCGAACTAGATCCCCAAAACATGCAACCGTATATCGATCTCGCCCGCGCTTATTTCGCAGCGAAAGACCCGGCTGCGGCCGAGAAGACACTCAATCAAGCATTGACTGTTAATCCCCGGTCTACGGAGATCATGCTTGCGCGAGGGGACTTCAGCGCCACGACTGGCAAACCGGACCAAGCAGAAATCATTTACAAGCAGACACTTGAAATCGCACCGGAAAACGAAGCCGTCTACCTAAGGCTTGCCGGCTTCTATCAGCGCTACAATAAATGGCCAGAAGTAGAAGCCACGCTGCAGAAACTGGCCACAGTCCGACCCCAAGATGAAAAACCGCAGATCTACTTGGGTGATTTTTTTGCCTGGCTTGGTCAACCAGACAAGGCACTTGCCAGCTATCAGCGTGCGACAGAAATCGATGCCGGCTCGATCAACGCTCGCGACAAGCTGATTTCACATTTTCTTGATAGCAGGAAAATAGAGGAAGCAGAGGCCCGTACAAAAGTTATTCTGGAGAAGAACCCTGAGGATCTGAGTGGACGCATCTTCGACGCGAGAATTCGCCTAGCCAGAGGCAAAGTGGATGAGGCCATTTCTCTCCTGCAGGGTGTGGTGAAAGATGAGCATAAGTTTGCATTGGCTCATCACTTCCTCGGCGTGGCATTTATGCAAAAGCATCAGATTGTCCAGGCTCGAGGAGCATTCATGGAAGCAGTAAAACTTAACCCGAATCTGTCTGAATCCCGCACCGCACTGGCCGGGATCCATTTAGCCGATGGCTCACTGGATTTGGCCATCGAACAGGCCCAGGCGGCCATTCAACTGAACCCACGCAACGTCCAAGCGGCCATCATCGCGGGCGATGCGTACCTCCGCAAGGGGGACTTCGCCAAAAGCAGGCAGGTCTTCGAGGCTGTCGCGCAGGGCCTACCCAAAGAAGCCATCGGTCCCTACCGTCTCGGCCTCGTGGCCCGCGCCGAGAAGAATGACGCCAAGGCCTTGGCCTACTTCGAGGATGCGCTCAGCAGAAAGCCGTCAGCCATTGAGCCGTTAGCCCAAATAGCCATGGTAAAGATAGCTCAAGGCAAGTCAAATGAAGCGCGAGAGCGGGTCACCAAGCAACTTGAGGCTTCACCGAATAACCCTCTGCTTTATAACCTCTTGGGCCAACTCTGGATGCAAGCGAAAGACACCGGGCAGGCGGAGATCGCCTTCAAGAAGGCGATTGAACTTGATAATTCCCTCCTGCCCACCTACATGAGCTTAGGCCAGCTTTATCACCAGGCCGGCAAGACGGATCACGCGGAGAAGGAATACGAAGCGGTCCTCGCAAAAGATCCCAAGGCGATCCAGGCGCACATGCTGCTTGGGATCATCCATGAAAGCCAAAAGGAATACGAGAAAGCTCAGAGGCAGTATCAGGAAAGTCTAAAACTTAATCCTCGGTTCGCTCCAGCAGCCAATAACCTCGCCTGGATCCTCGTCGAACAGGGAGGGAACCTCGATACCGCGCTTTCCTATGCCCAGATCGCTCGCGAGCAAAAGCCGGACGATCCTCACATCGCCGACACCCTCGGGTGGATCTATTACAAGAAGAACGCCTATCCTCTGGCCGTGAACCTCTTGAAGGAAGCCGTCGAAAAACTTCCAAAGGAGCCAAAGATCCAGTACCATTACGGGATGGCGCAGTATAAGAATGGGGACGCGGCCGGAGCGAAAAAAACTCTTCAAGCCTCGTTGAAACTAAGCCAAACCTTCACGGGATCTGAAGAAGCCAGGAAAACGCTGGCAAGACTTTGAGGGGGAGAACGACCCAGAAGAAGAGTGGGGTTGCAGTTTACTGAGTGTTGTCCAGCACAGGCTGCAGTGACTCTCCTCGATCGCGTTTCTCTTGAATCTCCTTGAGCGTTATTTCGAATGAGGCCAGGCGTTCATCGGTCGTCGGATGGGATACGTCCATCTCAGATGTATTCTTTCTTGAGCGAAGGCTGTCCATTCTGCGCCAGAACTGCTTGATGACCTGCACATCATAGCCGGCTCGAGCCATCATGAACGCTCCGACATAATCCGCCTGCGCTTCGAGTGAGCGGCGCTCAGAGGGTACGGAGGCCTCCGGAGAGGCGCCTGTGGTCGCACCAAGAAATGCATTGAGCATCGCGCGCAACCGGACGTTCTGGCTGTGATTCAGGAGGTTGTGTGCGATTTCATGCGCCAGCAGCCAAGCCAGTTCGTCATCCGAGCGGACAAACCTCATCGCTCCGGCGGTGACACCGACATGTTTTCCATCAGCGATCCCATTAATCTGATTAGTCTCAAGCAGCTGAACCGAGAATTGACAAGCGGGGACCGCCCATAGGTGGACGATCTGGCGGCTTCCCCCGCGCGCAACCTCGAGCTGGAGGGGCTGGATACGCGCAATGGTCATCCTCCGAATCCACTGCGACACCTCTTCGGCTCGAATCCCACGTACCGTCCGCTCGTTGACGCTGATCAATTGATCGGCCAGCCTCAGACCAGCCGAGGCAGCTGGCAATCGAGGATGGATATAGGCGACAGAAACGCTGCTTCCTGCCACTTCCCTACCCTGAATTTGGAGAGCTTCTTGGTCCTTGAGCAAGAATCCATATGTGGGTTCCCGATCCACAGAACACCAGTCTGCCGCCGCCACAAGGAGTGGAAACGCCACATCATGGAGACGGACCAGCATGGACGCCGGGGGCATCGACTCACCACCCCTCACGACATCGTAATTTTGAGTCGAGCAAGCAGCCAGGAGGCAGAGTGGCCACAGACATATCCTGGCAATAAGTCTACTTTGTTTATTCAATGCCCTCACATTCACCTTGCGTATCTGTTCGAAGGATAAGGCGCCCTTTGCCGCGGCTAAAGAATCGTCCTGCGCGCTTCACTTCATCTGCCAGCTATCATTCGGTATAATATCGCATCGTCCCTCTCTCCTGCTGCCCCTTGATCTTGTTCATCGCACTTTCGCCACCAAGGCTCCAGAGTTGACCGTGGAGAGGGACTGGGCAGCAACATGGATAGATGTTTTCTCAGCAGATCTTTGCTGAAGAACGACAAAAGGCCAGCCCTCTACCGAGGACTGGCCCTTTGCTGTTCTGAAACTCTTACTACTAAAGACGAGTTAGACCTTATTTGCGTTCCGTCTCCAGATCCCGAGACCAACCAAACCAGCACCGAGCAGCAGCAAAGATACTGGCTCAGGGACACTGGTGCTCTCAGTTACAGCGTAATGGCTGATGCTTTGGACGTGGTTCTCCGGTAGTCCGGCATCGATGAGCTGCTGGTTGGTCCAGACCAGCTTGTCCAGCTCGACGTTGTTCTGGAAGAAGAACATGTCGTTGCCGGTGTTGCCAGTCCCGAACTTCAGGAGGAAGTACCCTGGCGTGGCGGGAGCGACGTCGATAAAGTTGCTGCCGGCGTCGTCTACCCCGAACGTGTTGGTATCGACGTTCGTCAACAGCGACACTTGACAGCTGCAAGCTAATTCAAGCTGAGCCTCTTCGTAGGCTTGACCTGAGTTCGCCGAGTCGATCCCGCTGAGCAGCGTGTCCACCGTGAAGGTAGCTGCATGAGCGGGCGCGCCCACCAACCCGATCCCTAGAACCATGATTCCCAACAGTAAAACCATTTTACGTTTCATCCTGTTTCACCCCCTCCAAATTTATTGTTGCCGCACATCCATTCTATTGCTGTTCTTTGCTCTTGACATCAGCACGTTATATGCCAGCAGCAACACAAATAATTATTATTAAAATACAATGACTTATGATCTGAGATTTTCCAGCCAGTCGGATCCTGTCATAAAATTTTACAGTCGACGAGACGCATTTCCATGAAGTTCCTCTTATGATCATGATTTTCAAGTACTTACGTTACACTTTCTCTGTTAATTTGCTTTACACTTAGTCGGCAATCGTCTAGAGTCGCTAAAAATCAATAATATTTAATAAAATCAATATCTTGACGTCCGTATCTTCAACCTCAAATCTAGTCCATTTGGTCGATTTCTGAAATGGAGCGGCGAGGAAAACGTGATCGCAGCTAACACCTGACCGGGAGACAGTTAGACCTTTTATTACGAGTTCTCGGATTTCGTCTTCTTCAATCCATACCGTGCCAGCAGCTGGTAGAGCGTGGGACGGCTGATCCCGAGGTCCGCAGCGGCTCGGGACACATTCCCATCAGCTTTCTCCATTGCGAGGCGTACTAGATCCTTTTCACGGCTGTCGCGTGAGGCTCTAAGGGTGGCGGACTCCTCATCTGATGAAGACGGGTTTTTCAATTCCAGGTTCTCGGGGGTCACGTATTTCCCTTCCGCCATCACGACGGCACGTTTGATCCTGTTTTCCACTTCTCGAACATTTCCAGGCCAATTGTGGGCCGTCAAGGCCTGCATTGCTTGAGGCGTAAATCCCTTCAACGGCTTTTTCTGCTCTTCGGCAAACTTCGTCAAGAATGTCCGCGACAATAGCGCGATGTCTGAACCTCGTTCATTCAAAGCAGGCACCGCAATCGTGACCACGCAAAGCCTATAATACAGATCTTCTCTGAACCGGCCTTCACTGATCGCCTTTTGAAGATCGACATTGGTCGCCGCGAGAACCCGGGCGTTGACCGCGATCGACTCTTTTCCACCCAGTCGCTGTATCTCGTGATCTTGCAAGAACCGGAGTAACTTAACTTGCAATTCGAGCGGGATATCTCCAATTTCATCCAGGAACAGCGTGCCGTCTCGCGCGCCCTCGATGCGCCCCTTCCGTTGCAGCGTGGCCCCGGTAAACGCCCCTTTTTCATAACCGAACAGCTCACTCTCCATGAGTGTCTCCGGTATCGCTCCACAATTGATCGCGACAAAAGCCTGTCCTTTTCTCCCGCTCTGGCGATGGATCGCTCGTGCCACCAACTCCTTCCCCGTGCCACTTTCGCCTGTAATCAGCACTGGCACGTCAGAGGGTCCGACACGGCGAATCATGCGAAACACTTCTTGCATCTGCGCGCTGTTCCCCATCAAGCCTTCGAAGTCATTCTGGCCGGCCTGCTGCTGTAGCGCGCGATTTTCTTGTTCCAGATTGGAGAGGTACGCTGCCCGTTGGAGGACGATCTTCAACACATCGAGCTGAACTGGCTTCTCGATAAAGTCGTAGCCACCGCTTTCGATCGCCGCGATGGCCTTCGTTCGATCGCTATTGCCTGTGACCACGATCACCTTGGCCATCGGGTTGAGTTGCATTGTTTCACGCAATATGGACAAACCCTCGGAGGCCCCGTCGATGTCCGGAGGCAATCCCAAATCAAGCAGGACCAATTGCGGCATTGCTTGCCGAACATGTGCGAGCGCCGAAGGACGATCCGAAGCCTCCAACAGCTCGTAATCCGACGCAAGGGCCCATTTCATTTGATCCCGAATCTCAGGGTCATCATCGACAAGGAGGAGAGTAGGAAGAGTTTTCATGGCATGGCTGAATGGGCCGTAACGTTGTCTTGGCGACTCTCGGAGGCACGAGGCAACGGAAGCTCGATTCGGACTTGAGTTCCCTTGTCTACTCCACTCCGAACCTGTATCGTTCCCCGGTTCGTCTCCACAATTTTTTTACACTGGTAGAGTCCTACGCCGAGTCCACCAGGCCTACTGGATTGCAACGGTCGAAACAGCGACTCAAGCATGTGCGAGGGAATTCCATTCCCCGTATCGTCAACTGTGATAACGACGGAACCGTTCAATTGTTCGATCGCGATCGAGATGTCCCCGCTCTGGCCGATGGCTTGCTTGGCATTCAGTACCACATTGAGGAGGACTTGGTGAAGTTGATCTCGCACCCCCAAGATCGGCTGAACCGGCCCGCCGGTGACGTGGAATCGGACCATCCCTTCTCCCCTCATCGGAGCCACAACCTCTTCGGTGAGCGCGGAAATCTCCACCAATTCCGGCGCTCCGGCAAGCGTAGGCTTGACGGACTTGAGGGAGAGCTTGCTCACAAGCGCGGTTATTTTTTTCGCCGTATCCGACACAGTCCTCATCGCCGATTCCTGAAACGCTGGATCCCGGCCATGATGTTCGACGTTTTGAGCTATCAGCGATAATCTTGCCGCTAAATTTTTCAGGTCATGGAGGCAGAACACCGAAAATCGATGCAGGGCTTCCAATTCTGCCGAGGCCTGACGTTCCTCCGCCAGATTCGCGTGAGAGAGTAGCGCCTCAACGTGATGGAAAATCCCACTGAGCAGATCGCAATCATCCGTCCCGTAGGTCTCGCCACTAAGTTGCTTGCCGAACGCCACGAATGCGGTGAGGTTTCCTTGTGTGCGGATGGGAAAGCAGAGGGCCGCTCCTGAATCCGCTAAGGGATCTCTTGAGGAACCCACACCGCCGTTCCTCATTCCTAAGCATTCCTCGATCAACACCGGCTCATCATTTTTCAGCAGCTGCATGATGACCGGATGTGAAAGGTCCAACGGAGTCGGCTCCTTCTCAGGAGTCATCGGACGGATACGGGAAAACCGCCGGTCTGCCTCCCGAAACGACCAGATCGAGATTGTCGCGGTCGGAAAAGTCTTGATTAAGAGATCGAGCAGGCGATCCATGATCGCATCTTTACTTGTCGCCTGCTGAAATGCCTTGGTAACTTCAAGCCACCTTGCGCGGTAATCGTATTTTGATCGATAAAAATTGCGTGCGATACCGTGTCGGATCTCCGCGCGCAATCTTTTGGAGAACACTGCAATCGCGAGCCCGACCAGAGCTCCAAACACCACGAGGATGCTGAGCCCCTCTCCCAGCGGTTGATCCGTCCGGCGAATCCATTCTCCGACGGCGCCGATCGCAAGCAAGTACACGCCGACAATGATGAAGGTGATCGAACCGAGGAGAGCCTGTTGAGAGATGTAGGTGTTGACAAAAACCTCTCGCAGTCTGGTCCGCGCTAAGCCGAATGCAACGAGACCGAGCGCGACAGCGGTCACCACGCTGGCTACCAGCATATGCTCAACCTGCCAGACCGGGAACAAAAGCATCTGGCTCGCCTGATAAATCTGGTAGCCGGCGAGTGCCCCTAGACCTATGACAATGAATTTCAGACGATGGTGGATCGGTTCACGACTGGCACGCAAGACCAACTCAAGTTGCGCCAACCCCAAAGCCATCCCGATCACGACAAAGAAATAAGGGGTACGGCCCCAGGCGGCCAATCCAATCGCAGTCTGGCCGTCTTGCATCGTCTTCATCTGAAAGACCTGGCCAGTCACTGCCAAGACGGCCAGCAGCAGCCCCAGAAATCCTGTGATCCGGGCGCGCCATAGCGCGGATGAATTCACCTGCCGTTCAGCCGGGTTCAAGAATGCCAGTCCGACATAGAGCAATGCGGCTGGTTGAGCGAGTTCCGCTATCATGGCAATCTCTCGCCAGAATAGGGCACGGGTCTCGTCGAGCAACCCGACCCCGTTTGCCAGGTTGGCAAGGGCCGTGGCTCCCAATAGCGCTCCGAGAGCCCGATGCGAAGAGTTGGCCTGTTTTCTCAGCACCAATATGCAAACCATTCCCCCGGCGATCGCCGCGACTAGAAACGCCGCCACTGAAACCCATGTTGAGAAATTCATGGTGCCCCTGCGCAATCGCGCGAGTACCCATCCCCGCGACGAGCGTGGATGGTATACGCTACCCTTCTAAGTCCTTCAGTAACATGACGTCGCATATCCGATGTGTCCATAGAGAAGCCGGCCTTGATTATCGAGAGGCGAACGGCCTAGGTCGAGTTCTTCTGCCCCGGCTTCCTTGGCCTCACTGATCGCCGGCAAAAACAACATGGTGGTCGCACCGAGTCTGGACTGATCAGCATGCACGACAGGCAGCTCACAATGATCAGAGAAAGGCAAAGAGACGAGCTGGCGGCCGGGTTAGCCAGCTTCGAACGGGGCTGCATAATGTGACGTTGGTTGGTCCTTCAGTTGGAATGGACAACCGGTTCATAGTCATGCGTTGTCCGCAATGCCTCTAACCAGCCACACCCATGAAATACTGGGGCATGCGGCTGTCGGGCGATGCGTTCAGGCCACCGATCATCCTTCAGCGGATCGATAGCCCAGCCAATGTCCTGTATCGAGGCCCTTGTTCCCCGTGCTGGCATCAAGGTGGCTCATTAGGCGGTTCCAGAGTCCCGCGGTCATAGCTTAGCACGCAATCGATCAGGCAGGTAGTAACCCTGCCGTTGCTCAAATCTCCGCAACAGCCAGACGAGAGAAATGAGAATAACGACCGACAAGACGAAGAGGGCGTGGCCTCCGAAGTCGTGCAGGGTCATGTCTTTGAGGAAGCGCGGGTCGACATAGTTTGCGAGCAGGGAAAGCCCGACGATGCGAACGCCGTTTTTAATAATTGCAAGCGGAACGACCACGGCCGCAATTCCCAACTTCCCCCAGACAGAGCGAAGGAAGAAATGCCCGGCCACAATACCAATAATGATGAGCGAGAGAGTCGATCGAATCCCGCTGCATCCCTCATCCACGCTAATTGTCATGTTCGACAATCCGAAAACAAAACCATTTCGAATTACCGGAACACCGAGCAACGAGAACCCGATGTCCGTGACCTCAGCCGAACTCCGCTGCAGAAACACAATAATCGTATGAAGCAGACCGGCTGGAAAGGGCACCATGCAAAACAGGAACAGGAGACCAAAGGAAAATGTTCGGCAAGTCCTCAAACCGTAACAGAAGAGGAAGATCCCCCAAGAGACTACCACCAAGGCCAGGATCGTTAGAGATAAATGATCGGCTCCGTAGGCCACTGGATCGGCTCGCCAATATCCGATAGCCCCCAGCCCTACCAAGATTACACCAGGCAAAGGGCTCCATTCCCGTGAAGCGAGAATCGCCTTTCGATTCAGATAGAAGACATATGCACTCACCCAAGGGATCAGCAGAATATGTGAATAATGAATTTGCTCTTGGGTCAGTGAATAGAGCGCGGCGAGAGATTGCCAGAACCACGCGATAGTGATAAGCAGTAGGAAAAGCGACAGCCCGTTACGTATCTTTATGCTGACCGGCAAAGGCCAGCTCAACGCCTGAAAATGGCCTCTCTCCAGACGCTCAGACGCTTCACCGGCGATAGCCGTATCACTTTTATCATGAAGCGGTGGCGCTAGGCCCAGATGGTCGAGTAGAGGCGTCTTAAGCTCTGAAGCGTCTCGTGTTTTCTGCGCCTTTTCCAGAAATCACCCCGCCGGCGTTGCAAGGAGGATCTTGATGTCGGTCCACAGAGACTTTGTGCGGGAATGCCGGAGATCCAATCGCACCATTTCGTTGAAAGTCATTCAATTGCGCCCTGACACCTACCAAGCCCTGAGTAGGATAATCGACCACTATTATACTGCACAGAGGGACATCTTTAGTGATGACACTCCCCGCCTCTACGATTACAGGTATCCTCTACGTGATGACAGTGCCTCACTTGACATGCAGTAGGATCTCCTACAATGAAGATAAGAACAATCCATCTTCCGCGGGGGTGAATTGGCCGAGAGGATAGAAGGAAAGCTATCAACTGGACGGGCAATAACAAGGAATCATCGATTCATATGGAGAGCGCGACGCACCGTGGGCCGTTTATGACAAGGCGGCAAGCGCTTCCTTCGCCGTAGGAACGTGTGGATCCTTAGGACTCAGTGATAGAAATTTGATAAGCGCCTGTTTTGCTTCCACACTGTTTTTATTTGCATATTGCGCCATCCCATAATGGTAAAGGATGAGAGGGTGCTCCGGTAATTGATCGATGGATTCCTGCAACACGCTGACGGATTTGGCGTACATCTGTTTATTGTAATACACCCACCCCAGCGTATCTCCGATATACGGGTCGCGAGGGAGGGCCCGGCGTGCTGTTTCGGCGTAAGCCAGCGCACGTTCCTTGTCACCTCCATTTTCAATTAAGAGCCAGGCAAGATTATTGGCTGCAGGAGCAAATTTTGAGTGTACCCGGAGAGCCTCTTCGTATTTGGCTATAGCCCGAGGATAGTCCTTTTGTTGCTCATACAACATGCCTAGAATGGTTAAGGCCGACAGCTGCCGAGGACTCTTCGCCACAATTGTTTCAAACTCTCTGATCGCCTCCTCCACTTTTCCTTGCTGGGCATAGAGCGCACCGAGGTTGGCATAGGTCGACAGCAGCGCCCCGTCGAGCGCCATCGCTTTCCTATACGTCGCTTCTGCTTCTGAGAAGTTCCGGGATTGCACCAACACCCTTCCAAGAAGATTGAGGAACCTCGGATCTTGAGGGTTCATGGCGACTTGTCGCCCGACGCGCTCTCGGGCTTGCGGCACCTTTCTTTGCGAGATCAGAATTGCCACGATCTGATCGAGCGCCTCGACGAATTTCGGGTTCTTTTCAAGTGCGTGCTCGAAGTGGGCTATCGCGTCGGCAGTACGATGTTGCGCGCGCGACGCGACACCGAGGCGAAGATGGACAATCGGATCGTCGGGCAAGAGCGCGAGCACTTCCCTCAGAAGATCCTGCGCCCGTCTCGCATCTCCGGCAAGAAGATGGGCATCAGCGAGCGCCCTCAGAGCAGTCACGTTCTGAGGATTAAGCTCTATTGCCGTTTCTCCCTCCTTGATAGCCGAGCTTAATGAACCTTGAGCCAAGTACACCTGTGCCAGGTTGGTATGGATATCACTTGAATCAGGAGCCAGCGTTTGCGCCTCCTTCAGTGCGGAAATCGCTTGAGGAACATCGTGCCGCCGTGCCAACGCAATCCCTAGATACTGATGGGCGATCGCTAGCTTCGGCGCTTGACGCGCCACATCCTGTAATAGTGACACCGCTTTCTCTGTGTCGCCCTGCTCAAGCGTCAAGCGCGCCTGCAGAATCCGCCCCGCCGTATCCATCGGATTCTGCTTCAAGAACGTGTCGATCTCGAGACCAGCCTCCTTCAGCCGGTTGGTCTCCAGATAAAACATGATCAAGGACTCCTGTGCCAAGTGAGACGAGGGATCAACTTGTCTGGCTCGTTGATACGACGTTTCCGCTTCCTTCAGTCGTCCCGTCGACTGATAGAACTGGGCAAGGGCGACATGTGCCTGCGCATCATTGGGCTGAACTTCCATCCACTGACGATACAACCCCTCCGCTTCGCTGATGCGGTGCAGTTTCTGACTGAGTCCAGCCAGCTTGAAATAGAGCTGGCCACTGCTCCGATTCACCTCGAGCCCGCGTCGGTATTCTTTTGCGGCTTCGGACTCTTTCCCCGCTGCGGCCAAGACATCTCCCAAGGCCATCCGCGTTTCAACAGACTGAGTATCTATTTGCAACAGGTCGCGCAGAACAGCCTCCGCTTCAGGAAAGTTGCGATGCTGCGCATATGTTCTGGCCAATTCCAGGTACGCGCCACGGCGTTGAGGATCGGCCTCAATCGCCTCGCGCAACTCGGCAATTCCCTTCTCAAGTCTCCCCTCCCGCACAAAGCTGATCCCGCGGATCACGTGCCCATCCGGATGTGTGGGCTCAGCGGCCAAGATCGCGTCGGCATGCAGTCGTGCTTTTTCAGGCTGCTTTGAATTGAGATAGAGGTGTGCCAGTTGCAGGTGCGCATCAACCCGCGAACCCTTGAGCTTCACGACCTTCAGCAAGGCTTGATGGGCTAGGTTCACGTCTTCTGGCTTTCCCAAGCGGAGATGCAGGAGCGCAGACTGATAATAGGCCTCATCGTCTTGAGGATCGAGCTTTACGACTTGTTGATATGCGGTGAGCGCCTCACGGAATTGCTGTTTTTCGACGAGGTCTCGAGCTCGGTCGCGATAAACCGTTATGGATTCCTCGTTCGACGGAGATGAACAGCCTAGGAGAACGGTCCCCAGCAGGATAGCGACGAATGTACCACGAATTATACGAGTCTCTGGCATGGTGCTTACCTCTTGAAGAGTATACAACATCCGCTATCCAGCGTTGTGCGGGAACATCCGAGAGCAAAACAAATTTCGGGAACCAGTTTCGCTATCAACTCCTGGACATTCTGATCCTGAGACGTCATAGACCAGCCTCCTAACCCACGTCGGGGACCGATAGAGGTGACGGCGTATCAGCGCTAGTGCCGTATCCCGCGGAATGGGCTCCGTGCAACGTATGTGAACCATCCTTTGCCTTCTCTTCACCGGCCTGCCCATTTCGTCTTTTCACCCATCGGACACGGGCTAAGCGAGTTGACAGTCCGTGCCTAACCCAGACGTACCGGACCATCGTCGGCGTGACATCAATCCCCTCCGATTTCATGTACCCCGAAAGCCGAAGGTAGCTGATGGTCGGATGTGTGTGTGTATTCAACAGAATTCTCTCCTCTAGTGGAGCTGCTGTGCGATTAGGCATGTGTGGCTTACGCCGAACCTGCGGTGCCAAGCCCTCTTTGCCATATGTTTCATAGGCCTTCTTCATGGCATAAAACTGAGACCGACTCATCCCGGCCAGCTTACAGACCCGGGCTACGTTCTTGAGTTCAGCGGCCATAGCCAGGATGCCTATTCTGGCTCTGATGAGTTGTTCCTGGCTCGTCATGAGCGCACCTTTAATAAGATTACCGTGGGACTCAAGGCATCAGCCTTCTACCTTGTTAGCCCGTCTCATATGGCAGGTGTCCAGAGATCATTCACTAAGGCAGGCTTCGTTCACATCTTTTATCGAGACAACTCGGTGATTCCAATTTCTCTTATCTCTCTGGTTCCTCGAAGTCCTTCGCGAACGAACAAGCGGTTGAACCGCCCCAAGCATTCCTGACGTATCTTGTGGCTTTGCTGCGCCATGTCGCGGAGAAAGCGGGTCCACGGATACTTTGATTTCCTAAACCATGGTACCGCTATTTCACTTCCTCCGTACTTTCTCTTGTATTCACCGCCGCCTCCCATATCGTAGGCCCGAAGTCTCTTGTGCTTGCCGATCTTCATAGCGCGCCATTGAATCGCTTCGTTTGGGCGCAATAATTGATGCTGCCGCCAGCTTGCCCCTCCCCAAAAATACATAACCCCGTTCATATAGGGAAAAATTCCCGTGGCGATACACTGCCCCTTTCGATCGCGTGCCCGAAGCAAAAGAAGATGTCCTGTCGGATGCACATGTGTGATGAGCTGTCGTACGCGTTCGATGCCATAGGTAGGCGCCCGGCTCTGCTTCGCAAAAACATCCTGGAGCTGAGCGTAGTACTCATCGGCGAATTCCAGATCGTGCGCTTCCTCGACCGAAATTCCCTCTTTCTCGGCCTTTCGGATACAGCGGCGGCAGGCGCTCGTCATGTTGGAGAAGAGTTCATCCTCGTCGCGTGTCAGATTAATTTCGAATCCGCGATAGACTCGATGCTGAACTCCCAGTCCGTCAAGATCGCTGACCGTCATGTTCCGGTCCATCATTTCCAGATGGGCACATCCTAGTTCCCGAAAAGCAAAATCAATTAGGGATTGGACTGCCCGGCGTCGATCCACACCGGCGGAGAGAGTAAGCCCCATGTAATCGGTGCTCCACCCCGGGAAAGGACTCCCAAGTATCCGGACACCGAACTTTTGTACAATCAGACCGATGAAAAACCCATATGTCTCTCGGCCTTCCTTCAAAAACGCAACAACGGGCTCGCCTTTTTGAGTTTCAGAGAGAAATGCGAGCCAGGCAGGCGTCTGGTAGATCGTTCCGACTTCTTTACTGTCGATCTTGGCTGGCCAGTCATAGTCTCGCATATCCAGACGTTCGAACGCATAAGTCACAGAGCACCCATTTTTGGGAGTGCAATCAAGTTTAAGGGTTGTTGAATAGAATGGCGGGGCCGCTTCACAAGGCACTCACCTAATGCGCGACCCGCATCGAATTAACTTCGCCCGCCTGTGTGGAAAAGTTTATGCCAGAGCCACCTTCTTTCAAGATCACGTCTCTCCGATTGCGTAATGCGACGATTACCCCTGGTCTGTACAATGAAATCCAGCAGAGTATGGGCCGGGACAAACCACCCGTTCATTTTGCTCAGTCGTTCCATGAGGGCTTTGAAACGCGTATTAATTTTTCCGTTTTCAAGAAACCCTGCTGCGAAATGCGTATACATAATGCACGCACCGCCTTCCTTCACCAATCTGTCCTGGTTTTCCTCACTGATAGTCTCGTTAAACGAGTCGACTCTCGCCCCTTCTGAACCGGTAAACCATGAGTTGACGTAGGGACGATCAGGATCGTGATAGGGCATCATGGGACAGGCTTTAAGAGTGTTAATGTCTCCCAACACGAAATTTCTCACATACTTGATCTTCGCCCTACAAAGATCTCCCCAGAACAGAGGGCTGTTCTGGATGTGTCCGTGAGACACGACGCTGTTCCGAATCGGCCACAGACGTAACAGATCGTAAACGAGCCTCTGACCCTCTGTCAGTCGCGCACTTCCCCAATAGATGTTTTCATCACAGCCCGAATGATTCGCCATCGAATAGGGGTCGTGTCCGAATAGACGGCGGAATACCTCGAACCCGCGAATCGTTTGCTCCCGAGTCGACGTATGATGCGTCACGTTATGAAGGGCTATTTCGAACCCCTGCTCATTCAGATCCTGAATCCACTTAAGGTACTTCTCTTCCTCACAGGTGGCTCCACCGACCTTCGGCGTACCATGCCCCCTGATGGGCCAGACAGCTTTTGTGGTTCGCAAACCCAAACCACTCAGAAAAGGATAGATGGTCGCGACATTCTCGACGGTATCATGATCCGGATCATCGAAGATCGTGAAGGCAAAATCTTTTCCACCCGGCCATTCAATTTTTCGGTCTGTCATGGCAGTGCCTGTGTACTCTCGGACGGTCTCAGGCATGATCAGACCAAGCGTGACCGTATCGCCACGAGCCAGATTCCCACCACAACCCAGGCAATTGCGCTGAGACCGCGCAAAAGAGCATAGTGCTTAGAGGTAAATTTCCCGTAGATACCAAAGAACGCTTCCTGTAGAACGAGCAGGAAAATTGAAAAGTATGTGGCCTTGAATCGATAGTCTACCGCGTCCTGGAATCCTGGCTTTCGATACTCGCTTCTCGCATGTTCTCTTGCGGTCTGGATGTCGACGATCTTCTGATCGATTCCCACAGGTCGTTCCAATGTAAGATATGTCGAGGGTCTTGTGCCGCCATCTTCCAGGAATACGTTGTCCGCTTCACGCGACAGTCGAATCGTTCCCGACTTCACCGGTAACATAATCGTCCAGTTTTCCGGCCCGTTCCAGGAATGCATGGACGGCATGGCGGTGACGTTCTTCGCCCCCGACCCAGTATCATTCAGCGACCAGATCGTCACGGCCCATGAATCGTTCGCAGGCTGCTCAACCATGAGCGCTGGTGCTGGTCTGGGGATATTATCAGCAGTAATCTGCCAGCCGGCAAATGGCCTCTGACTTCCTTTAAATTGCCGAATGCTTGTCCCGCTGGATCCGAAAATAAAAGTCCTCAGCATCGACTTGTTCAATGGGCGCGTGAGATCGTAGGATCCGGAAATCCGTCCTTCGGTCAGTTGTATATCGTGGGAAGTCGTCCATAAAGTTTCGGTTCGATCCCCGGCATCACCCGACGTGTGATCGAGCACCACCCAGAGGCCATCCATTGCCTGTGCTACCTGCCGACGCGCCACGTATCCTTGTGGGCCCCTTCTCTCCAAATCAATGAAAGCGAGTCCGTCTGCCCGAGCCTGCCCAAGCATTCTCGTTGTGCGCATGCTGGAGACACTCTCGCCGGTCAAATGTGGTGCATTCGAGCCATTCCACGATTCTGCTTCGTCACGCTCAACGGATCCATAGAACCAGTAGCCGACATTCGTCCACCATGTCTGCCCTCCCGCCCAAAGCAACACACTCATTTCATCGGCGTGCTTGTGCGCGTGGCCCGGAAAATAAGACCACGCAACAACCGTCTGACTGAGGTCGTGAACCATCGTCGATCGATTCAGACCACTCCACCATATCGAGTATCCTGCGATAGGGTAGCTGGCTGTTTGCGGTTGTGAAGACTCAGCTTTATGCGTTAGAGGCCCGTACAAGCCTTCACGATCAAACTGAGAAACGAGAGGCCCCGGCAAGTCACTGCCCCCCTCGGTGTCGCCAAACATCGGCAAAGATCCATCCGGTCTCCTCTGCCGGGCGTACACATCTAGAGCCTTGTCATACTTTTCTCGCCATTCACGAGGAACCTCGATTCCGAGTAACGTCATCTGTCTGAATGCCAGGCTCATGAACTGCAGCCCGGTCTTCTGATAGCCGGCTGAATGCTCAAGGACAACCCCCTCCTCGTTGATGTAAAAACCCATCTGTTGGCTCAGCCTTTCAAATGCAAGCTGGGAATAGCGTTGCGTCTCCGGGATAGAAGGGAAGGCGAGGCTTAAGTGCCAAAGAGCCAAGTTCTGCATCACCCCGTGATTTGATGAAACAGTAAAACGGGCCGGATCTGCAAGAAAAAGCCCGCTACGAGCAGCGAAAACAAAAAGGGCTTCCGCCACGTCAGGGTTATAGCTGGGGTGATGGCGGTAAAGAGCCCAAAAATCAACAAGAGCAAGGACGCGCTCCGCAATGGCATGATCACTCCACAAGAGTCCTTTCGGTAGGACTGCCCGGCGTTCATACGATGCCCATCCTAGAATGACGTCACGCGCCAGAAGAAAAAAGTCTTCCCGCTGTGTCATACGGTAGGCTGCAAGCAAGATACGCGGAATGGTCAGGCGCGCCTGAGACAACTGCCAGTATGGTGAGCCCTGGTCGATCTCCTGAGGATCAAAGGGAAGATGCATTCGTCTCGGAACTTCTCCAGGCGGAGCAAACTCACCTTGTAAGATCTTCTCAGCCACCTCAACAGTGTAGAGGTGGTTTTCCTGGTTGAAGAAACGAAAGCTGCTCAGTTCATCGAGCAAATCATCTGACGGCAGTTGCCGGCCGCGCTCGATCATATCCTTCGTGATAATCGGACTCGCAACATAGTAGTGTGTGATGACAGAGAACCAGATGGCTCCGAGTACAAGAGCCGGAGTGGTAAAATACACGACACCGCGTAGCAAAGAGCCAAGTTTTTCGTGTTCGAGCATCGATACTATTGGGCGTGACCGACATTGAAGCTGGTACAACCTCAGGGAGCAGGTCAGGCACGGCGTCTCATTTCATGCAGACCGCAGGTGATCGGCCAATCGCAATGCGAGCTGAACAATCGTGAGCGTGGGGTTAACCGCTCCCCCACTGGGAAACACCGATGACCCCGCGACATACAGGTTCCCCTGGCCAAACACCCGGCAATCCGAATCCACCACCCCCTGCTGAACCGTGTGCGCCATGCGAGTCCCGCCCATATGATGCCAACCCGCACCTTCATCTTCTCGAACGGGGTATCCCGCGTTGCCGAACACCCACTCCTCAAGCTTGAGCCGCCCGTGATGGCCCGCCATCAAATACTCATTGAAATGCGCGAGCGATTTCTGCATGGTGGCGCGATCCCGATCCGTTTTCTTCCAGTGAAGCTCCGTCAACGGAATGCCAAACCGGTCCCGCTTCGTCTCCGACAGTTGCACCTGATTACTCCACACCGGCTCTTGCTCCCATCCCGCGATGAGTTTGACGCCGCACACGATATTCTTCCCCGCCAGCGACGCCGCCCATTCGCCCACTTTCGGCGCAACACAGGCCAGGTCTTTCAGCAGCCCCTTCGTCCCTTCACTGGAGATTCCTCTCAGCACAAAGCGGCAATTCAACACAGCCAACTTCCGTTTGACCGCATCGGTGAAATTGAGCAAGAGTAGCGGCATGAAATAATCAGGAGGTTGCATAATTTTGAGGTCCACGAGCGCGTACCCGATCATGAAGTCGGGATGCTCCATCCAATACCGCCCTACCGGCGCGCGCGCATCCACCAGTTTTCCGTTCGCCTGATGATTCCACCACAGCAGCATGCGGCTATTTTCGATCCCGCCCATCGCTAAAATGAACCGCTTCGCCTTGACGCTCGCCGAGTGCCCCGCATAGTTCGTCACGGTGGCCCCCACGACCTGTTGGTCGTCCGTTTTCAATCCCGTGAGGTTGGCGCTCGTCACGTAGGTGAGCGTCGTGGACGCATTCAGCCGCTCCCGATATTTTTGACCCAACCGCGTGTGCGATTTCGACATACTGGTTTCTCTGATGCCGAATTCACGATCGACCACAACGTCAGGGCGCGGGGGGGGCACATCGAGAATCG
>CBDDRH010000070.1:0-11998 GCA_965233025.1 uncultured bacterium
GCTTTGAGGAAGCGTTCATTCATCATGACCGCGGCATTCTAGAGACGAGGGGGCGGGGGTGTCAATTCGCCATGATCGGGCGCCCGTCGATGTGCAATCGTGAAGTGGTATCTGCATAAACGGTGGTCCGCCCCTCGGTTACACTCCGGTTGACAGGGTGTGAATCTCTCTACTAGACTGCCCACTTCCGCTGGGAGTCGGCAGTCAACGCGATTAATGCGGTATACAGGGAGGCCCGAATCCGGATGGCAAAGAAAACGGTCAGTGAATCGGACGAAACCAGACTGAAAAAGAAGGTGGCGGCGAAATTGACCGACCACAAGAATCCTAAAGAGGATGAAGCCCTTCGGTCGCTGAGGAAGCGGCTGCGACGGACACAACGGAAACGCCGCGCGGTAGCGCTGCGCAAGAAAAATTCTGCGAGTAAGAAAACGGCTGCTCCCGCCGCGAAGTAGTCGTCCTGTCGGACCAGTTGACGGGCAAGTGAATCGTTACGGTAGTACGAATGGAATCATCACGACCTACAGAAGAGGGCGCGCCTCCCCCCGTTTCAGAGACGGGGACCGATGCATTGGCCGATCAGGTGGCGGCGGGGTTCGCTGGAGAACACCCGGTACCAGTTGAGCCGACAGCGGAACTGACCGAGCAAGTCGTCCTTGAAGAAGAAAAGGTCAAGGATGAGATCGAGATCCAGATCGATCTGCTCAAGGATCCCGATTGGGTGGTTCGCCGCGAAGCCGCCATTACGCTCGGCGAAATGGGTGATGAGCGTTGCGTGGAACCGTTGGGGCATGCCTTGCGCGACGGTGACTGGCAAGTTCGGGAAGTCGCGATCGAAGGGTTAGGGCAGATCGGTTCTCCCGCCGTCGAACTGTTGATCAAGCTGCTCCGCGACTGGGATGTTCGAAAGTATGCGATTGCCGCGTTAGGAAAGATTCGCGACGAGCGTGTGCTTGATCCGCTGATGATTCAGCTGAAAAATGACGAGTTCAAGGATGATGCGGTCAACGCCTTGGTCGAGCTGGGAGAACCGGCATTGCCACGATTGGTCAAAGCGCTGAAAGATAAAGACGAGAATGTTCGTAAGCAAGCGGTGTTGGCCTTAGGACGGATTAAACATGCCGAGGCGATCGACCCTCTTATCGACATGCTCTCCGACAGCGATTGGTTTACCCGCTTGACATCTGCGGCGGCACTTGAGGCGATCGGCGATGAACGGGGCCGTGATGCGATCAAGCCGTTGATGAAGGATCCTGATATGGTAGTACGGATGCGGGTGGAGCGGATACTCGCGAAGTGGAAGAAACAACCGGCAGGACGCTGAAAAAGTCCGCCAGCTTTGTTCTCGCATCGCTCAGAGGCTCAACGTACCGAAGCGTACGCCTCGCCTCTTCGCTCGCTGCGGCCGCGCTGGACGGCCTTTTTGAGCGTCCTGCTAGGCCCTACTTATTCAGCTGGCGGTCGACCTCCCGCTGAATCTCATCGAGCTTCTTGATCGACACCGGTTTCCCCATCGATAACTCCAGTCGCACTTCTCGCAGCGTTCCGGTCAGCGCCCGCATGGCGAGGATCGACTCATCTTGCTTCGCGCCTTTCGTGGCATTCTCCAGCGTCTCGGCCGCCTCGCTTAATTGCTTGGCGGCTTCCCCATAGTTTTTGTCGAGCAGTTCCGATTTCGCTTGCACCACCCGTGACTTGGTGTCGATAAGTCCCTGCCGTCTGCGGAGGTCTCTCTCGATTCCTATCGTGGTGTCGAGGATGTTGCGCGACGTGTCTTTGACCGAATGTTGGAGATCTGAGACCGTTTGCTGCAGTGTGCCGACCGGACGTTGGCCGAAATAAAACCCGAGGCCGAACGAGGCGGCTATCAGAGCAAGAACAGCAATAAATTTCCACATGACACGATCCTTTCAGCTAACGAGGTACCAGGATGCTCAAAAAAACCGCCAGCGGCGTTCTCGCCTCGAAAGCATCCTCAACGTAGCCAAGAGGCTACGCCTCCGGTGCTTCCATCGGCTGCGGCCTTGCTGACGGTCTTTTTGAGCATCCTGCGGGAGTGCGCTTCTCTTGTCCCAGACATACAGATTATCGATGTTCTGTTATGCCGAAATTGTTTTTCCGTGGGCTGTTAGGAACAGTTGTGGGACGACGCAATTGTTGGAGTAGACTTCCTGCTGCAGCAAGGCGAACGACGACATCTGAGTCTTGTAAGCTTTTTTTAAGCAACGGTGTCACCGGGGCACCGCTCATGCCCAGAGCTTTCGCTGCTGAGAGACGCGGTTGCGGTTGCTGGTCCTGTAGGAGTGTCTGTAAGATTTCCACTGCTTGCTTGTCGGAGGTAGCTGTCAGTGCATGGGCAGTCGCTGCCCGGATAGCAGGGTCCGGGTGTTTTGCCAAGTCCGCGGCGAGCAAGATAGCCGATGTGTCTCCCAGTCGAAGCAGCCCGTCCACTACGCTAGCCCGTACCTGCATATTCGCATCGCGTGTGAGAGCCCGCAATAACGGGGTACTTTCGCGAATCCCGAGGCGCCCAAGACTCGTGGCCGCCACCGCGCGCACGCGCGCGGTTTCATCCCCTAAGGCATGGGTGAGTGGCGCGACGCCACCGACTTGTCCGTAGTCTCCCAATGCGCCGGCGGCGAACGCGCGAACCGGCGGCTCAGGATCGTACACTCCCTGGCTTAGAACCGCCAGGCTCGATGGACGTTTCAGCTTCCCCAATACTCCCAAGGCTGCCATGCGGACATCGGGATCCGGAAGTGTCGCGGCTCCGGTGATGTCGGTCAGCATATCCAATTTGCCGAGTCTGTACAGCGCGGCATAGGCGAATACGGCTTCAGGTCCGTCATCCGTTCTTGCGACTTCGATGAGGTAGGGCTTGATGTCGGTGACGTGAGCCTCGCTGAGCGCGTTCATTGCGGCAATGCGCACGGCCGGCATCGCGTCGTTCAGGGCTCGTCGTAAGGGGCCGGACTTCCTTGCCAGTCCGGCTTTACCGATGGCGTCCGCAGCGCGTGCCCGTACCAAAACCGATGCATCGAGTAGTCCATCTTCCAGGACGGCCTGTGTTTCTGCGAGGCCGAGATCAGCCAGGATCGTGTAGGCCGTGATCCGCACATGCTCTTGCGTGTCGCGAACATGACTGGTCAGAAAGCTGAGCGCCAAGGGTCGTAAGAGGGTTGGGTCGTCCGGTTGCTCTGCAGGGACAAGCCGTTGATAGAGCGTGAGGGCTTCTTCTGGTCGCCCAAGCTTGAGGGAGCTCTGGAAGGCCAGACGGATGAGCGGTTTCGACGCTGTGGTCTCGGGGGGAAGCGAGTACCAGAGCTTCAGAACCTGGTCGTATTCGGCGTGGTTGAATGCGTTCGCGGCTTCACGTTCGAGAGTTGAGCTGGTCTGTGCCGTTGGGGCGCCTGCGTTTGCACGCAGCGGGCTTACGAGGATTGAGACAAGTGTGAGCAGCAGGAGCACGTGTAGGTGTGCTGTGGCAGCGCAGCAATTCTCTTTGAAACTTTTCACGTCTAACGGTTCACGTTTTACGAATCGCTGGATGGCCCGTTACCATGTCGAAGGCGCGAGGACCATGGCGGGCGCATACATTGTATCGACGTATTCTTTGACCATTCGTTTGGTGCAGAAGCGAGGGGCATTGGTCCGAAGATTTTCCTTCATGAGCTGCGACCAGCCGCGGGGTATTCCGTCCAGGTCTCGTTGATAGTAGAGGGGAATGGCTTCTTGTTCCAGCATGCGGTAGAGCTGTTGTGCGTCATGCTCGTCCTGGGCCTGAATGTCCTGGTTTCCGACCAAGGGTTCAATGCCCCATCCATTGGCTCCGTTGTAGCCTTCCTTCCACCAACCATCAAGGACGCTCAGGTTGATGACGCCGTTGAGCGCGGCCTTTTGCCCGCTCGTTCCGCTCGCCTCCAAGGGAAACCGCGGGGTGTTGAGCCATACATCGACCCCTTGAACAAGGAACTTCGCCATGTGCATATCATAGTTTTCCAGGAACGCGATGTGGCCGCCTAGGTTATGGTCGTTGCAAAAGCTCAACACTTCATGAATGAAATAGCGGCCAGGTTCATCGGCCGGGTGGGCCTTGCCCGCAAAGATCAATTGGACGGGGCGCCACTGATTATGGAGCAACCGCTTCAGCCGTTCGAGGTCGCGGAACAACAGCGTCGCCCGCTTGTAGGTGGCAAAGCGCCTGGCGAAGCCGATGGTGAGTGCTTCGGGGTCGAGCAGCGTGCCGCGCGTTAAGACCTGCGAGGCTTGGAGCTGTCCCTGCATCCAGCCGCTCCTGGCGCGTTCCCGGATGAAACTCATGAGCTTGCGCTTCATGGTTTGGTGTACGGCCCAGAGTTCCTGGTCGGGGATATCCAGAACTCGTTGCCACATCGCCGTGTCGTCGCATTTTTCCGCCCATTCCGGGCCGAGATACTTTCCGTAGAGTTGGTTGAGTTCCGGCGCGATCCAGGTCGGCGCATGGATGCCGTTGGTCACGCTGCGGATCGGGATTTGCTCGATCGGTAGGCCGGGCCACAAATGGCGCCACATCTCTCGCGAGACCTGCCCATGTTCACGGCTGACTCCGTTCACATGGGCGGCCAGCCGAATGGCGAGTGCCGTCATGTTGAAGCCTTGCCCCTGGGATTCCGGGGTATCCCCCAGGCGGAGGAAGTCTTCCCGCGAGAGGCCCAACTGCTCCCAATAACCGGCAAAATATCGGTCCATCAAATGATGGGGGAATACGTCGTGACCGGCCGGCACGGGTGTATGGGTGGTAAATACCGTGCTTTGGCGTACCGTCTCAGAGGCGTCCGCGTGCGTCGATCCCTTCTGGACCAATTCGCGAATGCGTTCCAACGTGAGGAAGGCGGAGTGGCCCTCATTGGCATGCCAAACCGTCGGCGCGATGCCTAATGCGCGAAGCATACGGACACCGCCGATACCCAAGAGGAACTCTTGACAAAGGCGCATCTCTTGATCGCCACCATATAATCGAGCTGAAAGAGCTCGATTTTCAGGACTGTTCTCGGGGACATCTGTATCGATGAGGTAGAGGGTCACCCGTCCGACGAGCACTTTCCAGACCGCTGCAGCCACGGTCCGGCTACCGATCTCGACGGTAATCCTGCAGGCTTCTCCTGAGGGAGTGAGGGCGGGATGGATCGGCGATTCTGCTTGGTTGAACGGGGCGTAGGCCGCTTCCTGCCACCCCTCCGGTGTGATCCGCTGCCGAAAGTATCCCTGCGGGTACATGAATCCCACCCCCACCAGAGGCACACCGAGATCGCTGGCCTCCTTGCAATGGTCTCCGGCAAGAATGCCCAGACCACCGCTGTAGATGGGAATAGATCTATGCAAGCCAAATTCCGCAGAGAAATAGGCGATGGTGGGAGCTTTCAAATCGCCGTGCCGTGTTCTAAACCAACTGTGTCCGTTCTGACGATACTCGTCGAATGTCTTGAGGGCGGCAGAATACAAACGCATATACGAGGGATCCCCGGCGAGATGCATGAGTCGGTCAGGCCTGACGTCGGCCAATAGTTTGACGGGATTGTGTTTGGTCAGCACCCACAGGGTTGGATCAAT
This sequence comes from uncultured bacterium, assembly GCA_965233025.1. Taxonomy (GTDB): domain Bacteria; phylum Nitrospirota; class Nitrospiria; order Nitrospirales; family Nitrospiraceae; genus Palsa-1315. The sequence goes on from CBDDRH010000070.1 coordinate 5,590, forward strand.
GTGTTCAAAGAGCCGACGGGTTTCCGGAGTCCAACTCCACCAAATATTCTGCGCCAATTCATTGAGACGTGAGAGACTGGATGGAATAACCTGTGCTGAAATGTCTGCTGTGTGCGAAGTATCCACTGCACCTCCTCAAAAATTCGGTGAGTCTATCTGGTCTGTCTGGTTGATCTGGTCTATCTTGTGTGCGGGTGAACCAGACTAAACGGATACACCGGACAAACCAGATAGACCAAACAGACCAGATAGACTGGATTGTCGGGGGCGATCAGGCGTGACCGGCCTTATGCCAGGATGTCCACTCGTCGGAGAATGCCACGGAGGCATACCGTTCGCCAAGGATTTTTGCAACTCGGTTCATCAGTTTGTTGAGTTGTTGCACATCCTCTGGGGGAAGGTCTTGTCGGAATCGAGGGTGCAGTCCCCACCGAGTCTCCACTTCTTCTCCGGCCACGGTCGCCATCACGCTCACCAGCTTGATTTCGGTCCCCGTCGGACCTTGGGGTTCAGGTGTCGCAATGGGAGGAGGTGGTGCAGACGGTGTATCGGTCGCGTGGGTGCCTGTATTGACCGTGGCGGCTGGCGGCGCGTCTCCGGACAAGATTGCCTTGATGGCGGGAATCACGGCGCTCGCGCAGAGCGTTGCAGCGGAGGATACTTGTGCGTTTCCCGCGATGCCCATTGCGTCGGCGACCCGTCCGCCAAAGTCTTTCAACATTTCGTCTTTCACGGAGTTGTTTTCAGTGACAAGGAATCGGTACCGCTCATACGTCTGTCGACTTTCCGCAACCGCTGCACCGACGGTGAGGATGATTTCCGTTTGGTCGGCGCCGGAACCGAATGCCGGTTCGAGCGCGTTCTTCAAGTGCAGTGCGACGGCGTCCTCGAGACTGTCCATAAACTGAGGCTGTTCTTTGATCGGTAGGTACAGCGCGGAGAGCCGGTCGGTGAGATTAAACATGATCTTGAGAAATTCAAGGTAGACGCCCCACTCATCGTGCCGTTTCAATTTCAAGGCCCGCTCTGGGGCGTTCCGCTTCATGACGGTCACGGACTCGCCCGCAACGGCCAGTATGAGTTCGGCAAGCTGGCGAAGTTGCGATTGGTTTTCTTGGTTAGCCGTTGTCATAGGGTTTCCTGTTCAGTGCGGGATTATAACGGAGACGCGTTCGGCGATCAAAGAGTCTGTTTCAGCAATATCTTGTCGGTTTGTGGCCTCGCAGGTACGATTGCTAAGCAAGATGCTGAAAAAGGCCGCCAGCATCGTTCTCATCTCGAAAGCATCCACAACGTAGCCCAGAGGCAACGCCTCCGGTGCTTCCATCGGCTGCGGCCTTGCTGACAGCCTTTTTGAGCATCTTGCGACGTTGAGTGTTGAATTGTGGGATGGATAAGGAGATTGCGATGAAGAAATCCAGATGCAGGGTGGCACTCGTGGTTGGATTGTTGGCGGTGGTGGGGCTATTCGGTTGTAATCAGGAGACGCCGATAGAAAAAACGAAAGCTGCGGCTGCATCCGGCAATGCAGCGACGCAGGCAGCAGGCCAGGCTGCTGTGGATGCTATACAGACTCCGCTGGATAAGGCCCGTCAGGTGGAAAGTACATTAGAGAAGTCGGCTGAGCAAACGGCTGCTAAGGTCAAGGAATCGATGCCGTAGCTGGGGTAGGTTTCGCGCATAAACACGGCGCCTCCCACCGATGTTTCTAATACTTCTGCGGTTCCCCAATTGTGCCCTAAGTAGGAGTCAAGCATGGCGTATCCCAAAGAAATAGCTGGCGCACAGTTCTGCATTCGAGTATCGACAGATGGGGTGACGGTATACGGAAATCGGAAGGCGTTTCAGTCACTCGCGCGGTGGATGACTTGGGTGGCTAAGGCTCCTGAACATGAGCATTACGAGTGTCATCTACCATGGCATCTCCAATCGAAGTTATCCTTGCAAGGGAAAGAGCCGAAGAATGTCTGGGTAGTAATGGACAAGGATGTGAAACCGTTGTTCGCGCCGCGCGATCAGCATCACGCCGGGTTTGCTCTCAACTTTATGGCGGTGGAGCCGTCTGATCTCGATCACCTACGCCCGTCCCGATCAGTTCGAAAAATCAAAAAATAGAATAGCTAAGAGAGAAAGGCGCACGCTTAGGTACGTTGAGCCTTTGAACGATGTGGGAACGTCGTATGGGAATAGGTGTGTCTTGGCGCACCAAGGTTGGGCGGTGAGAAAGGCGACTTCTTCAGCAACCTGTTTAGCTTAGCCGTGCTTTGAAAGGATTGTGGGGAGTATGTTATACAGCGCTTCCCCTGAATGACCGGATTGCCCAACAATTCCTTCGCTCATTTCTATGGATCGAGACACGAAAACGTATGTGCTCAGACGGCCGGTTGAGGAGGCTGTTCCTAGAAAGCTTTCTATCGACTATGCGGCTGCATTGAATTCGCAACAATTGGCCGCCGTGACTGCGAAGGATGGCCCTTCGTTGGTCATTGCCGGAGCAGGAAGCGGGAAGACCCGGACGCTCATCTATCGCGTGGCCTACTTGATCGATTCCGGTGTGGATCCGGAAAATATTTTGCTCCTGACTTTTACGCGGAAGTCGGCCCAAGAAATGGTGGATCGAGCCGGTGTGTTGATTGGTTCCGGCAGCGAACGGGTCCGTGGCGGTACGTTTCACTCTGTGGCGAATACGTTGCTCCGGCGCTATGGCAAGTCCATCGGTCTTGAGCCGGGCTTTACGATTCTGGACCGAGGCGACGCCGAAGACTTGATCGCCTTGGTTCGCGCGCAGCTGGGTTTGAACGAAAAAGACAAGCGGTTTCCCCGCAAGGGGACGATTGCGGAGATGTTCAGCAAATCCGAGAACACCTTGCGTCCGCTCGACGAGATCGTGGTCGAGGAGTTCGATCATTTCTCCGACCATCTGGATGCATTGGAGCAGTTGCAGAAAGGTTATCAGGCGTCGAAGCGCCAGCGTCAACTGGTGGATTATGACGATCTGTTGGTGTTGTTGCGGCGGCTCGTGATGGAGGACGAGTCGATTCGTTTCAGCATCTCGTCTTTGTATCGATACATCTTGGTGGATGAGTATCAGGATACCAATCGCTTGCAGGCGGATGTCGTCCGGCATCTTGCATCCACCCACCAGAACGTGATGGTCGTCGGCGACGATGCGCAGTCGATCTATGCCTTCCGCGGCGCGACGTTCAAGAACATCATGGAATTCCCGACGCTTTTCCCCGGCACGACCATTTATAAACTGGAAGAGAATTACCGGAGCACCCAGCCGATCCTGAATCTTGCGAACACCATTATTGAAGAGGCCAAGGAGAAGTACAGCAAGCATCTCTTCACGAGGAAGCTCGATGGACCGTTGCCGGTATTGGTGGAGGCGGCGGGAGAGAATGCCCAATCGCGTTTCATTGCGCAGAAGATTTTGGAGTTGCGGGAGGAGGGGGTTCCGCTCGGCGAAATGGCGGTGTTGTTTCGGTCGAGCTTCCATTCGTTCGACCTTGAAATCGAGCTCTCTCGTCGCGGGCTGCCCTTTGTCAAGCGCGGCGGGGTAAAGTTTATCGAGACCGCGCATGTGAAGGATCTGCTGGCCCACTTGCGCGTAGTGGCCAATCCCTTGGATGCCGTCAGTTGGCATCGCGTGCTCATGCTCGTCGAAGGAGTGGGACCGAAGAAGGCGCAGGATGTCATGGCCGCACTCGTGAAATCGGACAATCCCTATGTCGCCCTTCGCGCGATGCCGGGGCGATCGGGAAAAGGGCTCAGAGATTTGGCCTTGGCTCTCGAAAGCCTTGCCGGATCCGGAGACCTTCGTCCGGCTGAGCAAGTGGGCCATGTTTATGAGTACTACCTGCCGATTCTAAAGGAGCATTACGACGACTATCCCAAGCGCACGCGGGATCTGGATCATTTGCAGACGATCGCGGAGGGGTATCAGGGGGTTGAAACATTTCTATCTGATCTCGCGCTGGAACCGCCGGATGGAAATGCTATCGGTGTCGAGGCGGTCGATCGCGATGATGAGCGATTGGTGTTGTCCACGATCCATTCTGCCAAGGGGCTTGAGTGGCAATGTGTATTCGTTATCTGGATCGTGGATGGAAGGTTCCCATCGGTCTATTCGTTTAGTGAAGATGAGGGGCTGGAGGAGGAGCGGCGGTTGTTTTATGTCTCCGTGACGAGAGCCAAGCGGCATCTGTACCTGACCTACCCGATCAATGTGTTCGATAAGGGAAGCGGCATGTTGTTGTCGAAGCCCTCCCGTTTTTTGGACCCTGTCTCGCCTGCGCTGTTGGACCAACTGGCTTTAGTGGAAGAAGGCGGACAGCATGACTGGTATTCTCGCGATGACCGATATGCGTGAGTAGTCGTTTCCGCATTATCCTCCTTTCTGGATCAAAGCGGATCAACCTCATGGTGCGTACGCTGTGCAAAGTGGTTGCAATGGGCTTCCTCATGGGCGGACTTCTCTTCGTGCCGAATGTGGGAATGTCGGAGGAGCGTCTGTCGTCCAGCGAGCGGATATGGCCTCAGTTGCTTGGCGAGGCTCATGCGCTAGGCCTCCCAACGAAGTTCCTCAAAGCAGTCCCACCGGGCTTCGTTCAGTTTGAGTTTGACGATTTGCGCAGTTATGCCGCCGAGTATCATCTGGGGGAGCATCGGATGGTGCTTAATCGCGCGCTGTCCTTCAATGGAGCCGGGGCGACGTTGCGTCCGCTGGGGCGACTTACCCATGCTGAGATCGAAACGCTCTATCACGAACTGTTCCACGCCTATATCGACTACCTGGTGACGGTGGCTGCGGCGTCGCCCGATGTTGTGCCGGATCCAGTGCTCGCTTTTGCGAGAGCAGAGCAGCGCTGCCACTATGGAGCGGTGCTGATCACACCGATCGTGCAGCGAAAGGGTGAAACTGAGGAGCGGTTTTTGACCGAGCGTGAATCATGGGAAGCCCTCAATGAAACATGGGCGGTGTTTGTTGGATGGATTGTGTGGAACCAGTTGGAATTGACCAGCGGTACAGAACGATCGATTCAGAAATCAGGGAAGAGTCAAGATGAATGGGTGCGTCGTCTTAGGAGCGCCGATCGAGAAGGAATGCTCCGTGGGTATTACGAACCGGAAGATCCGAGTGAACGGGCCGTCGCTCGAAAACGATATTTGGCCCCCGCCTCGCGTTTGACGGGGCCTGAAGCCACCGTTCTCATGAAAAACGTCATTGAATTCCCCTCCAGCCTTCTGGCCCGTGCGAGGGAGGTATTTTCCGGTTTAGGCCAAGGGGCTGAACGATATGGTCAGTGCGGATAGGAAAGTACGTATTTCCATAAGCCCGTGAATTATCTGTGAGGTGTTCAGAGAAAATGAGTTGAGTCGAGTAATCAGGCATAGGGCAGGTAAGTGTGAAAAAGAGAGGATCTGGCCGGGATGGTACCAGAAAAATTTCTGCTGATAGGCAGTTTCGGATAAAAACAAGATAATTCTGCTTTTGGGTCTTGACTTCGTCATACTTCATCAATAGAATCCAGCGTTTCATAAACAAGTCTATGTCCACAGCTCGCCACATTCATCCTTATTCAATAAGGAGGGGGAGCCGTGCGTGGACTGGCTTGCTTTTCTTTTTTCATCATCTGAATGAAGAGAAAGGCAATCGTTAGGACTCTAGGATTTCTTTGTTGTGGAGTGTGCAGGGTGTTTCGGGCAGGTACCCAAGTGGCCAAAGGGGGCAGACTGTAAATCTGTTGCCATCGGCTTCCAAGGTTCGAATCCTTGCCTGCCCACCACATCAGGCTTGTATTACTTGGGAGTCTACGGCTGATCGAGTACAGGATTACAGATTGTGAGCTGCCGGGCGTGGAAAGAAAATGGGCGGGCGTAGCTCAGTGGTAGAGTTCCAGCCTTCCAAGCTGGCTGTCGTGGGTTCAAATCCCATCGCCCGCTCCAAGAGAAGACGTGAGGCGTTAGGCGTAAAACGTGAAAAATCGAGGAAGTGGTTTGGGTCGGTAGTTCGGAGTATGGTTTCACCTTTTACGATTCACGCTTCACGGAGAGGGACGCCCACGTAGCTCAGTTGGTAGAGCACGTCCTTGGTAAGGACGAGGTCACGCGTTCGATCCGCGTCGTGGGCTCCATGTAGGGCTCGCTCGATCCGCGCGCGCATTAAGTGAGCGCCAGGGGAATGGTGCTTCCGGAGATTTTTAGAAAAGGAGCAAGGTATGGCGAAGGCGAAATATGAGCGGCGGAAGCCGCACGTGAATATCGGGACGATCGGGCACGTGGATCACGGGAAGACGACGTTGACCGGGGCATTGACCAAGGTGTCGGCCGATAAGGGCATGGCGAAGTTCATCTCCTACGATGAAGTGGCGAAGGCCAGCGAGAGCCAGGGCCGGCGCGATGCGAC
>CBDDRH010000071.1:0-7010 GCA_965233025.1 uncultured bacterium
CTCGGTTACGGCAACGTGGAAGTCAGGATCGGCGATGGCTACAAGGGCTGGCCCGAAAAGGCGCCCTTCGATGCCATCGTCGTCACCGCCGCCGCGCCCGAGGTGCCGAAGGCGCTCGTCGAGCAGCTCAAGCCCGGCGGACGACTGGTGATCCCCGTCGGCGGCGACGGCGCCACGCAATACCTGAAGGTCCTGACCCGGCTCGCCGACGGCGGCTACGACGAGCGCCGCGTGCTGCCGGTTCGCTTCGTGCCGCTGGTTCCGGGAAAGTAAATACGGCGGCTATTCGCAGTTGAAGCGGTTGCCGGCTCCCACACTAGCTATCATCCGGAACTCCCGGTTGCGGCTACGCGGCTCAAGTTGGATATCAAGAATATTGACCTGAATCTGCTGGTATCACTCCATGCGCTCATTGTCGAGCGCAGCGTGACACGAGCCGCAGAGCGCCAAGGCGTTAGCCAGCCAGCGATGAGTGCGGCCTTGGGCAAGCTGCGGGATTTATTCAAGGACCCGTTGCTCGTTCGAACGTCCCACGGGATGGTTCCAACCCCTCGCGCGCTCGAGCTTGCTGAACCGATCCGGACGATTCTGCGCAATATCGATGCGGTCTTGCATGAGCCGGGAAAGTTCGAGCCGGCTATCGCGCAACGCACGTTCCGTCTCCAGGGTACCGATTACGTAGAATCCGTGCTGCTACCGCTACTCGTGGAGCACGTCCGTCGCGCGGCGCCGGGCGTCAAGCTGCTATACCGCTCACCCAACCCTAAGCAACTGGCCGAGGATCTGGAGACCGGTGAACTCGATCTTGGCATCGGCTACATCCCCGCGGGTATGCAGCAGCTTCGCACTCAACTCGTGTTTCGCGACTCGTTTGTGTGCTTGGCGCGCCGTGATCATCCACTAATTCGGGGCTCCATGACGCCAGGCCAGTTCGCCGACCTGCCTCAGGTGCAAGTGCTGCCTCGAGACTCGATCATGTACGCAACGGCGTTGGATGACGCGCTTTCCAGTCTCAATATCGCTCGTCAAGTCGTCATTTGGGAGCCGAGCTTCTTGAACGTCCCGCAAGTAATAGCTTCTTCCGATCTCATAACTACGATGCCGCGGCGAGTCGCTGAGCGGGCCGCCCGGGCACTACCTCTGCAACTCATCGAACCCCCGTTCGATCTACCAGAGATCGAGGTGCGGATGTTCTGGGCGGAATGGGCCATGCACGATGACGGACACCAATGGCTGCGAAAGGCTATCCACGGACTTGGGCTGGGTCTCTAGGGAATCCCCTATATCCGCCTTGCTTATGCAACGATTCGTAGAACAGATCATCATTGGCGCGACTGATTTGACGCACGCACCGTACGACCTGTAGGTTTAGCGCGAGTTTGTGGTCGGCTCTCAACCTCGCATACGTTGTAAACCGTTGCATGGCACGCGCTACTGAGGACGGCATGAAGATCGATCCTGAACGTTGGAAGAAGTTCGTGTCCCTGCCCGTTACGACGGTCTACGAAGCATCAGGTCAGCTCGGGGATATGTCGCCGGACATCCGACCGATTGTTCCGGGCGCCCGACTCGCCGGTTTCGCCTTCACCGTGAAGTGCTACCCGAGCGACTTGGCTGCCGTTCTCCGCGCAGTTGATGAAGCGTCAGACGGAGATGTGCTGGTCATCGATGCCGGCGATACGAACCGCGGAACGATTTGGGGCGGCAATGTCGGCTTGGCCGCCAAGGCGCGCGGAATCGTCGGGATAGTCACGAACGCCGCAGTGCGTGATGTAGACGATCTTATTGCGCTAGGTATGCCGGTTTACGCGACCGGCGTGGCAATTCGCGGTACCGTGAAGCGCCATCCGGGATGGGTTGGTATCTCGATAAGCATGGGCGGCGTGGTGGTTCAGCCTGGTGACTTGGTTATGGGCGATACCGACGGAGTCGTGGTAGTCCCACGTGACCAGGTGAACGACGTGATGGAGCGGTCATTCAGGAGGCAAGAGGAGGAAGATGGTAAGGCTGCGTATATTCGAAGCGGAAAGTCGCTTGTTGATTACTTCGGCTTGCGCTCGCTTTTCGAATGAGCCGTACGGCCGCCGAAAAGATTCTTTCCCGCGTTGTTGGGTATCCGGTGGCGACAGGCGACATCATCTATCCGGAGCCCGACCTGATCACTGTCCACGATTGGTACGTGGCAAATTGCCTACGATCGATTAAGGCGCTGGGTGCCGCCGGCTTGTACGCACCCGAGAAGCTGCTGGTGTGTACCGATCATGAACCGATGCCATTGAGTCACAAGGCATCCGAGCGCCAACGTCAAGTACGGGTGCTCGTGAAGGAGTTCTCCGTTGGATACTTCTTCGATGTCGGCCGCGGCGGTCACGGCCACATCTTTCCAATGGAGAAAGGCTTGGTGAGGCCCGGCATGTTCGTCGCCGGCTGGGATCCTCACGTCACAAACTTTGGCGCGGTCGGAGCGCTTGCCATCGCTGTGTTTACGGACATTGTCGAGCTGCTGACCTGCGGATCTACGTGGATCCGTGTTCCTGAAACCGTCCGGGTGAATCTCTCGGGCCGGCTAAGTGTGGGAGTCACGGCGCGTGATGTTGCCGACAAACTCATGTTGGATCTTGGGGCAGACCTGGTTGACTACGCGGTTGTTGAGTTCGCCGGTCCGGCGATGCGGGATATCGGATTCGGCGGGCGCATGACGCTATGCAACCGTCAGTTCGAAGTGGGGTCGAAATCGGCGTTCGTCGAGCCGGACGCCACAATGGAAGAGTTCCTGCGCGCGCGGAGCGATGGACCGCTGGATCTGGTGAAAAGCGACGCCAACGCGCGGTTCAAGAAGGCTATTGCCTGCGACGTTGCGTTGATCGAGCCCCAAGTGTCGGTACCGCCGACGCCTGACCATGTGGTCGACGTATCCAAGGTAGCTGGTACCGCCATTGACTACGCGTTCATTGGCTCGTGCGCGAACTCGAGCATCGAAGACCTGCGCGACGCTGCGCGCATACTCAAGGGACAAAAGATCGCGCCTGGCGTCCGAATGATCGTCACGCCTGGAACGCAGGAAGTTCAAAGCCTTGCCGCGGCTGAGGGGCTGCTGTCTATTTTCACGGACGCGGGCGCGATGCTTACCGTACCTGGTTGCGGCCCGTGCGCGGCAGGCAATATCGGCCCGATTGCCCCGGGCGAGGTATCGATCAACACGGGCACACGCAATGACCCCGGCCGCCTTGGTCCGCGTGATGCAGAAATCTATCTCGGTAGTCCGCTCACTGTGGCTGCTTCCGCGGTACGTGGGCGGATTACGGATCCACGCGAGTTTCTCTGATTCGTGGCGATATCCGATCTCACCTACAAGGGCCGCTGTTGGAAGTTCGGCGATGACGTAGCCATTGACGGTGACATCATGCCTCTTGAGTGGGCGCTTGCGCGTGAAACGCGGCCAGAGATCCTCGCGCCTCACGTTATGGAAGGAATCGATCCGGAATTCCACAAAAAGGTGGCGCCGGGAGACGTCATCGTTGCCGGCAAGCGGTTCGCGCAAGGCAACCCACATATACAGGGGCTGATCGGCATAGCCGGCTTGAAGCTCGGACTGGTCGTTGAATCCATACCGCGGGGGAGTTACCGCAATGCAATCACCTGCGGCCTTCCCATGCTGCCCTGCGCTACGGGCGTAACGGCGGAGGCGGAATCGGGAGATGAGGTGGAGGTCGATTTCCGGACGGGGCTATTCCGCAATCTGACACGCAATACGGAGCGGCGATACGACCCTCTCCACCCCGAACTCTTGAACATCGTCATCGCGGGCGGCGCCAAGCCGGTATTGCTGCGAAGGCTCGCTGCTTTGAAAGCCCGACCCGCCTGATATCTGTTTCACGGATTCCCGCAATAAGCAGGGCAGATTGCGCATTCCGGGGCGAGGTTCCGATACTCATCTCCTGAGCACTGAGAATGGGAGAAATGAAATATGAAGCTTCCGGTCAAGACATTCGCGCGCGAGGAAATGCTTCGGCGTGTGGCACGGTTCAAGGACCTCAAGGGATCGGATGGGGGGCTGGCCGATAGCAGTATTCCAGGGTGCTATCGAACCTTAATTAATGTCATCGGCTTCCAAGCACCTAAGGACTCCGACACGATGTCGCCGGTGGGCGATGAAGCAAGTGCGGCGCCAGCAATCGCGATTGCGGAGGGCTTCAATCTTGGTTTCGTAAAAGCGAGGCCAGGAAACGGGCCGCTCATGCACAATCACGACACGAATGAAACATTCATGCCGATTACTGGGCGGTGGCGTTGCGAATGGAACGAAGAGTCGACGGAGTCCGTCGAGCTGGGCCCGCTCGACGTAGTTTCCTTTCCTCCTGGCATTGCTAGGCGTTTTGTGAACGTAACGCGTGGCGAAGACAACCAGGAGCACCTGATGCTGTTCGTGATCGCGGGGGACGCTCCCGCCGCGGAATTCACGCCGAGAGCACTAGAGTTCATTGCTGCCGCAACCGCAGCTCAACGCTAAAGAGGGGGCACGTTATGAAGGTTACGCAGCGATTCAAGCCCATCGTACGTGCCGCGCTGTTCGCGGCTGGATTAACTTTCGCTTCTACTGCTCCGGCGCTTGCCCAAGACTATCCGACGCGGCCGGTCCGCATCATCGTGCCTTTTGGTCCTGGCACTGGACTGGACATCATTGCCCGCGTGATGTCTCCAAAGCTCTCCGAAGCTTTCGGCCAGCCCTTCGTCGTGGACAATAAGCCGGGAGCCACCGGGATCATAGGCACTGAGGCCGGGGCTCGCGCTGCCCCGGACGGCCATACGCTAACCATGGTCGTTTCGGCTACGTTCGGCATCAATCCCGGTCTATACGAGAAGCTGCCCTACGACCCCCTTAGAGACTTCGAGCCCATCACGAATCTCGCGTTTATTGCTCAAACGCTGCTGACCCATCCATCCTTCGGCGCCAACTCGGTGCAGGAATTCGTGCAAATTGCCAAGGCGAAGTCGGGAAAGCTCAGTTTCGCAACCGTCGGCATTGGCGCGACCGGCCACCTGACCATGGAAATGTTCAAAACAGCTGCGGGTTTTGACGCGACACCCATACCTTTCAAAGGGTCCGCGGATGCCCAAACGCAAGTAATCAACGGTCAAATTCCGTTCATGTTCGAGTCTTTGCCAACGGTGCTGCCGCATATCAAGTCCGGGAAGGTGCGCGCTTTGGCAGTGTCCACACCTCAACGTTCGCCGTTTCTACCCGATGTGCCGACCATTGCTGAATCCGGATATCCAGGCTTCGCGAGCGTAGGTTGGATCGGAATTGTCGCGCCAGCGCGGACTCCGGCCCCCATACTCGACAAGTTAAATTCGGAGATGGTGCGCATCTTGAACACCCCGGAAATGAAGGATCGGTTGGACAAACTGGCTTTCACCCCTATCGGCGATTCCCGCGAAACATTTCGGCGGTATATCGAGGCCGAGATGATCAAGTGGGCGAAGGCTATTAAGGACGCCGGTGTGAAACCTCAGTAGCGCACAATGGCCCCAAGCTCGTCCATTGAGGTGAGGAAGCTCACACCGCACATCGGTGCGGAAATCTTGGGTATCGACTTGACCGAGGAACTTGAGGCGCGGACGTTCGAGTTGGTCCGTGAAGCGCTACTTGAGAACTTGGTGATCTTCTTTCGGGATCAGGAGATCACTGTCGAGCAGCACAAAAGGTTTGGGCGGCGCTTTGGCGAGTTCCATATCCACCCCGGCGAACAGGGTCTTCCGGGACATCCTGAAATAATCGTCATTCACGCCGACGAGAAATCCAAGCGGATTGCCGGAGAAGATTGGCATTCAGACGTTTCCTGCGACCCGGCACCGCCCATGGGAAGTATCCTGCACATTGTGGAGCAGCCCGCCGTTGGCGGAGACACGATGTTCGCAAGTATGTACAAGGCCTACGAGTCCTTGTCCGACGATATGAAGCGCTTCCTCTGTGGACTGACGGCTGTCCATGATGGAGAACATCAGTTTCGCGGAAGATACGGATACGACGACTCTGGTAAGGCCTACCCAAAATCCGAGCACCCGGTGGTGCGCACGCATCCGGTGACCGGGCGGAGGGCGCTTTTCGTAAATCGGATCTTCACCAGTAGGATTGTTCAGCTGAGCAAGTTGGAAAGCGACGCTATCTTGCAGTGCCTATTCCGGCACATTGAGAGTCCGGCGTTCCATTGTCGCTTTCAATGGCGGAAGAATTCCATCGCCTTTTGGGATAACCGTTGCGCTCAACATCAGGCGATATGGGACTACTTCCCCAACCGCCGCCATGGGCGCCGCGTCACCATTCAAGGGGATAAGCCATTTTTCCGCGCGTAGGGCGACTGATTCGCGGCTTCCGGAGGCATAGTGCTTCACGAGCTTAGGGTTTACCGTTGCGTTCCCGGTAAGCTCCTCTCACTTCACAAGCGCTTCGAAGCGATTGTGCTTCCGATGTGGCGGAAGTATGGAATTCGTGCGGTGGGGTTCTGGACGGTTGCAATCGGCGCAACCAATCAGGATCTCTACTACCTCCTCGAGTGGAGGGATCTCGCGGAGCGGGAAGAGAAATGGAATGCTTTTTCGACCGACGCGGAGTGGCTGAAGGCGCGTGCGGAAACCGAGCGGGACGGAACACTGGTCGCGCACGCTACAAACTATATTCTTACGCCAACGGACTACTCGCCGCTGCGTTGACGTCTGCGTTGAGCGTCTGCTCGGCTTCGGACGGCCGGGCGGCCGAAATCTAGAACCGTCGAATCAGGGTCATCGTCTGACCGTCGCGCTTCATCTCCAGGCGGTCGAGGAAGCTCATGCCGAGCAGGGTGACGTGCAGGCCGCGCTCGATGACCACTGCGTCGACCCCGGTGAGCTCGATGTCGCCTGCGCTCACGCGGTCGAGCCGGACGCGGAACGCCTCCACCGGGCCGCCCGCGGTGTTCGTCATGGCGCGCTCGCCCTTGCGGTAGTCCACGCCCAGCCGCACCGCTTCGCTT
>CBDDRH010000072.1:0-5375 GCA_965233025.1 uncultured bacterium
TCGGTCGGCGCATTATGCCCAAAGCACTCCGTGGGGCAGGCTCTCCCAGCAGTTACCCTTGCGACTCATCGAACAGATCATGCCGTATTCAGTGAGCTTGTCCTGAAACGCGTGGCTGGCATATTGGCTGCCCCGGTCGGACCTCGGCTACGCCAACTCCTCGCAGATGACCTGCCTGGGGCTGATGGCCAAGAAGATCATGGTGTCGCAGAGCACGTCGGGAGATGTGCCGGAATCCGGGTTGGACGTTCTCAACCAGGACGGCGACTCGGTGGAAGTGGCACTGGCACGGCAGTTGGTGCATTGAGCATGCTGGACATAACGGCCCCTTCGGGGGCCGCTTCTTCTCAACGGGAGAACTTGATCCGGAGAGTTCGGCCGATTGGAAGCTCGTCAACTTAGAAATGCGTCCTGGCTTCAATCCTTCTTATAGAGTCAAGAACCCCAACTCCGTGTCGTTCATGATCACAAAGCGTTTTGAGTAACGGGAGATCATCTTCGTTGCCAAGCGCTCCCAATATCTGAATAGAGAAATCTGCAATGCTTGCGGAATCATCTCTAAAGCCATGCTGGAAATAAGATACTTGCGCATCGCACCTCTTGATCGCCTCTCTGAAAATTTCGAGTGCCATGTCCGGATACTCCTTCGTGAGTGACTTTCGCGTCCTATCTTGTGAAAGCATGTGTGACGTTGTGAGCTGTAACGCGGCGGCGCCAGCACACTGGGAATGGTCCAGAAGCGCTGTGCGAGCAGGCAGAGTGTGATCTGAAGCTTGGGGATTGCCCAGATCACTCCTATTGGACCAGTAGTAAAGCTCTCCGCAGGCAAGCAATGCATGGTCCGGCGCACTTGCCGGTTCACCTCTCAACCGGGGGAGAGACGCCCCGAGATGCCCAAGGGCCTCATGTGCGACAACGAAGACTTCTATGGCATCTTGTGGAATAAAACTCTTCTTGTCAGGCAGCTTTGTCCATGGAGCTATCGCAGAGGCTGTATCTGGATCATTAAAATCAGATAACTGTCTGATCAATATCCCAAGAAAAAACACATAAGGCGTGCTTGCCCCGCAACATGCTTTTGTAAGAAATTGCTTTTTTCTTGAGTCATCAAGTCCTTGAATTTCTTCCCAGTAGGCCGCGTCAAACGGATGATCAAACTGTCGAGAAAACAACTCCCACGCCATCTCGTCCGACTCAACGCCATCAGCGCTCAGAACTTCCTTAATCTCCTGCTGAACGACTGGAATATAATTGTGCTCATCCTCTTCCAAAGCACCCATCCCTCCCAGTGCTTCAAAGATTATCCCATTCATCATGACACCCAGGTTATCGAGGGAAGATTGAAGGGAATCAATAATCTGGGTGCGATAAGGTTCTTCAGCTTCACGAAGATACCGGGTAAAGTCGATCAGATCGAGCTGAAGATGGTAAGGAAGCGAACTCAGTTTTTGCATGAGTTGTGCGACACAAAGCGCGACGTCTTTTGCAGAGTTCGTGAACTTTGTTATCCCTAGGAGAAAATAGTATTGACCGAACGTAGCAGCATTCGCCCAGGCTTCACGAACGGCCACCCCAAACTCAGACTCAGACTCCTTTCGACCACGAATCGACAAGGCTACCCCATGAACGAAGCTCACGAGTTTCGATATAGCAGCTTCCCGACGCATAACATACGCTGCGGAAAAAACGGCATGGCGCAACGGAACCTTTTTGGCCTTTGCCTCAGCGGCGAAGGATTGTGAAAAGACCTCGATTGCATTATCTACATGCCGACATGCTGTTATGACTTCCTGATAGTATTTGCCGGCAAACAGGCCTTGCCCGACCGCAGAAAGACAGGATTCGAAGCCTTCCAGCTCAGAGCGAAGAGAGGATTCATCAATTGTCACGCCATAAAACCCCTCCCCTCCAATCTGAAACCTTAAGCCCTTGGCCTCAATGATCATGTTCGCCAGCATATCGTTTATTCTGTGGTTGACGATGGATTGAGCAGCAGTGCCGCACTCTCCACTGGAAGCGGCAGCGATTAAGACCTGGTCCGAGCAACCATCGAGCACTTCGTGCAAGAGCATTTCGTCTTCAATAGCCCCGAGAATGAAAACCTTCGACGAAAAGAAACGCGGTGAGTTTAGAGCGGCACGAATACACACCGGGTCATCTTTGGAATATCTGATTACAGCTTCCGCCGATAACGCCGAAAAAAGCAGCTCATGGACGAAGCTGACTCTATCACCACGCTCCAGCAATAACTGAGACTGTGATAACTGTTGCCGGCCTGCCTGGCTAAGATTTTGAGAATCGCATAAGCGATCAAATTCGCGAACAGAGAGGCTGAAGGATGAGCGCTTGAGCAAATACTCTGCAAAAACACAGAGTGTGCGTATTCCTTCGGTGGCAGCAACCTTGAGTCTCTCCCTGGCATAGGTGCTGAAAAGGACAAATTTACTCGCACCTGAAGGCATCAGCTCGCCAATCTTTCCAACAAGAAAAGCCTCAAGGCCGGAGTTAGCGGTGTCAAGCAGGCTACGGATATCGCCAGCAACGATTCCACCACGCTCTATGCCCGCGAGGATAGTTTTTAATTCATCCGATGGATGCCTGACTACAACGGTCTTGAGCTGAAGCAGGTCAGGCCGATCGAGTTCACACTGCGTACTAACGACTATTCCCGCACCATAACGCAGCGCAAATGCTCTGAGGCTTCGCGTCAGACCGACCCTGAAGCTCTCGGCGCATTCATTGTATCCATCCAGAAACAGGACAACTCGCTTCCCCAGGGTTTTAGCGGCTCTCAGTACGCTGGCCGCAAGACAACCATTGAGCAGAGATGTTTCCTTATCGAGGAGCTTTTGAAACTGGCCATTGAAATCCCTGGCAGCGATGAATAGAGGAACACCCCCGCCCTCGAAACATGACATCGCGCATGACGCCGAGAGCAATGTCTTTCCGCAGCCGGACGGTCCGCGAATCAGCACTCCGCTTTCACCCCGTTTAACCATTGAATGAACGTCTGAAGAAGCTACTTCATGGGTATTGCATGCATAGCTATCAGGGAGAAGCTTCGCTGCAGTTGGCCCGTAGAAGTCCTCGAAAGCAGAGAGGTATGCGCTACACAACCTCTCTGCCTCAATGACTTCGTCATTGATTGCTGCGTCCTTGCTCGATACAAGCTCAAGACCAAGGTGCCTCGCTAGCGTCTCGCACTGGGACTGGGATAGGCGTGCACCAGATGGTTGGGAGAGTGCCTGTTGGATAAGTTCGGTCCCACCAACCGCAACTTTGAAGTCGCCATTCGTCAATCTGGATTCATGAGGAATATGAGGAGAAACTACAACTGCGGCATTCGGATATCCACTAACCTGCGCGATCTTCTGCATCGCGTCGCGGAATGCGTTTTTGCCCTCCAATGCCTGGTTATACGCATTGCCGATTGTCTTGCTGCCATAAGGCCCATGCTGTATCCACTGCCCATTGATATCACCATGCACTGGCAGCGAGTACCCCTTTGCCTCAACAACGAGGGTCGTGCTTTCTGTAAGGACGACCAAATCTATCTGTCGTCCTGCTGCATGGAAATTTGCAAATACATAGGACCATCCATCCGTGCGCTCTAGCACTTCGCAAGCTGCAACAAGGCAGTCGCGTTCGGATCGGTTCCGCACTGGCTCCCCGATATAGATGCGCATCGAAGTAGTAGCCATCATGTCTCTGTCATCACTTTGTGCTCGGAGGTTTTCTAGAGAGATAGCGACAAAGTACGCCACTCAAGCCCACCACCAGCTCCGCTTCTTCAAACTGAGGGGGCTGCCCCTCTACCAGATGGCGCCCAAAATTGGAGGTATATCCCCATGCTTTTTCGACAATCTGATCGACAGGTGGAGGAAACAGCCCCGGACTGCGCCGGACAATCTGCCCGAGCGTATCTCTGCTGCCAGTGACATCGCGTGCCAAGCATTCCAAGGCAGCCATGGCATGCTGTATGGCCCCGGTTGTTTCGGCCTCCGGTCGCCGTGAAAGGTCGTTCAATGCTTCGTGCAACTCGGTAGATGCGGTAGTTCGCCCCTGCTGGCGTAACTCCTTCTGGCCTTGGCGAACAGTGACCTCAAAAACCTCGCTTCCGCGCACTTCCACCCGATTGCCTACAAGTTGCCATCCAACCCCTGAGATCCTAAAGAATCGATTTATTTCTTCCGCAAAATCATGATTTCCAAGAATCAATAGGGTCAGAGTCGATTGATTTACGCTCTCAACTCGGTCCTAGATCAATCGAGTCTGACCCCATGATCCTGAGTCTGACCCCATGATCTTCGTCGATCGAGTCTGACCCCATGATCTTCGAAGTACCCGACGCTCGATGGGGCCAGGGCCGATGTGTTCGAATACATGGAGCCACAATCCGAGGATGCGGCGAAGGATTGCCCAGCAGGATCTGCAGTTTTCCACCCTTTCACAACCGTCCATGATTTCGGGGTAGAACCCAACTAAGGCCGCAGCCCGTCAGCGCCGTCGGCCTTGAGCTAATTGTTAGGCGGCAACTCACTCTCTCGACCACTTGATCTGGAACTCGATCTCTTCCTCTTCTTCCGAGCGCTCATGCTCGACGTTGAAGAAAGCTTTGGCCGGCACCGAGATGCGCTCTCCGGCAATTTGAATGGTGAATCGCTCACCGTTCTCGATGGAGTCGGCAAGACGACGCAGCTTCGCTACGAAGTCTGCCTTGGGATAACTCTTCTCGATGTCTCTCTTGCGCTGGGATGCCATGGCGATTCCACTTGAAGTTACTTCGTACTTTCCTTGCCGCCTAACTATAAATAGACGCCCGAAACCCTCTATCAATTACACCCGATCTACCGCCCCCGCGCGCCCTCTGCCGCCGCGGGGGCAACCGAAAAACCGCTCACTTCATTGCACGGGCAAATTGAACAGCTTGCGCACATTGTCGTGGAGGATGTTGTTCTTCTGGAATTCGTTCAGCTTGGCCATCTGGGTCTGGCGCACTTGGCGCGAGCGGGGGTAGGTGGAGTCGGTGTGCGGGTAGTCGCTGGCCCAGATCAGGTTGTGGCCATCGACCAGCGCCTTGTCGCCGACTAGCACTTCGGTCTGGTAGGCGGTGGCGTCGTCCTGGAAGGTGAACCAGATGTTGTTGCGCACGTATTCGCTGGGCTTTTTGGTGATGAAGCGATCGGTGCCGGTGCCCAGGCGCTCGGCGGCGTGGTCGGCGCGGTACATGTAGTGCGGCACCCAGCCGGCGTCGCCCTCGGCGACCACCATCTTGAGCTTGGGATGGCGCTCGAACACGCCGCCGAACACAAACACGCCCATGACGTTCTGCACGCCGCGGATGATGTTCATGAAGCCGTTGGCGGAATGGCCAC
>CBDDRH010000073.1:0-32475 GCA_965233025.1 uncultured bacterium
ACTGTTCCTTTATCGGTGAGTCTCTTCAGCGCGCGATCGAGCCGACGTCCTACCATACCCACATTCTTGGCCTGCTCGCGTGAAAGCGACATCCGCCGGATCATCCATGCCACCACGGCGGGACCGGACTCGCTCGACAAGGCCATGAGGTAGACGATCGGCCGGTCGAGCGCAGAATCCGGGAATCGACGCGCCCACCAGGCAAGCGCCTTGGGAACGGCAGCGACCACTTGCTTGACGTTTTTCGTGTAGGCCAGACGGCGGTGGAGAAAGCGAAGCAGCTTCAACTGCTCCAGCCGCGCAATCGCGCGCACCGGATTGCGCTCGGCGAACAGCAACAGAATTTCGTTCTGCAATCGGGGGCCGGAAAGTCGTTGAATCAGATTCCTGGAGGCGGCTTGCGCGAGCAGGCGCACGGTGGTGCGCTCAAGGCGGAAGCCGAGCCGTTGTTCGAACCGGATCGCTCTGAAGATGCGCGTGGGATCGTCTTGGAAGCTGCCTACGTGCAGCACACGGATCGTGCGCGCTTGAAGATCGCGTTGCCCTTCGCAGGGGTCGAGCAGGCGACCGAACTGCCGCGGATTGAGTTGGACCGCCATGGCATTGATCGTGAAGTCCCGACGGGAAAGGTCCTCTTCGATCGATGCCGGCTGAACCATCGGCAGGAGAGCGGGCTGCGCATAGGACTCTTGCCTGGTCGTCGCGATGTCCATCTTGAGCCCATCTGGGAACGCGAGCCGCGCCGTCGCAAACCGTTCAAACACCACCAGCCCAGCCCCATACCGGTCGGCCACCAGCCACGCGAAGGCAATCCCATCTCCCTCTACCGTCAAATCGAGATCCCAGTTCTCTCGCTTCAGCAGGAGATCGCGGACGACTCCGCCGACAAGGTAGATGGACACACCACGCTCGTCTGCAAGTCGACCGATCTGTCTCAACAGATGCAGAGGCCGCGCAGGCATTCTGTTCAGCAAAACGGTCTGCTTTATTAGGTACGACATAGCACGCCATTGTAGCAATCTCCCTCTCGCTGAGGAACAAAGTTCCTCAGCAACAAGACGGGGCGTTCGGGATACGATCCCGAGCGCCCCGTATAGCCCTTACACAGCTTTGAGTTATCGGCGCCGCTTACCCTTCCGATCGTGCTTCTCGCGCGCGATATGGCGCGCAGCGCGATCCTGTGCCGCGGCAATCCTGGCCCTCTCCCTATCCGTCATGACGGCATCGGACTTTGCCCTCTTCTCCATCTTGTTGACCTGTTCTTGCTGCATGTTCAGCTGGTTCGCTTCTCGCTCGTTCAACCGCCCACTCGTAATCCCCTGATCGATCCGCTGTTCCTGATTCGTCTGCCGCTGATCGATCACGGGTGTTTCGTTCTCGGCAAAGGCCACCCCAACCATCAACGCTAATGCGCTCACCGCCAGCAACATCTGCCTCATAGTCGCCTCGTTAAGATGGGTACCACGCTCCCTATTTGTCTCATCATCGGCCTCCTCCGAACGACTCGTTGATTGCGATCGACAGGTGACTCCATCGACTCGTCATCTGAACGGATGGACGGTAAATCAAAATTCGCATGCGCGCAATCTACAAACCTTCATCATGCAGATACTTGCCAAGGGTATCTCCGGCTAGCGCACGTCCTGAAAGAAGGCGCGAGGCAGGACCGGCAGGTGAAATTCGACGTGGAGGATGATGAGGAGGACGCGAAGGAAGCTGCGCCAGATGCCCATCTTCAGAAACTTACGGGCATCGGTCACGACTGGCGGCGAAAGCAGGAGTGGCGTGGTCACAGCTATGAGGCGCTCACAAAAAGCCACATCTTCGAGGATGAGCCGATTGGGGAACCCACCGAGTTGCTCGAACAACTCGCGGCGGACGAAGAGGGCTTGGTCGCCGTAAATGATTCGGCTGCGGATACAACGGAAATTATCGAGGAACGAGATCAGCTTCAGTCGCCAATCGTCGCCGGAAAACTGGTGCATGAACCCGCCGGCTTGGATGGTTTGGTCCGCCTCCATCTCGCATAGTCGTTGAATCGCGCCAGCCGGCAAGACCGTATCGGCATGGAGAAAGAGCAGCCATTCGCCAGTCGCCTCTTTGGCTCCGGTGTTCATCTGAGAAGCGCGGCCCTTGGGAGCGGTAAAGAACCGAAGTGGCCTCAGGGCTGAGGGCTGAGGGCTGAGAGTGAATTCTTGAACAATCTCGCAGGTTCTGTCGGTGCTACCGCCGTCGACTGCAATCACTTCGAAGTCGCCAGACTGACGGAGCAATTCGCGCAATATATGCGGAAGTGCCTTCTCTTCGTTGTAGGTCGGGATAACGACTGAAACCATATGCCCGCTCTCAGCCGTCAACTTCCAGCTGCCAGTTCTTCGTTTCTGCCACTGGAAGCTGATGGCTGACTGCTGATGGCTCCTTTTCTTTCAGCCACTGAGGCAGAAACTTGCGCACATCCTGTGCCCAAGCCGTAGGGTCTTCGGCGATCGACTCGAACAGGTCGCTCAATGCCAGCACCATCTGATCGGTCAACGCGAGATAGTCCTGTGCGCGGCGGCATAGTGTCTCCGCATCGATCCGGTCCTCGGTCATGGCCCGTTCGAGCATGCGCCGTCCGAATCCGTGATGAGCCTCTTCTTGCTGGAGCAATACTCTCCTCAGGCGGACGAACGGCGCAGCGCGTTTGATCAATCCTTCTTCAATACGCGTCAAGATCGCTTCGCCCAGTCCTTCGAGAATGACTTGCTCAGCCAGAAATGTTTCGAGCAAATCCTGTCTGGCCAGGGCATCATTGAGTATTTTTCGATATTCTTCCAACGCGGGTAGAAACGGGGCGGCGCCGAGATGCCTCGGCGCGAGCCAGGCAATGGCCCCCTGAAAGACCAGCGCATGCGCCGCCTCCTGACGGGCCTGACTGATCAAAAAGCGACGAGAACCTGGTTCCGACGTCAACACAGCCTGTGTCTTGGCGCATACGTTGGCCAGACGCTCACCATGCTCAAGAAACGTCAGCAGTCGCGCGATCGGCACCTTTTCATCAGGATGTACCAGCACGCACCGTCTCCTCTTTGGGCGGGATGCCGTTTAGACTCCAGTCATACTCAAGATACTCGATCCGATAGCCCTGCTGCATCAGCTCATTCGCCAGGTCAGGATCCTCGATATAGCGAGCGATATAGGCCGACACCGACCCAGCGGCGCCGGCGAAATCATTTTCAAACCATTGAAAGATCATCGACAACGACGCGATCTTCCGCTGTCGATCGAACCGATTGCGTGTAGGATCGTTGATGAACTCTCTGGCGGCGCGCGCGAGCTGACGATCGAGTTGATCGGGCTGATACGCCCAGGGTTGCAGCTTGGGACAGGAGGCGGATGCGCAGACGATGGCAAAATGGATCAGAGGCTGATGAAACCGCTCGATCAGCACCTCCCGTTCAAGATCGTACAAATTGATGGTGGCGCCGCCGACCTGATAATCCCGGACGATGAAATACCGATAGCGTCCCCAGAGCGTCATCGGCGAATAGTGATCGAGGATGCCTTTAACAGCAAAGGCGTTGTAGGCGTTGATCCAGAACGCCAACTGGTGCTGCCTTGTGGGTAATTTTGCGGGGTCAATCCGGTTAAGCTCCCCCAAATAGCCATCGAGCTGGCTGTTGGCTTGTATGGCCGGATAATCCACTTGTCCATCGTGGACGTAACTCTGAACGATCCGATCCCAGGCCTGGTGAGACACCCGATCGGGTGGAATGGGATCGGCTGGCTGGAAGGTTTGTGGAGTGATTGAACAGCCGACCAGGATGACAAGAAGGAAGACCGCGCCGATCCAACGACTCATGAGCGGGCTCCTCGCGAGGTAAATGACTGCGCTGTGCGCAACGCGGTGATCGGGTGGCGTAGGATTGTTCCGACAACACGGCCATCTAATCTATTGCAGGACGATCGGTCCGAACATACCCGAATGGCTTCTCGATCGAAACGTCTCAGGATCTCGCTCAGCGACGATTCGAGCAGGTTCCCCACGGATGGGAACGCCAGGCAGGGTGACACGTTTCCCGATGCATCGATGGCAACGCTGTACCGCCCGGCATCGCAGGGCTCCAGTTTTTGCCCGCGCAACCAACTCACATTGTCTTCGACGAATTTCCTGAAGTAGCCGGGGGGAATCAGTTCGTCGTCGAGGAGCCCGCTGAACACAGCGGCGGCGCTCGCCCGATCGTACATCAGCAGCTCGTCAGGCCTGCCGTAGGTTCCGACGTTCCAATGATAGGCGCCCACGACCGGCAAAAATCCCTGCTCGCGCGCAAATCGCACGACGTCCGGCGCCTCGGCGCGATTGACCTCGCTCACAATGCAGGTGAGAAATTTGGGATGAGAAAATTCTTTCAAAAGTGCGATGCCCTCCAGTACCTGCTCCAACTGATCGGCACCGCGTATTTGCCGATAGGTCTCTCGATTCAACGTGTCCAGACTCACTGAAAGAGCCAGCGGCAATCGGCTCAATCGCTCAACCAGCGACGCCGTAAGCCGCGTACCATTGGTGATCAGGGTGAGTTGAAAACCGATTTCCGAAAGATCTCCGAGGATCTCCGATAAATCGCGGCGCAACAACGGCTCTCCTCCCTGCACCAGTACAAAGCGAACTCCGTCGCGATAGAGGCCGGAAAAAACCCTTTGGATTTCCTCCCTGGTCATCTCGTATCGGCCCACATTGAGCGGCAGATCACAATACCCGCAGGCTGAGTTGCACCGCAGATTGACCTGAAAGGTGGCCAACACTGGCCGCCCGGCCAGGAGATTTTTAATCGGCTTGAGCGTGTTATTCAGGACCGCGAAGGGCGCTGCCATCATCTCTCCTCACGTTGGCGGATACGATCATATTTGGACAGATGTATGCCGTTTTTTCCCCCGTTTCTTAGCATCTCAAGGCCTTTCCATCGCCAGGCCTTCTAACCACTGAAGTTTTTTAATCGATCCCGCACCACACTACGGCACATGCCTTGCTGAGGGATTCTAGGTTGAAATTGACTCTCACGCTAGCAAGGAGGTTCACGATGCAAAAAGCGCATAAGAAAATTCTCCCGGTCTTGGTGAGCGCCCTGGCCATTGTGGCGTTGGCAATGACCCCGGCGCTGGCCAAAGACTCGAAATACAAGAAGCCCCGCTACTCGCCTACGAAAGCCGCGGCTAAAGCGGCCGGCTATCATGATCAGAAGCCGGGCCCGGCCTGGAGAACCCTCGGCGGCACAATCAAGAAGATCGAGGGCAATTCCTACACTGTGGAAGATTACGAAGGCCACTACGTCAAGCTTTACGTAGGCCAGGGGACAAAATATATCAAGCAAAAAAGAGTCGGGGACACTGTCCGTGCCGAAATTACGCGAGGCGGCTTCGCGAATTCCATTCAGTAACCCTCATTTCGAATCCGCGCACCCACCTCACGCGCGACAGTGTCCATGAACGGGCCGGCCCTAAACAGGCCGGCCCGCTTATTATGTGTCATCACACGGCACAAGTCATTGAGCCGATCCCTTGACCGATTTCAGAAAAACGATGTCGCCGTAATAGGCCGTAGCCTGTTCCTTGGTATTGTCCGTATCACTCATGATCGCGACACCGTTGATCATCGGCGGCTCCTCTCCGAACGCCTTCTTATAGTCTTCGTAAATATTCCGCTCTTCATCGATCCACATACCCACTTTCTGAGCGCCGCTCTCGACCACCACCATCTTGGCAAAGTCGGTATAGGCATTATCGACGATCGTGCCGACAGGCGTCTTCGTTTCCCAGATATAGTTCAAGGCGGCAATGGGAATATCGCCGAACAGAGCCTGCCCCGCTTTAAACTTGAGCTTCTTGCCGAAACTGACTTTGTCGGGATCATACTCAAAGGTGATGTAGAGCCGGGCCGGAAAATCGTCGCCTTCTTTGATAGCCACGTTGCTACGCTGAAGTACGTTGTCGATTTTCCAGCGCCAGCGAACGATCGGGAATTCTTTTGGATCGATCGACACCGGCTTGATCAGGCCGGAGGCCGAAGCCTCGCTCACCGCCTTCACGATCGTCATGCCTCCATCCTTCACCACTTCATAGGAGGTATGTTTGGGTATCTTCTTAAAGGTGAGCGGCTTCCACCCATCAGGCAACCCCTGCCCAACCTGACTGGCTGAGAATTTTCCCACCTCGAGAACTGCCCCGCTCTGCGCCCAGAGGTATGCCGGAGCCAACAGGAGCCCCACGCTCAGGAGCCCCACTCTATGTATCAACCGGCCCTGTGTCATACTCTGTGAATCGCTATCGCCGCATCCAAACGAACAACTTCATCAACAAGGCCTTCGTGCGCGGGGTAAAGTGCGCCTTGCGCCACAGGTTTACGACCTTCTTATTCACCTCGGCTTGCGTCGGATAGGGATGGATTGTCCCGGCGATCGTCTTCGCTCCTGCGCCGGCCTTCATCACAACGGAAAACTCGCTGATCATGTCGCCGGCGCGAGCCGCCACGATCGTCGCTCCTACTATCTTGTCTGTGCCCTTCTGAATGTGAATCCTCGCGAACCCTTCGTCTTCGCCGTCGAGAATCGCGCGATCGACCTCATCCAGCTTGTACGTGTACGTTTCGATCTCGATGCCTTTCGCCTTCGCATCCTTTTCATACATCCCGACATGTGCGACTTCGGGCTCTGTGAAGGTGCACCACGGCATGATCAAGGATTCGACGCTGGCATAGCCAAAACCGAAGGGATGTGGAAATAGGGCGTTCTGAATGACTATCTGCGCCATGGCATCGGCGGCATGGGTAAACTTGTAGCGCGAACACACGTCGCCCGCAGCAAAAACTCTGGGATTCGTCGTCTGCAGCCGCTCGTTCACCTTGACCCCGTGCTCATCATATTCGATACTGACCGTTTCCAACCCGATTCCCTCGACATTTGGAGTGCGGCCGACGCCGACAAGAATCTTATCGACCGTCACATCGTGCTGCTGGCCATGTGAATCGATCGTGAGCCGCTTACCGCTCTCAGTCCTGTCGACCTTGAGATTTTTCCCACAACAGAGCAGCTTCACTCCATCGCGTGACATCTGCTGCTCGACGATTTCAGCTGCGTCGCGGTCTTCCTTCGGCAGGATACCGTGAAACGCTTCAATGAGGGTGACCTGGCTCCCGAAGCGGGCAAACGACTGCGCCAACTCGCACCCGATAGGGCCGGCGCCGATCACCCCGATGCGTTGCGGCAGCTCCGTCAGCGAGAACACCGTTTCATTCGTGAGGTAGCCTGCCTCTTTTAATCCGGATATGGAAGGCGCCGACGCCCGTGCTCCTGTGCAGACAGCCGCCTTCGCAAAGACGAGGGTACGATTGCCGGCCGGCCCTTCGACTTGAATGGTGTCGGCGCCGGTAAAGCGCCCACTGCCGATATAAACGTCCACACCCAACTTCGTATAGCGATGAACTGAATCGTTGTGGCTGATCCGCGCCCGCAGTTTTCTCATGCGCGCCATCACCGCTCCAAAGTCGTACTTAACCCCTGGAGGAATATGCAGACCGAACTCAGAAGCATCCCGCAAATTGGCCCAGGCTCGCGCGGCGCGAACGATGCCTTTTGAGGGCACACAGCCGACATTCAAGCAGTCGCCCCCCATCAAGTGTTTTTCGATCAAGGCCACTTTGGCCCCCAGGCTCGCGGCGATGACGGCCGTGATCAATCCCGCGGTCCCAGCCCCAATGACCACAATATTGTAGCGGCCAGCCGGTTCGGGATTGACCCAGTTCAAGGGATGCACGTTGCTGACGAGCATGCGGTTATGCTCGTCGTTCGGCAACACGAGGCTCTCGTCACGCTGAATCGTCACAACGATCCTCTCTGCGGCTGTGTGACCATCGCGTCGCTGTTCCTCTGCCCTTCACGTCTCACGCCTCACGTTTACACAGGTTAGGGTTATGCTAATTTGCCAGACCACTTCTTATACAGGCTCGGCACGAGCGCCAGAAGCCCGAGCAACACAAATGCCCCGATCACTCCGGGAGAAGCAATGTCTTTCAACGAATTGATCGTACCGAGTTGCCGGCCTGCATAGGCATAGACGAAGGATCCCGGGATAATCCCAAGTGCCGTAGCCGCTACGTACGTGCCGATGTTCATTCGGGTCAGGCCTGATACCAGATTCACCACAAAGAACGGAAAAAGCGGAATCAGCCGGAGGGTCATCAGATAACTGAACGCGTTCTGCGCGAAACCCTGCTGAACAGGACCCAGCCACTTCCCAAACTTTCGTTCCACCCAATCGCGCAGCAAATAGCGTGATGCGAGAAACGCGAGCGTCGCGCCCGTCGTCGCCCCCAGATTGACGAAGAGCGTACCCCACACAGCCCCGAAGAGGAATCCGCCTGCCAATGTCAGAATCACGGCGCCGGGAAGCGAGAGCCCCGTCACGGCCACATAGGTCAGAACGAACAATGCTGCGGCTGCGGCAGAATGTGTTTCGGTGAACGACAATAGGTCATCGCGATTGTCTTTGAGAGCCTGCAAGGAGAGAAAACGGCCCAGGTCGAAGTAGAAGAATGCGGCCACCGCAACTCCGATCGCGATGACCACGGCAATTTTCCCGGCATTCAGCCCGCTCTTTGCTTCAGAAGTCGGCATGTCGTTCATCATGACACGTTGCGTGCGTATCATGGGGACTCCATTTCTGGCTGTCAATGCGGGCGACCGCCTCTTAGTTGCCTGAAGTCCCCGGCCTTACAGCACCCACGCCATGTCGTACACACACGCTTGAGCGAGGTCTATGACGTGAGTAGGTAATTGGGTGCGGAGAACCGAAGGAGGTGGCAGAGGCAGCTAGCGTGGCCGGCGATCGTGGAGATCGCGATCCATATCGGGCCGACCGAACGTCCGTTCAACTGGATCAATCTGTCCATCCTGGTTGCGATCGAGTTCCTGAAAGTGGTCGTGGGTCAACTCAGGATTGTGGGGATCCAGAACGCCTGCACCAAGATGATTCCGGCGAGGATTGTAGCGCTGCGGACTTTCAAACATGCCGTGATACATGAGATCGGTTCGTGGCTGTACGACGGCTTTCGGCGTTATTCTCTTCCTGTGAACTTTCATGCGCCGAGGGCTTTTCGGACTCACCGAACTCATCTGCTTGAGCTCAGCCGGTACCGGTTTGGCCTCCTTCTGGATCGCCTCCGGTTTGCGCTCCGGAGCAACGGGTATGGGGCTCTTCTTGGCGCGTTGGATCGATGGGTTTTGCCCTCGTTCGGATGGTTGCTTTGGCGGATTCGCTGTAGCAACGGAAGGAGCCGGCTCTTTTGCTTTTTTTGTTGCCGCGGATGCATCTCCTACGGCGGC
This sequence comes from uncultured bacterium, assembly GCA_965233025.1. GTDB lineage: Bacteria > Nitrospirota > Nitrospiria > Nitrospirales > Nitrospiraceae > Palsa-1315. The sequence goes on from CBDDRH010000073.1 coordinate 9,354, forward strand.
CCACGTGGAGGCCACTAAGCAGGCATAGACCAGTACCCTCAAACTGCAGCACACCCTCATCATACCCCTCCCACCTACGAACCCATACAAGTGTAGCAGGTCACTCGTGCGCGTGAGAGCATGCAAATGTAAGATCTCTCAATGCGTTGCGATTCAGCGTTCTGCGCCCTTGTTTTGAAATACATGCGTCTGTTGTTCAGGGAGATCGTTCGGCCGAACAATGGGTGGCCACCAGGAAGCTGTTGAGGCCACTCGGTGGGACTCCAACTGCAACGGCTGCCTCTGTACATATGGGAGAAATCGTTTGAGCCGAAGAATCGGTTCTTCGATCAAGAGCCAGGATCCACTCGCAACAATCACGAGCGCCCCTAACCAGAGAAATACATGCGCAATAAACCCGAATTGCAGCGAGTGCAAACATGCTGTCACAAATCCCGCAATGAGCACATGCCACAGATAGAGTCCATAGCATCGCCTCCCCAGGAACATGAGTAGCGGCGAGGTCAAGACGGCCCTGATTGGCCCCCGCGCGTCCAGGCTGGCCCCGAGGAGAACGGCAAAACTAATGGCCAACCATGAATAGCCGAAGATGCTGAACAACCATGGCCTTGTTTGAGGAAGTGACGGACTAAATGGCACCAGCAAGGTGATCACGATCAGGACAGACGCCAGTGGTGCAAGTCTTTTGCACAACCCCGCAATCTCCGCCGGCCACTTGCAGGAACTAAATAGCACCGCCACAACCGCGCCAGCGGCAAGCGCGTCAAGCCGACAGAGCGTAAAGACATATGCTGCTGGGTAATCAGCCGCCGAGAGTGTGAACGCCCTAACTAGAGGCGCCACAACCACCAATCCGCCACTCCACCACAACAACTGACGTGTACTGCACATTCGGACGAGTAACGGCCAAACAAGGTAAAACTGCTCCTCGATTGCCAGGCTCCACAGGATCATCACGGCCAACGGCTGCCATCCATATATCGCGATATGAATATTACCCAGATAGAAGGCGTACCATGCCCACCCTTCGAAGTGAGGCAACAGCTTCAGTGGATCGCCGAGCCATGTAAGAACAAATAGGACCAGGAGATACAACATGGCCAGGGGAAGGATCCTTAGTCCCCGTCTTCCCCAAAATACCCAGGAGGAGCCACCCGCGTCTCGTAAGCGAATCAGAATTGACGTGATGAGAAATCCGCTGATGACGAAGAAGAGGTCCACACCAATCCAGCCGCCGAGACTCATCCTCCCGAGAACGCCGAGCATTGCCCATGGGGTCTGTTGACCGGAAAACTCAGGAAGATCTCGAAAGAGGAACGGGGCGTGATACCAAAGCACCAAGAGAATGGCGACCCCTCTCAATCCATCGACCGTCGGCATGTATGCAAAGGCATTATAGCTGGAGGATGGTCGCGGGTATCGGCTACGGGACTGCAAATCCTGCATTTCGCTCCACCCTCTCCACCCTGATGATAAGCAGGTCCGTAAAAGGGACGCGCATTGAACTGCGGATAGAACGCGATAATGATTTCCGGATGCCGGCTCACGCTAAGAGAGCCTTATCAATCCAGAGCAATTCTATGAGGCCAATCGCATCGAACTTCTTATTGGATTGTCTCGCAATATTGCTCGAACTGCTGGGCAAAGACGAGAAATTGATCTCCCCCTTGCTGACGATATTGTTCTTTCGGCACCCGCTCTTGTCGTTCACGCCGGACCCGTTCGCAGGCCTGTTGCTCTGCCCGCTGGATTTGTGGTTGCAACCGAGCCTGTTCTTCCAAGGAGCGGCCTGCCATACTTTCTTGCATCCGTTTCAAGGAGAGATAGTGATCGTAGAGTTTCGGCTCCTCTGTCTGAGTCGGCGGCGGTTCAGTCTCCGTTGAGTACACGGCACTTGGGCACAGCAAGAACACAAGCAGGACAAACTGTTTCATCGCGTACCTCTTCATGTGAGTCGTATGCCCTGTTGAGCTGGGATCGTGTCGATGAGGTTGAAGTTCGTTCGCACGGCAGCAATCGCTTCGCCGCGCTGTTCGATCGATCCCTCGCCGATCGGCCCCAGCCAATTGTCGGCTCTCTCCAGATAGGAAATCTTATAGGGGTCAATGCCCATGATCCGGCAACAAGTCGCATCGACCGCGGCAAGATTGCGCCCCATCACCAAGACACCGACTTGTTTGGGATCACCCATGATCGGACCGTCGCCCTGCATTCCGACAACCCCATCGACGATCGCAAAATGGGGTTTCAATGTCGCATTGATGTCCAAAATCGAATTTTCGATCCCAGCCTTGTGCAGCACGTTCTTCGGCCAGCCGTAGTAGATGCCCGGCATGACCCCGAAGAGATTTTTCATCGAGAGCGTGGCACCGGTCCAATGGTGAGTCTTCATTTTTGCGACCGATACGATCCAGTCGACTTCCTTGAAGAGAGCAGGGAACGTCAGCGTCCGCATCGAAGACTGGCGGCCAGCATTCGGCAGCTCATAGCCCGTGAAGTAATTGAGGTCGTGAAACCGGATGCGATCTTCCGTCAGCACATCCGCCAAGCCGGATTCTTCATAAACCGCCAGCGTGTCGCGCCGATGGCCCGGCCCCTCGGCGACCATCACGGCAGAGGCCCCCAGACGAAGAAACGCCTCAATCGCCCCACGTAGAACGAGTGGGTGGGTGTTGATGTGCGGCGCTCCCGACGCGGTTTCGACCAGGTTCGGCTTCAGGAGAATACGCTTGCCCTTCACTTCATCGGGAGAGATCCCCAGCTCCCGAATCCCTCTTGTAATCGCATCGGCAATATCCAGCTGGTAGTGCGCCATCTTGGTCACAAATGTCTGCGCCTCTTGTGGCATCCGAAAATACCGTTTCGGAATCAGGAGCAATCCTGAGCCCAGCAAAAGGCCCGCTGCCCCTGCGCGAAGTAGATCGCGACGTGTGATACCTCCTGTCGAGTTCTGATTTGAATGATCGGACAAGGTACCCTCAATGAGGACGAACCGCCGATTGGTGCTGATGAATCACGCGCGGGAAGAGTGTGTTCTTGATACCAGTTTCCTCCTCTAATGCAGCGAGGAGGAGCAGACAGAGGGCCGACGTGTCATATTCACCGTAACGAGTTTGATTCGCCAAACAGCGTTCGACCAGAGCTGCGCCGTTGGATGGCCAGCGGTCCCAGGCTGCGAGACCCAGCAAGCCCCACCCGAGAGAGATCGGCGTGCGTAACCGACCGACCTCGCCCTGAAGATAATTGAGACTTCTAGAAACTGTGTCGTGGCCGACCGTTCCTGCCAAACTGGTTAACGCCGCACCTGTACTTTCCGGCATGGGATGGTGTTCCTTCCCGAAAATAAAGGTGCTCCCATAATTCCATCCACCGTCGGGCAACTGACGATCAAGAATCATCCGGATGGCTTCAAGGACGCGATCGTGCTGGCCATGTCCTGTCGCCGATAACGCCATCACGCACGTAGCCGTGGGTTCAACCCAGGAATGCGTATCATCGACCCAGGGCCATCCCTTAAGATTTGTATCGTGTGCCGACGGGGCATCAGGCTTCCGAGGAAAGTGAATGCCCGTAGTGTCAAGCAGAAAGCGGACTGCACGACTTTGAGCAATGTGGCTTGCCGGTGAATTCTGCCAGGCGAGAATTGCCAACGGGGTAGGCCAGTAGGAGGCCGGATGTTCCCTATTCACACAAACTCGACCATCTCCGTTTTGCTCCCGGGCTAGGAGTGCACGCAGCCGTTCGAGTATCTCGTCCGATCCGCCGCATGCACGAAAGGCAAGAATTCCCCAAGCAGTCGAGTCAACTTGGAATGTACCTCCAAGCCTGCCAACAAAGCCTCCATCAGGCAGCAAGCGGCGTGATAGGGATGTCTCAACAATCTTCCGCAGAGATGAACGAGACAAATAAAATCCCCATGAATGTTAATGGGCTGCCATCGCGGGGAATAGCACCTGCACGATTTTGATGCAGGCCGGGCCAATCACGACTATAAAGATGGTTGGGAAGATAAAGAAAATGAGAGGCAAGAGCAGCTTCACCGGCAATTTTGCAGCCAACTCCTCCGCTTTCAGTCGGCGAGTGGTGCGCATTGCATCGGCATGCACCCGAAGGGCTTGACCGATACTGGTCCCAAACCGATCCGTCTGTACCAGCATCGCGACCAGAGTCCTCACCTCTTCCAGATCCGTGCGATGCGCAAGATTCCTGAGCGCTTCTTGTCTGGACACGCCGGTTCTCAATTCCATTGCCAAGAGGTTCAATTCATCACTCAATTCAGGGTGAGCCCGCTTAACCTCTTCACCAACACGCCCGATGGCTTGGTCCAACCCTAATCCCGCCTCGACGCAGACCACCATCAAATCCAAGGCATCCGGAATGGCCCGCTGCAGCGCATCCTTGCGAGAACCAATGACCTTGCGTAACCAGAGCGCTGGAGCATAATAGCCACAAGCTGCGGCCAGGACATAATAAAATATGAGATTCGAAACGCTCGGGAAGCCCAGCAACTTTGCGGGAATCATGGCCAACAGGCACACGATGACGATGGCCAGCAAGAGCTTGGCGCCGAGGAACAAGATGGGGGCTTTCCCAGATCGATAGCCTGCGTTGATCAATTTGCGGCGAGTCGCATGAACTTCCTCGACATTGGAGGGCTGATTTAACTTCCCAAACCATTCCAGCAAAGCCTGCAACTGCTCCTTGAGCACTTCGGCCATTCCGGCAGGAGCCGCTTCAGATTCGGCGGCACCACTAGTTCCGTCAGCCCTGCGTCGCCAGGTCTGCAAGGCTTCCCGCGAATTGAAGAAAAGAAAAACAGCCGAACTCGCAAGCAGGACCGCAAGAAAGGTGACCAGCGCGACGATCAGAGGAACATCCATAGGTAGCTCCTGTTAGACCTTGATAGCGACCATGCGCTTCATGATAATAGCTCCTGTCACCATGAGAAAACTCCCGACCATGACCATCTTCTGTCCCATTGGGTCAGTGAACAGCGTCAACATGTATTCAGGATTCATCTTGAAGAGGACGCCGCCGACAACCAGAGGAAGGGCGAATAGAATAACCGCGGAGAATCGCCCTTCGGCCGACAAGGCTTTCACTTTCAGTTGCAATTCGAATCGCTTGCGGATCATTTCTGCGAGTGAATCGATAATCTCGGCCAAATTGCCGCCGGTTTCCCGCTGGACAAGCACCGCGGTCACAAAGAACCGCAAATCCACACAATCCAGTCGATCGGTCATATTCTGGAGCGCCTGTGGAAGGGCCACTCCCATAGAGACCTCATCGAAGCCACGCTTGAACTCGATGCCGACGGGATCGGCGGCTTCATCTCCCACCAGCTTCAATCCGACCGAGAAGGCATGGCCGGCGCGGAGAGCACGCGACACCAATTCAAGCGCTTCCGGCAACTGACGCTCAAACTTCGCCATCCGTTGGCTCTTGAGCCAATAGAGATACCCGGTGGGAAGGGCGCCGAGTACGGCGGCAAAGAGAAGGGCGAGTAGCAAGACCTGATGCATCACGAGTGCGAGCAGCAGGGCCCCCAGCGCCAAGAGCGGTGTAGCCAATACAAAGATGCCCAAGGGCACACGACAATCTGCCTGCCGGTGGAGCAGGCGGAGGGGCTGAAATCGACGCATCTTGATCAAGAGATCGTGCAGCCAAGGGATGTCGCTGAGCAACTCCTTTCGAACGATGTCCAATTGTGCTGCCACCTCGGGAGCCGACCACTTTTGGATCCGTTCGACCGCGCGGTCCGTCCCACGAGGAGCCATCATTCGGTAGGCCGCCGCACAGGCGTACATAACCAGCAGAATCGTTCCAAAAATGCCGAGTGCGATCAGAGCGGTCAGCATTCGTACACCTTTTGTGGATCGAACAGATCGGGCGGAAGCGCCACGCCCTTCGCAGCCAGTCTCTCGGCAAACTTCGGCCGCACGCCGGTCGCCTTGAAGCGACCTTTGACCTTCCGATTCTCATCGAGACCGGTCTGCTGGAAAGTGAAGAGTTCTTGTAGCGTGATCAGCTCGCCCTCCATGCCAACGACCTCTTGCAGACTGATCAACTTCCTCGTCCCATCCGACAAACGGGCGATTTGAATAATGACATCCAGCGCAGACGACACATAGTGCCGCATCGCCTTCGCCGCCAAATTGAACCCGGCCATCGACACCAAGGTCTCAATCCTGGTCAGGGCATCTCGACAGGAATTGGCATGGACCGTCGTCAACGACCCGTCGTGACCGGTGTTCATGGCTTGGAGCATATCCAAGCTCTCCGCTCCGCGCACCTCGCCCAGGATGATCCGGTCCGGACGCATACGGAGGGCATTCTTCACCAACTCACGCTGCGCGATTTCCCCTTTTCCCTCGATATTAGCCGGCCTTGTCTCCAGCCGGACCACATGCTCCTGGCGCAATTGAAGTTCCGCAGCGTCTTCGATCGTGACGATCCGTTCATTATTCGGAATAAACCCGGACAGCACATTCAACAGCGTGGTTTTCCCTGATCCCGTCCCGCCTGAGATCAGCACGTTCAATCTTGCCTGCACGATCGCCTTCAACAGCTCGCCGATTTCCGGCGTCAGCGATTGCTTCTCGACCAAGTGACACAGCTGCAACGGATCTTTGCTGAACTTTCTGATCGAGAGAGTCGGCCCGTCGATTGCAAGCGGCGGGATGATAGCATTGACGCGGGACCCGTCCGCAAGCCGGGCATCCACCATGGGCGACGACTCATCGATGCGACGCCCAATGCGCGAGACGATCCTTTCGATGATCTTCTTCAGATGCGCATCGTCCTTGAATCGGACGGACGTCAGTTCGAGACGGCCATAGCGCTCGACGAAGACCTGCTTGTAGCCATTCACGAGGATATCGTTGACGGTCTGATCCGCCAGCAACGGCTCCAACGGCCCTAACCCCAGCACCTCGTGCAGAATGTCCTGCGTGATTTTTGTTCGTTCCCGTTGATTGAGCGGGACCGATTCTCCTTGCAGCAATTGTTCGATCAGCTTGGTCAACTGGGCAGTCACGGCCTCCTGCGACATCTCATTCACGGCAGTGAGATCGAGCAACTTGATCACACGCTGGTGGAGACGGTCCTTCAGCTCCTGGTAGTGGGATGCGACCTCAGCCCCGTTTGCCTGTTTCATTGTGAGCATAGTTCCTGCCTGCCCCTCCTTCTCTCCCTGGTTACTAGCAAACGGTTGAAAAAGTCCGCCAGCGTCCATGGACCGTTCGCGTGAAGCGCGAGAGATGCGAGAAAGGTGCGATCCGAAGTTCCGAAAACCTCGAACTTCGGACCTCGAACCCCACTCGTCTCGCTCGTCCCGCCTGTCTCGCTGCTATACGACTGACGGCTTCCCTTTCGTCTCGAGCCTGAAGCTCGGGAGATATCGGCCCAAGAACGAGGCTTTCTTGCTCTGCTCTTTTCCAGAAATTGTGCCATTAACGGGAGTCTTCTCGGCGATGAGCTGATCGGCCCCCCGCAAGTACCATTGCCCGATCGTCGTCCTCGACGCCATGATCGTCAGCGGCTTCCCATGTTCGAGGGCCTCGCTGGCCGTCCCATAGTCGTTCGGAATCAGCCCCGACATGCGCAGGCCGAGCATATCTTCGGTCTCGCTCAACAAGTCCTTCTGATCGTTCACGTACCGATTGACAACCACCAGCACCTTGCCCGCTTGGTACTGCGCGGCTCCCAAGGCCTCCAGCAACCGCTTGGTGCGACGGATGGTCGGCAACGAGAGCGTCGTGACAACGATGATCTGATCGGAGCAATCCAGCGCTTCCTTGACCGCCTGCTCTAACACGTGTCCGCAATCCACAAAGACATGCCGGTGCATCGATCGGAGGAGACCGATCACGCGCATTGTGCTGCCTGTCGTCGGCGCGACCTCGTCGAACCCTTCATATCCCGACGCGAGAAGGTGAATTCCTGACGAATGTTGTGCCAAGCTGCCCCGGACGATCGTCTCATCCAGCCGCGAGATGTCCTTCGAGAGATGCTTCAGCCCTTGAAACGCATGGAGGTCCAAGAACAATCCGAGATCTCCGCCATGCATGTCGAGATCCACCAACGCCACCGACTCCCGCTGCCCGGCTTGTTGCACGGAAGTTGCGAGATTCGTCGCCACCGTGCTCGCGCCCACCCCGCCTCTCGCCCCGATGACGCTGACGACTCTGCCCGACTGCATCTCCGCGCCGGAAACTCGCCCGTTGAACCGCTCCTCAAACCGCGCGAGAGCCGGTTCCACTTCTTGGCGGGTCAGGGGTTGAGGCAGAAATTCCTTCACCCCGAGCCGAAACGCGTCCAAGAGTATTTGCGGGTCCGTCCGTGAGGCCGTGAGAAAGACCTCAAGGTCCGGCGATGCGCTCAGCAGTTCACGGATTTGACCGAACGTCTGTTGCGGGCGCACTTCGTCCAATTCGAGCAACAACATGTCCACCGCGCCGGTCCCCTGCCCTTTGGTCACCAGATAGTCTCGCCGCCCCGAGAAGATCTCTTCAAAAATCTGACGAGCCGCTTCATTTCGACAGTCAATCGACACTGCAATCAATCGCGCCATGCGAGCCAATCTCCCCGGTTATTCGAATTATTCGACAAGACCTGGAATCGTTGAAAGGACCGGCCCGTACGGAGGCCCGCCTCCGGTGGTATTCCCCTCGAATATGTTGCACAAGATGGTCGCTGAGATCAGAAAATTCGGCGCGCCTTGGACATTCGTGATCCGGGCTTCGGCATACCCGATGATCGGAATCGCCCCGTTGGGCGGAGTGCAGTCCGGAGACTGATACACAGGCACGAAGACGTCCCAATAGCCGGTGCTCGGGTCTTTCTTTGCATTGTAGAGATTGATCAGATTCGGAAAGGCGCTGGCTACGTTGCCGTTGATAAAATTCAGGGAGTCCCCCGGCACCGTGGCGGGAGATTGATAGGTGCCGTCAATCATCCCATCGATGATATTTCTCAACGTGTTGGCGTTGGATGGAGTTTGATCGAACGTCTGCCAAGCAGAGCAGGCCTGCGGCGTCCCATCGTTTGGATAGAACTTAATCGAGTCGCCGCAACCGAACTGGGTAAAATAGTACTCGGAGATGGCAAACGGCACGTCCAGCTGACCCGGCGCCGTTTGGCCGACAGCTGTTAGGTCTGCCGTCGCCACCGCACTCACGCTGACGCTCGTCATTCCGATCACCCCGCCAAGAAACGTACTGATCGCTCCATTTGCAGAAGCATCGCGCCTCGACAACACTCGTACGGCCTTCGGTTGGTTGACCGTCGGAGTGTGCACTCTGGTCGCAGGATTCCAGGTCCCAATTGCGATGTCTGCCGCATTGATGGTAATCGCGACCCCGGCTGCCGAATTTGCGTTGGCTGTCGCCTGTACTGCGGCTTCGACGATCGCCTGATCACCACCCGTGAGGACGTAAGACTGTTGTTCGGCGTTAGTCATACCTTCGTAAATGATGCCGAGGGCACGTGTGCCGGCCAGCGCCGCAGAGTCCGACACATTCTGCAGCTCGTTCCTCGCCACGAGCGCATGGCCGATATCGATCGCGGCGGCTCCCATCGCAAGGAGCACGGTCAGCATCATGGCCACCATGACGGCCGTCACCCCGCGCGAGTTGTTCAGCGGTTCTATGACATGTTTCATCACTGGCTTATTCATGACGCATCACCGTTTGGGCTGTAATTGTGAGAGGGTCAGGAATCCCCACAACAGTGGGGATATAGGGAATGAGAAACCGATACAGATAAGTCGCGGTCACAGTCAGGGTGTTGGGATTGGCCAACCCCTCGCCTGTCACAGTGAAGGTAACATCCGCAGTATTGACTCCCGTTCCTGTCAGGTACGTGGTGGCGATAGCGATAATCTCACCCTCGGTGCGCTTGGGAGGCCCCTGAACAATGCCAGCCCTCGTTCCTTCGCGGGCCGCATTGGTCACGACCTCACGGCCATACATGATCATGCCGAATTCGATAATCCCGAAGAGGATCATCAAGAGCACGGGCAACAGGAGCGCAAATTCCGCTGCCGACGCGCCACGCTCGTTCAACCTTCGCATTGGATAGATCCCCTTACTCAACTACTTCGTTTGAACGCCGCTCGTGACGATCGAGCGGTTGAATCCCGCGTCAGGCTTTTCGAAATCTTTCCGATAGGCCTCCATGGCGGTGGCATTCACTTTCCCATCCTGGCCTTCAACCGGCTCGAGCTGTTCACCAGCGGCGGGATTCAGCACCTGCTTAGCCCGCATATCCCGATACGCCGTTCCCCAGTTCGGGCTGATCGTCGTCGGGGCACAGGCCCCGACAACCAGACTCATACTCATCACCGCTAAGATCCCGTTCAATTTCCTCATTGCAATCTCCTTCTTATCTCACTGTCAGTCACATTGAACTTGTCTCGTTTATGGCATGATATGTCCGACCTGTCCCTCCATCGCACTGAGTTTCGTCACACGGTTGGAGAGCACTTCGGCAGCAGGCGACTTTTGACCGGCCTTTCCTCCAAAGTACCCTTTTTCCGAGAACCCCAGCAGATAGAACTCGAAGTCGTTCGGTTCCACGTAATAGTCCGTCGGCAACGTCTGCGCCGTCATGTCCAGAGGCTTGACGAGATGCGGCGTGACGATGATCAGCAGCTCCGTTTCGTTCTTTTGGAACGAACTGCTCCTGAACAGCGCTCCGATAATCGGGAGTTCGCCCAGCAGCGGGAACTTTTTCACCGACTCGCGGACGTTATCGCGCATGAGCCCGCCGATCGCGAAACTCTGCCCGTCGGCCAGCTCAATCGTCGTCGTGGCTCGCCTCGTCGTAATGGAAGGAATTGTGAAGCCTTGCGTTCTCACGGCATTAGAAAAGTCAAGCTCGGATACTTCAGGCGCCACGTTCAGACTGATGTGTTTGCTGTTCATGATGTTCGGCGTGAACACCAAACCAACCCCGAACTTCTTGAACTGGATGGTCACCAACCCAAAGGCCTGTGGCACAGGGATGGGAAATTCACCACCGGCGAGAAAGGCCGCTTCCTGGCCGTTCAAGGCCACAAGCGTCGGCTTTGCAAGCACTTTGATCAGGTTCTCTTCCTTGAGCGCGTCCACAAAAGCTGTCCAAGAGGTCGACCCGGCGGTGGACCCAAAGATCCCGGTGACGCTTTGGGATGCAACTTGGGCAGCGCCTGCGAACTGCGTGAGCTGACCGAGGAGGCTGAACCCAAAGCTTTCAGGTGCCACCACCGCGAAGTTGATTCCCAAACGACGGATCAGCTCTCGATTCATCTCTGCGACGCGGACTTCGAGCATGACCTGTTGCACGCCACCGACCTGCAGGGCATTGACGATCTTCTTCGGCGCGTAGGCTTCGGCCATGCTCAACGCACGAGTCAGATTGTTGGCGGTCGAGGCGGTGCCGGAGAGGGTAATGTGATCGTGGCTGGAGGTGACGAGGATGCCCTTTTCCTCCTGCAATGTTTTGTGGAGATCCTCTTTCAGGCGGCTCAAGTCCGGGGCGATCACGACGTCGTACATGCCCATCATCTTGCCGCTCTCATTCCAGAGCGTCAGATTGGTGATCCCGGTCGTCTTGCCGGTGAGGTACAGCTGTGTCGGAGACAGCACGACCGTATCGGCAACCTCAGGATTGGCCAGCGAGGCTCGCTTGATGGCCACAGGCAAGTCCAGGACTCTCGACTTGCCCGAGGTCAATTCCAGTTTTTGGATGTCGCGCTGTTCGACAATCCCTGTCGCAGGGTCCTGCGCATAGGATGTCGTCGTTGAAGCGATCCCCAGTATGAGGCCCAGGATCATGATCACGTCACGTTGTTTCATCGCCATGTTCCTCCAGAGTCTTGGTTGCCGATCTTCTCGCTGCCGGATATGAACCACTTCCTTCACGCTTCAAAACTTCACAGAATTCACCACCGTGCCTTTGATCACTTCCACCGTGACCGTCTGCACGTCCGGCGCGGGGTTGCCGATAGGTTCAGGATAAATCTTGAGAAAATTCAGGACTTTCTTCGGCGCATAGGCCTCCGCCACGGCCAACACCTGACTGTGGTGCGACTCGCTCGACACCGTGCCAGACACCGTGACATGGTCATGTGTCCCCTTCAGATGGAGATTCGTCTCATCCGGGAGCAATTCGGCGAGATGCTGTTTTAACCGCGCCAGGTCGACCCCCACGTCGAGATTGAACACGGCGAGGACCTGGTCGTCCTTGCCCCAAAGCGTCAAATTGGTCGAGCCATAGCCTTTGCCCGTGACATAGATCTGTTTCGGACTGAGAACAATGGCGTCCGCAATCTGCGGATCGGCCAACGACGCCCGCTTGATCGCCACCGGCATATCCACCACGGTCGATTTCCCGACCACCAGACTCATCTGCTGAGCCTCACGGATCGGGCTCACGGAGTGGACCATGCCCTCATTGGCCGCCATCGCCCCAACCGGTCCCACGGCCCAGCCGATCACAAGAACCAAGCCCCATCGACCGCAGTGTCCAGCTTGGGTATTCGTTGTCGTCCTCATTGTGCCTCCAGCAATCCTAGAACTTGAATTCCTTGCGGACATCTCCCTTGATCAGTTCGACACGCACAGTCCCATCACCATCCTCACCATCGCCCTTCAGCTTAACCTTGGGCTTTTCGGTCTGCTTCGGACGGTACGAACTCAAGAGCGTCCCGACATTGGCTCCTTTCGTCAGGACCTTCTCGCTGTTCAGCGGATTTCGCAGCGCGAGTCGTAACTTGCCCTGGGTCGAGGCCAGCGCAAGCTTCTCAGCCTCTTCCACATCCACTTCCACCGTAATCACCTGCACCGGTTTTGGCTCTTCATCCTTGCCCTTCCGTTCCATCTGCGTGCCGGACGCCAAGACTTTCACGTTCTCCAGAATCATCTTGGACATCATATTCGCCTGCTTGCCACCCTCCGTCTCAATGGTCACCATTACATCCACGCGATCGGCCGGCTTGATGAACCCAGCCACTCCAATGACGTCATCGACTTTGACTGACATCGCCCGTTTGTCGATATCCGTCACCGCTGCCACTCCGCCGCCCGTCGTGCCGAGTGGGGCCAGCTTCGACTCCAGCAGAAGCTCACTCCTCTTGAGATCGACCAAGAGCACCCGATCCTTGATGGCCTCCAGACTGGTGAAGTGGCCCTCAGGGATCGCTCCCGGAGGGAACTCCTGCAGCTGCATCATTTCTGGCGTGAGCTTGACCCCCCAGGAGAGATCCGCATTTGACACAAGCACCTGCACGTTCTTGCTCAAGGGAATCGGAGCCGCCATCAACCGGTTCTTTTCGTTCTGCAACCAGGAGAACACCAAAAAGCTGGTCACCACACCGAGGAACAACGCCACACCAAGAAATATCAGAGGCCGATACCGCTTCATTGTTTCCTCTCCTCTTCTTTCTTCGCGAACTGTCTCATCTGTGATTGCCTCATCATCTGTCTCAATCCCGGCTGCCGCAGTCTAGCCGAGTCCTGTCAGATGCCTATCCCCCAAAGGGATGGAGTCCGAGTTCAAATAGTAGGGTACCGCTAGCGACAGCAAGCCCATAGCGCAGGCGGAACGGGAGTTGTAATTCCTGAGCCCAAACCTTACCCCCTGTCAGAAGTGCTCCTTGAGTGGCAGAGGCCAGTTTTCGACCGGTGGTGTCAAATCCCCACTGGTAGCACATGGCGCCGAGGGCATAGAGGCCGCCGACCATGATCGCAAGTAATCCGGATAAGAGTGCGCCGTAGGGGCCCATGATAGCTCCGACCGCTGCCATCAGTTTCACATCGCCCGCTCCGATGCTTCCAGAAACATAAAGGATCAAGAAGAGTCCTAAGCCTGCCCCAAGTCCTGCCAGACTAAAAATCAACCCCTGCAAACCACCCAGCCAGGCATGAGCGAGGAGTGCAACGCCCATGGCGGGAAAAGTCAGCCAATTGGGGATTCGAGATGAACGGAGGTCGGCGCCTATTGCCGTGACAAGCACGACCGTCAAGAGCACCACAATTGCCGATTCCATCACCGATCCTCCTCTGTGCACACGGTCCCACGGGTCCGTATCATCATTCTCGATTTCTGTTTCCTCAGCGCCTTCCCGCTATTGGCTTTCGCTTCGGAGCTCTCATCCCGCTGCCGTTCGAGTTGGCGGAAGAAACCTGCTGGCCCGCTTCTGACAGGCCAGCGGTTTCCCTATGATCCATTTGAAGACCCTGGCTTAGCTGGGCGCAACAATCACGGCCGCAGCGGCGTTAATGGCGTTGCTGATGTTCGTGCCGAGAAGCGTCACCGCACCGATCATCCCGAGGCAGACCAACGCGAGCAACAGGGCGTATTCCGCGGCCGAGGCACCTTCGTCTTCCTTCACAAACCGACGAATTGCGTTCAACATGGTAGTTACCTTTCTTTTGTGTAACGTGAATGGTTATGTCTCTCGAAACTTCTTACACGTTCTGCGCGTCCAACTCTTATCCGCGACCGATCACACCAATCGGGAATTCCCTCACCTCCTTCACCCGGGTTGTCGCGTCTGACAGTCGTGTGCGCATTGCTCACAGGACATTGCAAAGCAGCGGCCAGCGCCGGAATTTTCCTAACCAGTTGTTAACCTGAATCGTTTCGATGTTCCTCTTCCTTGGCTGCGGCGTGCGGGCCTCAGGGAATAGCCCGCGCTCCTTCTTCTGATGCGGCGCAGGAGCCGCACTCCGAGATAAAACGGTCAGAGCCCCTGATCGATCGGGAGGAGAAACAACTGTTTTGGTTGACCATCCGGCATGCTTCACGTAATGCTGGACTGCACAAGACTTGCGCACGGGTGGGACAGGAAAGGATGGCTATGATCACTTGGAAGCAATCCAGATTTCAGCTTCGCGTCGGTCTTCTTGTTGGAGCCTGTGTCGTGACGGGGTGCGCCGGCTCGAAAGACTCCTCCCCCCCGTCGTTAGACATGTCGGAATATCGAAAAGTGATGGAGCGCCAGAAGGGAGAACAGGGAAGCTCTGAGGAGCCCGCTTCCTCAACACCTGAGATGACCGCAGAAGAGCACGAACGAACGGGAGATATGGACGCGCAGCGGCACAACTTTCCTTTGGCGGGCGTCCACTACAGCAAAGCGCTGAAAATGGACCCGACGCGTAACACGGTCCGCCTCAAGCTCGGCAAGATCTTCCTGCAGCAGGGGATGTTCGAGCCCGCGTTGACGCAGTTTCAGGATCTGCGGACCAGAGAACCCAATTCAGCCCAGGCGCATCAGGGGATCGGGCATGTCTACCTGCTCCAAGGCAAGTTGCGAGAGGCTGAGGCCGCCCTCACCAAGGCCATTGCGCTCAATCCTTCCAGTTGGCTGTCCCACAACCTGCTGGGTCTCGTACACGACCAGGAACAGCGTCACGCCGAGGCGATCGAGGCCTACAAAGCGGCGCTGGCCATCTATCCGCACGAACCGGGCGTCTTGAACAATCTCGGCCTCGCCTATGCCCTGAGCGGGGATCATGACGCCGCGATTCAAGCCTATGAACAAGCCGCCGCAGCCGGCTCTGCCTCCCCCAAACTGCATAACAACCTGGGGGTCGCCTACGCGCATCGTCAGCGGTATGCTGCTGCGCTTGAGTCATTCAGAAAAGCAACGGATGAACCTCGTGCCTACAACAACCTCGGGACCGTACTATTCGGCATGGGGAATCCCAAGCAGGCAGCCGCCTGCTTCGAGAGGGCCATCGAGTTGAACCCTCAATTCTATGAAAAGGCCGTGGAAAATCTTCGCCAGGCGCGCCTGGCACTTAGGAACACGGCGAATGGGACCTCGGCATCCGGCTCGACCGATCGCGTCGCATGCCCGTGATCTGCCGATAGGTTGTTGGGAGAGTCCGGCTGTTAGTGAATGATTGACTGGCTCTGGAGAAACTGCTGGAGAACCGTCTTTCGCTCTTGATTCAGTCCGTATATCTGGGATCCCGAGTACCCTGCTATCGAGATCAGCCATCGCCGTTCAACTAAATAGCCAAGCGCAGCACGCACCGCCTTCGCATCGGTTTCGATTCCCTCAGCGCTGAGCCACCATTTTCCAACTCCATCTGCCGTATCTTTTGCTTCCGGATGCGAGCAGAGGTAGCCCAAAACCAGCCACGCCACGACGTTGTTGTCCTGAAAAAAATCCGGTCTGCTCATGCCCATCAAGCGAGAGCAATTTCAATACCGGATCTGTTTCACGCGCAAATACGTGTGAATATTACACGCGAACCTTCAGGCTTTTCTCTGCTGCGGCTGACGCGCCTCAGGAATGCTGTGCCTATGCCGCAGAAAACACCCGCCGATCCAGCCTATGCTTCTGCAGCAGACGCTGGAACGCCCTCCGTTCCTTGTTTGCCGCACGTGCGGCCTTGGAGATATTGCCGTGATGCGTGGATAGCAGCTCGCTCAGATATGCCCGCTCGAATTCCTTGATCACTTCCGTCTTCATGGCCTGGAAGTTACGGTCGCCGGATATCACCCCTCGGGACATGAGCGTCATGGTCGGCACTGCCAGCTCCGGCCTCTCACTGTCCGGCAGATCCAAATCCTGGGCTTCGAGCGCCTCACCTGATGCCATCGCAGCGGCACGCTGCATCACCCCTTGCAGCTCTCTCACGTTGCCGGGCCAGGCATAGCCCATCAGCTTCCCCTTGGCGGAATGCCCGATGACGATGCCGCCCTTGCCGAACTCCTTGGCGTAGACCTTCAGAAAATGATCGGCGAGAAGCAGGATATCTTCTGGCCGGTCGCGCAAGGGAGGAAGCACGATTGACAGGACATTCAAGCGGTAAAACAAATCTTCACGGAATTGGCGAGCTTCAACCAGGTAGCGCAAGTCTGTATTGGTTGCGGCAATGATCTTCACGTCAACCGTTCGACTCTTGGTCGAGCCGAGAGGCCTGAATTCCTGATCTTGCAACACGCGCAACAGTTTGCTCTGCACCATCATACCGAGCGAATTGATCTCGTCGAGGAACAAGGTACCGCCATTAGCTTCATGAAACAGACCAGGCTTGTCGGTAAACGCGCCCGTGAAAGCTCCCTTGCTGTGGCCGAACAATTCATTCTCGACCAGATGATCCGGTAACGCTGCGCAATTGACCGGCACGAACGGTTTTCCCTTTCGCTCGCCCGAATAGTGGAGGGCTCGCGCAAAGAGTTCTTTCCCCGTTCCGGTCTCTCCGGAAATCAACACCGTCGATTTGGACATGCTGAACAGGGGAATCATTCCTGTTACCTGAAGAAAACACCTGCTCGTCCCGATCAACGTCTTATCCCAATTAGACATCTACAGATCTCCTTCACCCGCCATAGCCCTTAGAAGACCTCTCGCTATACCTACTGTTGACATGCCTTCCTGAAATACACCACCGACCCATAGGTGCTTCCCCTCAGAAGCCCACCTAAAACGGAAAGTACAGTTCGACTCCCCCATACACTCCGTTCTGAAAGACTTGCGTGTATTGATAGCCGCCTTTGAGCGTCACGTAGAAACGATCGATGGGCACCTGAACAAGTGGGCCGGTTTGGACTGCGTAGAAATCCTTGCTCCCCATGCCTGCGAGGTCCCAACCAAGGTAGGTGGAACAACAGCCTTGTTCGCTCTTGTGGACCAGCCTAGTGGCCCTGAGGCGGCTCCAGACAAAGTTGTCTAAATCCGTATAGGACACGATGCCATGAAACGTTCCCTTCTCATGCCAGTGAAAAGCCTCTCCCTGGAGGTATATGCCGATATCATTCTCGTTTGTTCTTCCCCCAGTTGGACGGTCCTCTTGTTTCCACCGAAACTGAGGACCGGCAAACCCAATGAAGTTCCATGAGCCACGAACATATTTGAGCCCTAAAGAGGGGGACGCAAACTGGACTTCAGCATCACGCTTCGCTCCATTATCTTTGAACGTATAGCCGAGCCCGGCTCCCATGACTTGAATGAACGGTTGGAGATTCGACTCTCCCGATGTAAACGGCGTCCGAACACCCAGGTATGTGTAGTACTGACCCTGATGGTCTATTTGATAGCCTGTAAACACATCACCGGCCGCGACGATAGCGGGCCACAGCAGGCCAACGCACAATGCTATGCCGCAAGAGACGTGAGTTCTCGCCATTGATCTGCTCCTCTGTTCCCCTGTTCGATTGCGAAGCCAGCCACCACCGTTTCTTCGCACTGCATCGCCCACTTCCGATGAACTTTCAACGCAAAGGATTCCACATACAGGATCCCATTTTCGCCGACAAGATCAACCGTTCCAGGAATGTTCACCGAAAGACCGGTCGCTGAAATCTGCTCAACAGTGCCTTCCAGGGTACGGTCCGGCAACACCAGGAGACAGTTCTCCTGATACGGGAAGCGAAAGTCAATCCGATGTGACTTTCTCGATGTCTTGACGACTTTTCTGAACGCACCCAGGAGAGACCACAAGCTCTGGAATATTCCCGGTTCGACTTCGGGCCGATTCCAGGCACGGGAGTCGGAAAACGCGGCGGCCATCAATAAATCGGCGGTCTTCTCGTCCACATCGAAAAATTTCAGCCCGATCTCGACCGCGTTGGATGAAACCTCCTTCTGACGAGAGAGTCGGCCTTTGACGGCAAGCCGGTCACCTACCTGATTCTTGACGCTGCACAGTACCGGCCCGTCTCCTTTCAAGAATTGCTTGTTCACCCGAATGAGTGCGCCGGCCTCATTGATATCTATCACGATGCCGTTGAGATGATCCTCTCCCCTGACGAGTTGACAGGGCAGACGATGCCTGATGCGAAATGTTCTTCGCCACTCCGGCAATTCTGCGGCAGCCAGAATGGCCACACCGACCAGAATGAGATTGACCGACCCCCAGAAGAGACTGACCTCTAGTCCTGGCAGGGGGATCTGCGCAATCCAAAGACGTATCCCCGTCACCAATCCCACGATGAGCAGGCCCATGATGATCAGGTGCGGCAAGATGCAGGAGAACCGTGATAACCCGCGCCTCTCTTGAGCCACTCCTTTGGGTGTGATGACGAATGGCCGATTCATCCTGGGCCTGATCGCGGTCTTGAGCGTGACCCAACTCAGCGCGATGCTATCCGCCGTTTCATAAATGTCTGACCAAAACGCATTCCGCGTGCCCCGGCTCACCGTTCGCAGCATCACGAGCGTCGCCAGATAATAGGATCCGAAAAAGTTGACGAGCGACGAGACATCAGCCGTGACGGGGATAATCCCGAACAGCAGGGCAAAGAGCGGGGCGACGAGGCAGACGACACGAGGAATTCCATGAAGAAAATAGAAGATGGATGCAAAGTATCCGAATCGTTGGGGCATCGTGAGGCCGCGCATCGTGAACGGATTCGTCTGAAAGAAAATCTGCACGTGGCCCATCGCCCACCGTATCCGTTGCTTCATGGAACTCTCAAACGTTTCTGGCATGAGTCCGGCTGCCAGCACCTTGTTCAGGTAGCATGACCGATAGCCCTTCGCATGAATCACCATGCTCGTGTGAATGTCTTCGGTCACGGTCTCGGTGCGGAACCCGCCGATCTCCATCAACACACGCCGACGAAACAACCCACAGCTGCCCGCAAAGAAGGCACTGTTGTGGCGATCGCGACCAGCCTGAAGCACACGATAGAACAGCGATTGCTCGTTCTTGAGCGATCCCTCGAGCTGAAGATTCCTCTGAAACACGTCAGGGTTGTAGAAATAATGCGGCGTTTGGACAAACGCAACTTGCTCGTCCTGGAAAAATCCCACCGTGTCCTTCAAGAAACTGCCGGTCGGAACGTGATCGACGTCGAAGATCGCAATGATTTCTCCCGAGGTCTCCTGTAAGGCATGGTTCAGATTCCCGGCTTTCGCATGTTGTCGGTCCGCCCGGCGGATGTATCTACAGTTCAACGACGCGGCCAATGTCTTAATCTCATCTCGCTGGCCATCGTCGAGTACATACACCCGATAGCGGTCTTTAGGATAGTCCTGGTTGACACAGCCGATCAACGTGCGGCGAAGAATACCCAGAGGTTCATCGACAACCGTGACGAAGATATCGACGATCGGATAACTACGCAACGGTATCGGTTGGCGTTCGAGCGGCGACCAGGCGTGGTAGGCAAATAATAGGATTTGGACAAAGGCGTAGGCTTCTGCCGTATAGACCGTCCAACTCACCAGCAGACTCGCCCAATCGCCGGTGTTCAGCGTATAGAGGCCTCTCCACAACAGGTACCGCGCATACAAGAACAGGGTCAGCGCCAAGATAATCTGATGCCCTCGTTTCTTCCAGCTGAGGAGGCTGATGGCTGCCAGAACAACGAGCGACAGCGGCACTGCCACCGAAGAACTGTAGAAATGGTTAAACCATGTCATACGTGTATCCTTGGTTGGATTCCTTGCCGCAACCGGTGCCGTTTACCGTCCCTGCTGAGTTGCCGGCACCATGGTTCATTGATTCCTTTATTACCTGCATCAGTCTCTGCGGTTGTATTCCCTCTGTGGCTACGCTTCCCCATCGGCTCATGTGACGCAGCCTAAAATGGAATGCGCCTTCTGCCTATCCCGATGACGTAGGGGACCTGCCTACTGTGGGGGTACTTCCTTGGGGGGGCATGAATGCCGCACGCGATTCTACGGAGTTGTCGCATGCGGCGGACAATCTGGAGGCCACGAGTCAGACGCGGATTATCAAGAAATCATGGATTTTCGAGGGTAGCCTGGCTATGGTTCTTAATAGATATCCCGGTCAAGACCCCAAAGCCCTCTACCACATGACTACGGTACCTACCGCCAGAATCCTGATCGCCCTTGGCCTCCTCGTTCTTTTCGCCGGCCTCTACAGTATTCGTTGGCCATTCCAAGCCTATGAGCCGGAGCCGACCACGTCCGGGGATCTGGTTGTCGCAACTGTGGGTACCGACTCGATCACCTTACGAGAAGTTGAGCAGGCCGTGGCCCTTCCCCTCTACCAAGCAGACCAACAGCGCAGCCAACTGTTGCACCAAGCGCTCCAACTGAAAATCGAGGAGACCCTGCTGGCGGCGGAGGCATCCCGAAAGGGTGTGAGTGTTTCACAGCTTCTGGCCGAGGCTTCACAATCGGAGTCCGTCGCCCGGCTTGCAAACCTCCCGGCTCCGGTCAAACGACTGAGCCCCGGCACGACACAGGACAGCCCGAGCCATGGCGCATCGCATGACCCTCAGGAACAGGCCAGGATTCGGCAGGCATTGCTGGTCTCACTTCGCCGCAAGACGGATATTCGCATTGCCCTTCCGTCCCCGGAGTCACCAATCCTCACGGTCAACGTTGACGACGATCCCTCGATCGGACCGGTTGATGCGCCGGTCACCATCGTGGAGTTTTCAGACTTTCAATGCCCCTACTGTCAAAAGAGCGTGGGAGTCCTGAAGGAACTTCGCCGTCTCTACGGTGAAAAGATCCGCGTGGTCTATCGGGATTATCCCGGCCCCAATCACCCGCACGCGTCACAGGCCGCTGAAGCCGCCCAATGCGCGGGAGAGCAAAGCAGATTTTGGGAGTACCACGACATCCTGTTTGACCGGCAAACTCCAGGGAAGGGATGGGACCTTCCTGCTTTGGCGAAGGAACTGGGACTTCAATCGGACGCCTTTGCGACCTGTTTGAATACAGGACGCTACCGCGAAGAAGTGGCCAAAGACCTTCGCGATGGCTTCAACCTCGGCATTACCAGCACGCCGACGTTTTTCATCAATGGCCGCCCCTTGGTTGGTGCTAAACCGTTTGCTGAGTTTCAAGCTGTGATCGACAGGCTTCTCAAACAACAACCCCCTGCATAATCCCGCTTTTCCTACTTGTAAGGTCTCAGCCTCCTGTCCTACTCTGTACGTAGCAGGATGCTGAAAAAGTTCACCAGCCTGTCTTGTTCATTTGGTCTGTTCGGTCTGTCCGGTTTGTTTGGTTGCATGAGACTAACCAGACGGACCAGACAGACCGGAGTTGTGCCACACGTGCAGACCATTGAAGTTCCTGGCGTGCCATAATAGTTTTTCCGCAGCCTGGTGGAGGCCGGCACATGGATGAGTCTAGCCGTTTAACCAAGACCAAAGAACAGTGGGCCAAGGCCCGCCGTGGCGGTGAAGAACGGGAAGTGTTTTACGAAGGAGATGCCCGTCTGCCACCGGGACAGCATCTCGTCGAGACCTGGCCTGTGCTCGATCTCGGTCAAAAGCCTGACATTCCACTCTCAGAATGGAAACTCACCATCGGCGGATTCGTGGCTCAACCCATCACGTGGACCTGGGAAGAGTTTCTCGCCCAGCCCCAGTTCAAAGACGTCTCAGACTTTCACTGTGTGACAAGCTGGAGCCGGTTCGACAATGAGTGGGAAGGGATCAATTTCAAACACATTATGTCGGTGGTGAAGCCGTTGCCTTCGGCAAAGTTCGTCCTCTTTCGATCGTTCGACGACTACACCACCAATTTACCGCTTGAAGCCTGCGACGATCAGGACGTGCTCCTGACGTATAAATGGAGTGGCAGACCCCTCACAAAAGAACACGGAGGCCCGGTCCGTGTGATTGTCCCGAAGCGCTATGCCTGGAAGGGCGCCAAGTGGGTAAAAGAAATTATCTTTTCGGATAAGGATGAAAAGGGTTTCTGGGAAGTGCGGGGCTACTCGAACAGCGGGTTTCCCTGGGAAAATGATCGATATGGGTGAGCCCGCCAGCTGATTTGCATCCTGAGTCGTTGCCTCCATCGCTTCCTTATGTTTTAATCCGCACGGTTCATTGTCCGCAAAGCGGCCTGCAAGGCCGATCTTCTCCCACTGGAATCAGCACGAGACAGACCTCTTATCATTCTCCTTCTATTAACGAGACCCGTTACACAAAGATTCATGCACTCGATCGGCCTGCGTTCAACAATCGTATCACTCTGTATCGCATTATGCGTCGGGATAACCGGCAGTGCCACGGCCACGCTCTCATCACGTTCAAGCGATACCTACATCCGGCAGATCGACGATCTCTCCGCCCTCTGGAGTTTCTACAAACAGACCTACATCCAGAATGGCCGGGTCGTCAGTCCGGACGAAAATGGGATTGCGACGTCGGAGGGCCAAGGCTACGCCATGCTCCGCGCCGTATGGTC
>CBDDRH010000074.1:0-8324 GCA_965233025.1 uncultured bacterium
GCTGCTGACGGAAATGGTGGCTCGTGTGTTAGCTGTCGGCTCTGACATCGTCCTCTATCCTTTCTTGGTTAGCAGGCTATTGAAAAAGTCCACCAGCGGCGTTCTCGCGACGCTTAGAGGCTCAACGTACGGCACAAAGTACGATTTCGCCTCTTCGCTTGCTGCGGCCTTGCTGATGGCCTTTTTGAACAGCCTGCGGGCTATCTTCATATGGCTTGAGACCCTATGCCTCCGACACTCACACAGGATGCCAAGGGGTTTTTCACACCTTGCTTAGCGAAAATTGAAGGGCGCTGGAGCTTCCCCTCCCTCAAGACCTTGGTTGATAGGATTCCACGTTCGTCCGTCGTCGTCGCTTCGGAACGCTCCATCACTCGTACCGACATAGAGCACGCCTGCGCCGGACTCGATGAGCACTTGGATGGCCATACTCGTCAACCCCTTATTGAGTGGTACCCACTGGCGCCCCTTGTCGAGTGTTTTGAAAATACCGTGCCCTGTCGCCACAAAAAGCCCCCGGCTATTGAACACAATCCCGCGAATCGAATCGTTCGGAAGTGCCCGGCTGATGGCCCGCCAGTTGCCCCCCCCATCGTCACTACAAAAAACTCCTCCGTCGAATGTGCCTGCATAGATGGCACCGTCTGGATCGATCGTCAATACGCGAATAAAGTTCTCCGTCATCCCTTCATGATCTTTGAGTCCATGTGGCTGGCGCACCCAGCCTGCCGATTGAGCCTTAAACCGCATGATGCCTTTTCCTGAGGTTCCGGCAAACAGCGTCCCGTCGGACGAGAGTGCCAACGCATGGACCAGGATGTCGTCGAGACCGGTCGTGACCACCGACCAGCGTTCGGCGACGAGTCGATAGACTCCGTCGCTCGTGCCCGCGTACACTCCGTCACTCACGGCAAGAAGGGCTTTGATTTCCAGGTGCTTGAGCCCGTTATTGATCGCCTGCCAGCTCTTCCCTTGATCGCGTGAACGAAAGACCCCGCCACGGAAAGTTCCGGCATAGATCGCGCCGTCTTTCCCTGTGGTGAGTGTCAGAATAAACGGATCGGTCACGCCCTGGCCCGACTTCGTCCAGCTGACCCCGCGGTCCTCACTGCGAAATAGACCAAGGCCGAACGAGCCGGCATAGATCAGGTCGTTCCCGACAGACGTGAGCGCCTGAATGCTCGTGGCCTGCTGACCAAAGGAATCATATTGAAACTGGCTTTCTCCATGACCTGGAGCTGGCTGCGGAGATGGCGGGACCGGCGAGGGCGCCTGAGTGGCAGCTTCCACTATTCCTCCTGCACTCCATATGCTCAGCGCAAGAACTGTCGGTATGATTCCCCGCATCATCATCTATCCAGTTACTCCCGTAGAATGCTCAAAAAGGCCGTCCAGCAAGGCCGCAGGCGAATCGAAACCGGAGGCGTACCCTCAGGGGTACGTTGAGGATTTCGATGAGTCGAGAACGCCGCTGGCGGACTTTTTCAGCGTTCTGCTATCGGACACGGTGGCCGGCCGGCCCTATCGGCAAATCCGGATCGAGCGGCAAGTTGACTTCGGTCGGGCCTCCTCGTCCAAAGATACGTGCGCCAAGAATTCCGATCTCATACAACACCATCAAGGGCACAGCCATCAAGAGCATGGTAAAAAGGGTCGCATCCGGCGTGACGATGGCCGACACGATCAATGCGGCTAGAATTGCGTGTTTCCGATACTTAGCCAACACCTGGGCCGAGACCACGCCGACCCTCGCCAGGATAGTAAGTACCAGCGGCAACTCAAACGCACAGCCGAATATCAGGAGAAATTTGACGTTGAAGTCGATGTAGGTGCCGACGCTTAATTGCGGGGTGACATCGTGATCCATGCCGAAGCTGACAAAGAAATCGATGACCAACGGGAGAATGATGAGATTGCAAAAGATCAACCCGAAGGCAAAGAGCGCCCCCGCCAGCACAAACAGCGGAACGCCCCAGCGTTGCTCCTTGGGGAGCAACGCTGGTTCAATGAGCTTCCAACACTGATAGAAGATGACCGGCAGACTCGCCAGAATCGCCGCAAGCAGAGACACTTTGATTGAGGCGAATAAGGCCTCCGTTGGTCCGTAGAACACCAGCTGGTTGGAAAACGGACGATTCAACCACGCAACCATGTCGGCGGAAAAAGTAAACGCCACCATCAAAGCCACCAGAATCGTGGCCCCGATGATGATCAGACGCTTCTTGACGGTCCGGATATGTAAGGCAAGGGGATTGAGAATCTGTGCCATGACTCCGGTCCCGGGTGCAGGTTGACGCCGGCCCCACAACGAGGCTGATCACGGCGGAGAGGTCTGCAGCTCGTGGTCTCGCCAGACACGAATCAGCTCGGCCATCTTGTCTTTCTTCACCAACTTCGCTTTGTGCAAATCCTTCATCGTCAACTCTTCGGCAGGAGTCAGCACGTGCCGCTTCTGCAATTGGATCAACTCCAGGTCCAGACGATGGTGCGCTTCTTCCAGTATACGGAATTCGTCGCTGGATTCGCGCAGTCGTACCGCAATCATACTGTCTGTCAGCATGTCGCACCTCCTGGCTATGAGATTACTGCAGCGGCCTGTTATGTCCTCCCTCGCGACCAACTTCTTGTGTCAATCGACCAGACTCCGACACAATCGGGTCCAGTTCCATCAGCAATGCATCTTCTATGGGATTGGTGTAGTACGTTGGCCGAGTCGTCACGTCGCGAAATCCAAGACCACGGTAGAGTGCATGCGCGGCATGGTTTGATGCCCGCACTTCAAGCACGGCACGTATCGCCGCTTGTGCCAGCCCTACCTCCAGAGCCTGTGTGACCAAGGCCCTGGCGATACCCTTGTGCCGCATCGACTCGATGACCGCCAGGTTCATCAGCCGTACTTCCTCGAAGACGATCCAGAAACAGAGATACCCGACAATCGAGACAGAACCAACATTGTCTGGCGGCGCCTGCTTGGCCAATAGAAAATGCGCGAAAGGATTGCCACTCAGCTCCGCCTCCAACATTTTGCGCGTCCAGGGGGCAGAGAAGCAAGCTTCTTCGATCTGTAGAATATCCGGCATAGCCTCGACGGTAGCCGGCTCGATACTCCACTCGCCCATCACCGCTCCTTCTCTGGCAGAATGTCGTTCGTATCTCGAATCTCGTCGTTCGCAAACGATCATACATTTTGGCGTGCGAGATACGCTTCACGCTTCACGAACGACGACCTTTTTGCGCCACCACACGCGCGTTTGCCTTTTGTGCCACCCGTCTCTGACGCAGAACCACCGGCGACAGGCCGCCGGACTCTTCGTACTTCAGCTCTGCAGCGGTGCGTTGCACATACAGCGGACTGATGCCGATTCCGACAGACTCGCCTCGCCTGAGCCGCTCAATTCCCGCCAATCCGATCGAGGCAGCCGAGGGTTTCATGACAGAGTCCGGCGCCTCGGCGACCGTGGTAGAGGGAAGAAGCGACGCACGGATGGCTGGTGCTTCGACCGTCCACCCTTCCCCAAATACGAGGACCGATCCTGTGAGGCAGTTCCCCAGCATCGCGGCCGTACCCACCTGTTCTGACATCACTCGCTCCAACCGATCGTCGCTGGTCCAACGAAACAGCGCCCAATAGAGTTCCCCACGCCGACTATTGAGGATGGGACAGAGGAGCGTCGAGGTTCCTCTGAGGTTCCAGGCCATCCCCTCCAATGTCGGCACGACCGCCAAGGGGAGCTGACTGATCGTCCGGAACCCGAGAAGCGTCGCCAGGCCGACACGAAGTCCGGTGAATGACCCGGGGCCGATCGACACAACGAGGCCGTCCAACTGCTTGAGGGTCAGACCCGTCTCACGAAACAACCGATCAATTGTCGGCAGCAACAGCTTGGCATGCGACCCGGCCGCATCCTGGTCGTGACGCGCAAGGACGCGCGATTCGTCGAGGATCGCCACACTCTGCCACGAAGTTGCCGTCTCGACCGCCAGTACTTTCATCGGAACGAGACTTGCGCAAGGTCGGTGGCGCTCAGCGGCTGATTGGGAGTCATTTCGTGAAACGTCACCTGTACGCTCCCCTGCCCCTTTCCATCTTCCAACACGATCTTAAATGGCCTCATAAAACGCCCTTCGCCGATCGCACGGAAGTCCTCGTACTGAATAGTCGCTTCCACCGCACCGGATTCCGTGAGCCGGTCTTCCCGAACGACATGCAATGTCTGCCGCTCGAACCACAGTCTCCGGCGCACAAGCTGCGTCCCGCTGGGAGACGGACCAAAAACATCTAGCCGGTAGCGATCCCCTTCTTCCTTGAGCGCAACCGTCTCATTTTTCGCAATGATGCCGGTCCCCAACACACCACCCATGGCCCACACACTCAATTGAAACGGCCGCGCAAGTTTTCCCATCTCGCCCATATCGGATGGACTGCCGGACAGAACACGGCCCATCGTCGGCAATCGCAACCGGAACTGATCCTCAACCTGTACGAATTCGAAAAGCTCGCTGCCCATTGCGGTGAATCCCCGCAGACGCATGGCGTTCGGACGACGATAGTACAGCGCCCCCTCCACCCGGGAGGCGATAGGAATGATCCCTCCCTGCACCTTCGCGCTGAAAAGGCCTTTCATCGTCTGGATCGCCGCTTCCCGCTGACTCAGCAGAATCGTCAGCTCTTCCGCCGTCGCCTGCTTGAGCCGGACTTCCTCGCGCGGTGCAAACAGCGCACAACCCGCAAGGAGCGCGAATGTGCAATTCAAAATGATGAATCCAAAAAGACTGCGACCCACCATTTCAAATTTTGCATTCTTCACTTTGCACTCATGCCAGGACCACATCCAATGCCTCCCCTACTTCCCGTATTCCTATCAATTCGATCCCATCGATGGGATCCAGCTTGGCCAGGTTTCGCTCCGGCAACAGACAGCGCTTGAATCCCATCTTTGCCGCTTCACGAATCCTCATTTCAGCCTGACTGATTGCACGCACTTCACCGCCAAGCCCCACCTCACCCAACACCAACAGTCCCGGCTCAATCGGCACCTCACGCAAACTCGATGTCACGGCCGCCACAATGCCCAAATCGATGGCCGGTTCGTCGATATGCATCCCACCGACCACATTCACATAGACATCTTGCCCTGACAGATGCATGCCCAGCCGCTTCTCCATGACCGCGAGCAACAGCGACACCCGATTCTGCTCAACACCATTCGCCATTCGTTTCGGCATCGCGTAACTCGTGGAAGATACCAATGCTTGCAGTTCGACCAGAATTGGCCGTGTTCCTTCTAGGCTGGATACCACCACCGATCCCGTTGTGCGTTGGGACCGTTCCGCCAGAAACAACTCGGAGGGGTTACTCACCTCCTCCAACCCGGAATCTTTCATCTCGAACACGCCGATCTCATTGGTCGAACCGAAGCGATTCTTCACCGCGCGAAGAATACGAAAGCTGTGGCCCTTGTCTCCTTCAAAATAGAGCACCGTATCGACGATATGTTCCAGCAACCTCGGTCCGGCGATCGCCCCTTCTTTCGTAACGTGGCCAATAATGAAGACCGGCACGCTGCTGCGCTTCGCGTACCACATCAATTGGCCGGCCACTTCCTGCACCTGGCTGATGCTGCCCGGCGCGGACGTAATCTGTTCCGTGTAGACCGTTTGGATCGAATCGACGACCATCGCAGCCGGCTGGATCTCCTGTGCCGCCTTAAGGATTTGTTCAAGGGAGGTTTCCGCCAAGATCAACAGATTCGGATGTTCGATACCAAGCCGCTGCCCCCGCATCTTGATCTGCCTCGGAGATTCTTCCCCTGAGACATACAGCACCGGCTCTTTCTTAGAAGACAGACGCGGAAGCGCCTGCAGTAACAAGGTCGTCTTCCCGATTCCCGGATCGCCGCCGATCAGGATGACTGAGCCGGGAATGACTCCGCCACCCAGCACCCGATCGAATTCGCCGATCTGCGTCAGCCGCCGATCCTCACCGACCACCTCAATCTCGGCAATCGGCGTCGCTTTCGGCTGCGCCGTCTTCATCGCAGCAGGCCGCCCCTTACCGGTCGGCGCCTGCCGCTCCTCTTTCATCGTGTTCCAGCCGCCGCAATCCGGGCAACGGCCAAGCCATCGTGGTGACTGGTGGCCGCAGGCTTGGCAGGAAAAACTAGTCTTCGCCCGCATTCAGAGGAGCCTCAATAAATAAGGGGGAAAGTCCGAAGGCTTATAGTAAAGGATAGAAGGTATGAATGGAAGATACAGGTGTCGCGTTAGATTCTAGAGCCCCTGAGAGTTTCCGCCAGCGTTTCGTGGCGCTGGCGCGCCAATCACCACTCATGACAATACCCTTGTAGAAACTCCCCCGCTATGACAGGAATACATTCGCCGCATGACCTGATTCCATGTAACTGCGTCAGGTGGTACAGCTCGCGATCTAACGCCTCGATACGTCAAAACTCAAGTCGGTGTTGAGCGTGTTGTTAACACGGCACACTACGACGCTCGCAATAAGTCAACGACGGCTTGCGGTAGACGCGCTCCAATACCTACGCCACCTGTTGCGTCCACAACAACACCAGCCATAACTCCAGAGAATGTGTTGTTTTGAATCTTGATGCCACCAACCTGAATATTTTTGTCTGTTATTTGCGCAGTGACCTCCCCACCGTCCAATTTTCCAAAGGTAACACTCGTTTCTGAAGCTGGACGGACTTTGTACAGAAAGCGCTGTGTGGCTTTGTCTGAGACAGTAACGATGCAAGGAGGTGTGGTTGTTGCGTCGGAGACGGACGTACCGACAGCTTTGTTCTTCAAGACCTCAAACTCAGGCTTGCCGTTCACCAATACAAAAACGCTCACTAGTGGCGGATCTGTGGGCTCCAACAAGAAGTAGCGGTCTATGAAAACCAGTGGCACCGAAAAGCCTGTGAACTCATTACCGCCGAATTTAGCCATGTGCTTCTCCTTCATACTATTTAACTATTGAGCATATTGATTGACCGGCGTAGTACGCGAACCCAGGCCCCATTCCTCTGTGATTGTCGTGTCGGATCAAAGAATCTCCACGTTGTCCACGGAGCAAGATTGGCAGACCATACAGGCCGCATAGTTCCTTTATAGCTGCAAGGAGTTTACCCTTTGCCACGCGCATAGAGGGACCGTTCTCCATTAATAATCCCTCCAAACTCGCTTACTTTCTTTCTCTTGGAAGGGCACGCAGGTTGGTCTAAGTGCGGCCGTTGAACGAGGCCCTTCTTAGGGCGCGCGTTCCGGGAGCACCTAGACCAACCTGCGTGCCCTTCCAATCCTTTTCATCTTTTCCTCTCCACCTAGAGCGGAAAACCTTCTCACAAGCGGGCGATTAGGGGGGTCCTTCACTGCGCGTGTCGGACGAGCACTGTTTCATCGTGCGCGTTCCACGAGCAAGAGGAGCCCCCTAATCGCCCGCTACATTTTCTTCCGCACCTCTTTCCACTCCTTCGCCACCTTCGCCTTCCTCGGCACCTCGCCCTTGGCTGGTTCCGGCACCATCACGGCGTCGAGGCGTCGTTGCAGAAATGCTTCGGCAAAGGCTTTCGTCCGCCCCACACCTATTTTGAGCATCTTCCACCCGGCAGTATGCAGTTCATCGAGTTTCGCCCCAAACGTATCTGGGCCGGCTGGCAGCACGAGGATGTGCCCGACCGGAAACTTCTGATCCTTGAGCCATTGTCTGGCTTGCGCATTCACCTGATTGTGAGTACCTCTCGCCTTATCCTGCGTGACCACATAGAGCACGTTGTAGTAGAACTGCGTGAGCTTGCCGAGTTCATCCGCAGCATCGGGCATCGGGCGTCTGCCTTCCGCATCTTTCCCAGGCCAGGTCACAGTCGGCCCCTGTCCGACGGCATCTTCCATGAGCGATACCATTTCCACCGCCATGATCGGGCTGCGATGTTCCCACACGGCCAGGTTCGCGCCTGCTTCGACCACGGCAACTCTCGGAGTGTCTCCAACACGGACGGTGAATGGGACCGTCCCTTTGGCCTTCGGGGTATACGACAAGAGAGCCCGCCCGTCCCCACCAGTCATCGCGGTTGCGACAACATTGCCGGCGATGAGTAGCTCGATGGGTTCTCCTCCCAGACCGGTCTCCGTCAGGAGGCTCTTCTGTATGAGCGTCGCTTCAATGGTCGCCGGTTGGTTGGGAGGGGTGAGACTATCGCGAACCGTCAAAATTACGGAAGTCTTCTCAGCCGCAGAGAGAACGGTGGTTGCAGTCCAGAAGAGAAGGATAGTAAAGAAGCCGGCTCTGCGGAAAAAAATACCCATAGGCCGCACAGCCATATTCA
>CBDDRH010000075.1:0-32539 GCA_965233025.1 uncultured bacterium
ACAAGAGCTGGGCAATAATCAGGTTGGCAAAGATGTCGTCGATCGGCGCGCCAAGAAAGATGATCCGGTCTTTCAGGAGCCGAGAGTAAATATCGTAGGCGCGTTCGCCTCGATTGGTTGTCTCAATAACAATGGGAACTAACATGCACGTTGTTCCTTTCAGTTAGTAGGGCGCTGAAAAAGTCGCCCTTCTCATCTGCCCAACCCTAGTGGCTACTTCACCCGCCCGCCCTGAGTCTGCCAAAACAGCCTCTTCGCCCAAGGACGCACCTTTTCCCAAACTTCGTTCTCGCTTCGCTCAGAGGCTCAACGTACCGAAGCGTACGCCTCGCCTCTTCGCTCGCTGCGGCCTTGCTGGACAGCCTTTTTGAGCATCCTGCGTGTTATACCCCTGTTTCCAAAACATACAGACCAATAAAAGTCAGGCCAGCCTGCATCTCGGTACTATCCCTGAATGACCGCATTGCGGTAGACGAAATCCAAGGCTTTATCCACCAAAATCCTGGTACGCAAATCATCGATGGACTCTTGCCCGCCGGCTTTGATCATCTTGACGAGATCGGCAGCCGGCATTTTGAGTTCCGACGCCAGCCGCATGATCTCGGCGTTAAAATCGTCTTGCGTGACGGTCAGCCCTTCTTTCCCGGCGATCTCCTCCAACACGAGGCTGACCTTCACCCGGCGTGCCGCTTCGTCCCGATGTTCCTGGCGGAGACTTGTGAGGTCCTCCTTGCCGGATGATTCTTGGGCGCCACCCTTCCGCTGCTGTTGCTGCGCGTGCTGACGGATGATGGCTTCCAGCTCACGCTCCACTAGGGTTTCTGGAAGATCGAAGTGGTGGGTATCCATGAGCCGCTTGACGATCGTATCTTTATAGGTGTCTTCGATTTCTCGCTTCAGGGCATGCTCCATCCCGTCCCGCAGTTTGTCTTTGATTTCTTGGAGCGAGTTGTAGGGGCCGCAATCTTTGGCAAATTCATCATCCAGCGCAGGCAGTTTCTTTTCCTTGACGGATTTGATCGTCAGAGCAAATACGACCGTCTTGCCGGCAACGCGAGGATCGGGATGGCCGGTTGGGTACGGCTGGGAAATTTCGAGCACGTCGCCTTCTTTTTTCCCCCCGACGTGCGAATCAATTTCCAAGCCCAATACGGCGGCGTGTGACCCGACCTTGTGGAGTTGACCTTCCTTCTTCGTTCCTTCCAGTGGTGCTCCATCAAGAAGGCCGTGCATATCCAGGACAATATAGTCCCCGTCCACGATGGCGTGGCCTGGAGGTGTGGCTTCCAGGCGGGCCTGTTGTTCGCGCAAGACCTCAAGGCCTCGGTCGAGCTGTTCGTCGGTCACGGTGCGTTTGTCGGGTTTGAGCGAGATCGGGCTCGGCGCTTTATAATCGCGCAACTCGATGTTTGGCTTGATCTCGACGGTTGCGGTAAACGTAAAGGGCTCGTCCTTCTTAATTTTGACTCGGTCCAGCGGAGGAATTTCAACGTGGACCGGCACAATCCCCGCTTGGCGGACAGCCTTGTCGTAAAAGTCCGGCACAAGGCTTCGGATTACGTCCTCTTCCACGGTTTTGGCATAGCGCTTTTCCAGCAAGGCCAAGGGTACCTTGCCAGGGCGAAACCCTGGGATGTTGACCTGGCGGTTCAGATCAACATAGGCGCGAGCAAATCGTTGTGTGACTTCATCGCCCGGCACCTCAATCTTGAGGGCGCGTTTCAACGGTCCTAGTTCAGTCACTTCCATTTTCATAACTGGTGCGCACCCTTGTTCGAAGTAAGAATCCTTGTGCGGACTGCCGAGTTGTCGCCGGCTGCCCGGCCGTGGTTTGGTGCGAGAGGGGGGACTTGAACCCCCACGGTTACCCACGAGATCCTAAGTCTCGCGCGTCTGCCAGTTCCGCCACTCTCGCAGGGTGGGGTATGCAGGAGTCGACTCCAGCAATAACGAACAAACAAACGAAAAGATAAGTTCCTGGGGGTATTTTGTACCGTTGGACGTATCCCACTGTCAACCCATACTCCTGCGGGGTGGAAGGGGGTTTACTGCGTGCCTATGGGGCGGTCGGTATCCATTTGTGACACGACAGAATCCCACACAAGACGGGGTATCGCGCTCGGTTCAGGCTAAAAGGAACCCGAGATAAAAAGATAGGGACACCCCCTCAATTTGGCCTATTGAGAGAGTCATCACAGGACCTCATCATGCCTGCTGTAGCGGCAGTATTTAGCGGCGGGTATAATCAGGTAGCTACGTCACTCATTGTCGGCAGATCGATTTTAGAGGTGCCCAGTGCGCGTTCCACTACTCCTACTCTCAACTCTGGCGTTCGGCGTGGTGACGCTTTCCTCTTCATGGGCCTACCGGGATTATTTCACGCCGGAACAGAAAGCGCTGCTGGACAAAATTCAGACTGTGCGCATCGAGGCGATTGCACTCACGGACAAGGGAGCCGTTGACGCTGCGCCGATTGCTCAGCTTGTAGCCCGCCGGATGGGGGAATTGGGATACACGGTCGTGGGCGATGCCAGTAAACCGCATGACGTGGTGATCAAAGTCAAATGCGAACAGCGAAAAACATGGGAAGGCACAACTGCAGCAGGCGGCGATGCGGATTTGCCCGATGCCCCGTCTCGATTGTGGAAAGGCCCCGCCTGCCAGATGACCTATCTCCTCGCGGACATCAAGGTTAAATGGCAGAAAGAGGTCCGAACCGAGTTTGAAGATGCAGAACAAGCGGCGCAATCGGCCAAAGCGGGAGATCCTGGAGTGTATGCCATGGGCAAATTGAGGGATGCACTCGAGACATTCGAGTTTCCCTTGTTACTGGCCGCTGAATGGGGTCAGCCGGAGCGCCTTCTCAAGTTGCTTGATCTACCCGATACGCCGCAGGCGAGGAGATTTAAAATTATTTCACTCTTGGGCGAGATGCAAGCTGACGAAGCCTTGCCGAAGTTGAAAGAGGTGCTCAAGGATCGTGACCTGGCGAAGCAAGCGATTGGGGCGATGGGCAATCTCGGCAAAGAAGGCATTCCGTTGCTCGTGGACATCATGAATACGTCTCCGCAGCCTGAATTGCAGGCGGCAGCGGCCAAAAGCTTAGGACAATTGGGTGGGATGCACGGCGATGCGTCTGTGGTGCCGCCGTTACTCGCCAAGCTGGGAGATCCGAAAACAGATTGGTCTGTGCTGACAGAAGTGGCCTGGTCGTTGGGAAAAATTCCGGATAAACGATCGATCCAGCCGCTCTATGATCTTGACAAGAAACTGCAAGCCTTGCGCGATCCGGAGAACGTGCAGTTGAAGAAACTCAAAGAGGCGGTGTTTTGGGCGATCAAACAGTGCGATACGTGGGATCAGTTCAGCTAAAGCGTGTGACCGTCCGCATGTCCCGGTCTTCGGCCGAATCTTTTCCGGCCATACTCCTAGCGCTTGTTTAATGCGACGGGGGCTGCTCCTTATGGGAGAAGCTCCCGTGCTGTTCGTAAGGTTGGGACAGAGTTACTTCGTAACGCGAATCTCGACGCGGCGGTTCTTTGCCCGACCCGCATCGGTCGTGTTCGGTTCAACCGGCTTGGTATCTGCATACCCGTGCGTTGTCGCGGCGCCAAGACCACCTTCAGTCAGCGCTTTCGCTGCATTTGCCGCACGGGATTCAGACAATTCCTTGTTCGTGGGGAACCTCTTCTTCAGTGCGCCCTGGATTGGCCGGTTGTCAGTGTGGCCATCCACAGCGACCTTATACTCTGGGAAATCTTTCAAAACCGCCCCGACTTGCTTCAACGCATCGACGCCCGCCGGCTTCAATTGATCTTGGCCGGAACCAAACAGATAGCCGGAGGCCAGGTTAATGATCAACCGTTCGTTGTTGAGATCGACGGTGATGTCACCCTTCTCGATCTCAGGACGAAGCGCCCGGATCAATCCACGCTGAGCTTCTTTCAGTTTAGCCATCTCGGCAGAGAGTTCGCCGCGCAGAGCAGCCAGTTCGGACTCGAGTTCCGCATTCCGTTGCCTGGCCGCGGCAAGGTCGGCTGCAAGCTTGTCTTTGTCTCCTGCACCAGCCTGGAGGCCGGCGGCCAGTGCCATTGAGGCTGCGAGCTGTTGCTGCAGACCGTTGTTACTGGAATGAAGCGTGGCGATCTCCCGATTGCTGTCGGCGAGCTGTCGTTCAAGATCGCTCGCCCGGCTGCTCAAGGCGCTGTTCTGTTTCCGTGCTGCGGCCAGCTCGGCGGCCAAATCGGAACCCACTTCCTTCTGTGCTTCGGGGGGATTGCAACGAACGTCGGACCAAGCCAGCCATCCGTGGCTGGGAGGACAAATGGGACTCTTATCCCAGCTTGCACAACCTGCCAGAGCGGCCAAGCTTGTTGCGAGAATCACGGTTTTGAATGCCTGCATGATGATCGTCCTCCTTTCTTCTGGATCGTGGGGGGGTATTTATCGCGTGAGTCTTCCAATTCCGGCGTCGCGAGAACGCGCATCTCAACGGCGGTCTTTCAGCGCGTCGCGGATCTCCATCAACAATCTCTCTTCGTTGGTCGGTCCTGCCGGTGGTGCCGGAGTCGCTTCTTTCTTGAACCGGTTGACCTGCTTGACCAACATGAAGATCACGAACGCAATGATGATAAAGTCGAACATGCTTTGCAAAAACACCCCGTAGTTGAGCGTTGGGGCTCCAGCGGCTTTCGCGGCCGCAAGAGACGGCTGCGGCGTCCCTGACATATTGAGGAAGAGACTCGAGAAATCGACTTTGCCTAAGAGCAAGCCGATCGGTGGCATCAGCACGTCGCTGACCAGCGACGAGACGATCTTTCCGAAGGCCCCTCCGATGATCACACCGATCGCCATATCGAGGACGTTGCCTCTCATGGCGAAATCTCTAAATTCTTTGAGCATAAATCGTCCTCCTTCTAGAGGATATAGGTGGCCCGCGCGCCTATCGCTTCCGGGTCGTATCGAAACTATACCCAAGGGTGATGAGGTACATGTTGTCCGTGGTTCCGGTACCCGGAGCCGGATTGCTGTTATATCGGGTCGTCACTTGGATGCCGCTGGCGAAGCCTTGCCAAATCTTGAACCGCATACCGTTATCCATCGTGAGGAAGTAGTTTGATGAATTTTCGAGAGAGGGATAGATTTCGTCGTAATGGTACACCGTAATCCGATCCTCGAGGAACGGCCAGTCCAATTTCATGGATATGCGTCCGCGATAACTCGATTGGTCAACTGCCACGCGGAAATCTTCATTGAAGTAGGCTAATCCGGCTTCGCCGTAGAATGTCATATCTTTGAAGACGCCGGAGTAGTCTCCCCGTTCGATGAATTGATAGCCGGGACCGGTCGAGAGTGCGGTTCGCATCTTCAGGTCTTGAAAGAGATCGTTTTCGAAGTAGGCAGAGGCAAACCAAAACAGCCGTTTGGTAAGAAAGAAGTCGAGCTTGATCGTCCCGCGCGCATTTCGAGCATTAATGGTATTGGAGGTGTCGCCGTAGACGTAACGGCCATTGAGCGAGAGCCTGAGCTGTTCGCCCCTTGCCACGAAATCTCCAAGCAAGCTGGCATTGCGCAATCGGCTATTCCCGGTCGTTTCGGTGTAGGCGCCGGATATGTTGCCTGTGTATATAACGGGTGGCTGAACTATTGGATTCATGGCGGTGACGGATTCCATCGGGATTTCCATTGTGCTTTTCAAGGGTTCCACCTGCAAGTGCAATGTTCCATTTGGTCCCTCCGTGGCAGTCCCCGCAATCACGGACCCTTCCTTCAGATGGAAGGGCAGCGGGTGAGTCACAGACAGCTTGGACACGTCCTTCCAATTCACCTTCATCAAATTGTCGGGACTGGCCGTCGTTTTGATTAGCAATACGCCGCCGGCCATTTCGATGATTTCTCCGTATATGATGCTGCCATTCTTCAACGTCACGACGTCAGGGGTGGTCGGTGCGGCAGGTGCAGCAGGAGAGACATCTTGAGCATTGACTTCCGTGGGCAACACCCCTCCAATCACACACACAACCAATGCTATTGCGAACCCACAGAAAACCTTCTTCATCGAACCCTCCTTACCAAATGAGTACATACCTACGATTCCATCCCCACATTGGGACACGTGAGAGTTGTGGTATTCAGCTCAAATAAATCCAAGGGTGTATAGCTCAAATAATTGTACGGTGGCAAGTATAAACACTGCGATACATGCTGAAGAGAGCGACAAGAGCATCGTATGAGTATGTGGATGAATGGTTGCTGGAGTTAAGCAAGGCCGATGCCGTTGATCGTGATAGACGTATTTCGTCAAACATCTTTGATGAGGAGTTGGTCAGTGTTTCTCTGCTCATGCTTTTTATGTTATCTCAAGAATCCTCTCGAAAAATCCTGGCCTTTTTCTTTGAGATCACCTGACTTGGTAGAGTGTTTGAGCAGATTGCCGATGGCTTCTTTTGCGTTCCTCTTCATCTGCTCCTGGAGTTTCCTCGTCAAGGTTTTGGAGTCTTCATCCATTGAAGGAGAAGGGGGCCACTGTCTTTAGGATTAGGATAAGGGAGTCGGGAAGGTCAATGCCAGGGCGACGAGCAGAAACGGTCATCTTGCTGGTCATCAGACCGCGTGTTAAGATGCCGCCTTGAAAAATCGGCGTGGAGAGGTGCGAGAGTGGTCGAATCGACATGCTTGGAAAGCATGCGTCCCAGCAATGGGACCGTGGGTTCGAATCCCACCCTCTCCGCCAGATAGAGATGTGAAATGTGAGGCGTGAAGCATAAAAGGTAAGGGCGCAATAAGGGACAAGAAATGTCCGATGGTGGGATTCGAACAGGGGGATCGCGGGGGATGTGTCCCCCGCGTGGGGAGCTTACGAGGGGGCTGGCCCCCTCTGTAGAAGCGCGAGCAGTTTCAGCGAGCGCGACTTCGAATGCCCACCCTCTCCGCCATCTGAAGCCAGTGCTGAGTTATGAGTGCTGAGTTCGCAAGAGAATGGGAGCGAAAAGTTGGCTTCACCGCCCGTGAGTTTTTCGTTTAACTCATAACTCAGCACTCAGAACTTTGAAAAAGGGGCTGGGCCCTGTGCAACAGAACCCTGTGAACTCCGCCAGGTCCGGAAGGAAGCAACGGTAAACGGTCAGTTCTGTGTGCCGCAGGATCACCTGGCCCCGCTCTCTTCGAAGAAGAGCTGACTTCTGAGTTGAACCAGGCGGTTCGGTCTTTGAACTTAGAACTCAGCACTCAGAACTTATAACTGGAGCCTTCCGACGTTGGATTATCAAGTCTCTGCCCGCAAATACCGCCCAGGGGCGTTCGATGATGTGATCGGACAGCCCCACGTTGTTCAGACGCTGGTCAACTCCATCGCCACGAAACGGATTGCCCAAGCGTATCTCTTTTCTGGAACCCGCGGCGTAGGGAAAACCACGGTCGCGAGAATTCTCGCCAAGGCGCTCAATTGCGAGCAGGGGCCGACCGGCACGCCTTGCGGCACCTGTTCCAACTGCCTCGAAATTGCGCAGGGGACTTCCGTCGATGTCATGGAGATCGATGGGGCGTCCAATACGAGCGTGGACGATGTGCGGGAGATCCGAGAGAACGTGAAGTTTGCCGCGTTTCGCGGGAAATACCGGGTCTACATCATCGACGAAGTCCACATGTTGTCGAACTCGGCCTTCAACGCGCTGTTAAAGACGCTGGAGGAACCGCCGCCACATGTCGTGTTTATTTTCGCCACCACCGAGATTCATAAGATTCCAGCGACGATTCTCTCCCGTTGCCAGCATTACAA
Source organism: uncultured bacterium (assembly GCA_965233025.1). Taxonomy (GTDB): domain Bacteria; phylum Nitrospirota; class Nitrospiria; order Nitrospirales; family Nitrospiraceae; genus Palsa-1315. Next base: position 7,778 of record CBDDRH010000075.1, read on the forward strand.
CTTCCGACGGATAGCGCGAACTGAGATCGTCGAGCGACTGCGCCATGTGGTCGATCAGGATCAGATTGTGATCGAGGAGCGGAGCTTGATGGCGCTCGCCAGGGCCAGCGAGGGCAGCATGCGCGATGGGTTGAGCCTGCTCGATCAGGCAGTAGCGTTCGGCGGCAAGACGATCGTGCATACGGATCTGGAAGCTTTGCTGGGGGCGGTTCCACAAGAGCTCGTCCGTGCCATGGTTCAGGCCGTCACGGCTCAGGAGAGCGCTCCGGCGCTTCGCGTGCTGGCCCAGCTATTGGACCAGGGACACGATCTGCGGGCTTATTGTGCGGAGGTTGTCGAGTATTTGCGCAACATGCTGGTGGTATCGGTGGTGCCCTCACCCCAAGAATGGCAGGGATTGATCGAGGCCTCCACGGAAGACCTTACACAGATGGCCGCTGATGCGCGCTCGTTCTCGCCCGAACTACTTCAGGAATTGTTTGCGATCTTCACGCAAGCGGAGGATTCACTCCGGCTCAGCGCGCATCCCCGGTTTGTACTCGAAACAGCCGCCGTGCGAGCGACCCGCTTGTTGCGCCGGTCGGATGGGAAATCGGTCCAAGAAGTGATGCCGCCAACCCAGCCGGCACGCGTACCTCAGCCGGCTCCAGTGCTCGCAGAGAAACCGGCTTCGGCTGGTCGCGCAGGTAATTCAATCCCCTCAGCGTTACCGAAACTTCCTCAGGCAATGGCCCCTGCATCGGCCCCTTCGATACCGTCAAGGCTTTCTGCTGTCGAGGATGCGGCGGATCCACGAGGCCCCCTCGCGACTTCTCCGGACATCCAGGCTCCTGCCACCGCCGTCGAAACGAAGGCTTCGACGGCGGTGGCATCACCGTCGCCTGACAATGGGCGCGTTGCGGTGACGCTCAATTGGGAACAGGTTCAAGAAGAAGTGGGCAATGTCTCTTCCAGGATTGCCGCTTTTCTGGAAAGAGGGCGATTTGTGGGCGTGGAGGGCCATGTCGTGACAATCGGATTTGCCAAGCAGGAGATGGCGGCCCGAGGGATGATCGAGAACCCAGATAATATGTCGGCGCTCACATCGATATGTGAACGATTGAGCGGGCAGACGGTTCGGCTGCGGATTGTCGAATTGACGGAGTCGGACTCTCCCGGACCGACGATGGCGCAGCTCAGAGCGGCGAAGGAAAAAGAGCAACGGCTGATCCTCTTCGAGCAAGCACGGGCCCATCCGGTCGTCAAGCAGGCGCTGGAGACCTTTGGCGCAGAACTCGCTGAGGTACGGCAGGTGTTGAGCCGGAAGGAGGCCCAGGAATGAAAAATCCGCTAGGTAATATGGGAAATATTCTGAAGCAAGCGCAGGCGATGCAGGTGCAAATGGCGAAGGTGCAGGAAGAAACATCGTCGAGGACCGTGACTGGGACAGCCGGCGGCGGTAGCGTGACCGTCACGGCCAATGGTGCCATGGAGATCCTCGGTATCGTCATCGATCCCGAAGTGGTGAAGAGTGGCGATGTGGAGATGGTGCAAGATTTAGTCATGGCTGCGTCGAATGACGCTCTCAAGAGAGCTCGTGAGATGATGGCGGATGCGATGAAATCGGTGACTGGCGGGATGAACATGCCCGGGCTGCTCTAGCGGGCAATCACGTCATGGCGGTTGATCAACAAGGATTACTCGCACGGTTGGTGCGCGAGTTAGTCCGTCTTCCGGGCATCGGCCAGAAAACGGCGCAACGATTGGCGTTTCATGTCTTGAAGGCCGAGCGTGAAGACGCGCTTCGCCTGGCCGAAGCGATTCGTGCCGTCAAAGACGGGCTCTCATTTTGCCGACAATGCCGGAACATCGCGGAGGGAGAACTCTGTGAGTTTTGTCTCGATCCGAAGCGGGATCAGGCGAGAATCCTGGTAGTGGAAGAACCGAGCACGACGTATGCTATCGAGCGAGCTGGAGCCTACCGCGGCTTGTATCACGTATTACTCGGTGCCTTGTCTCCGTTGGACGGCGTTGGACCGTCGGATATCAGAGCCGAGGAGTTGGTCGATCGGGTCAAGCTTGGGGGAGTCGAGGAAGTGATTCTTGCGACGAGTCCGACGATCGAAGGTGAGGCAACCGCCATCTATTTAACGAACCAGCTAAAACCTCTCGGAGTCCGGGTCTCGCGTATCGCCTATGGCATTCCGGTCGGGATGGATATCGAGTATGCCGACGAAGTGACGTTACTGAAGTCGATCGAAGGCCGTCGGGATCTTTAGCGGAAGTCAGCGGCCAATATCGACGGTGCCACGTTGCCCATTGACCCCCCCTTCGAGCCCCTGCTATAGTTTTACGATTTCGGACGGTATTATTCCTCAGGCAGGTTGCAGTATGAAAGCAGGCTCTTCCGCCAAACGTATTTCATCCGCTCCACCCGCGGCGCAATCTGCCACAGCCAAGCGCAGAGTCAAGACGCCGTCCCCCGGGAAAAAATACGCGGCGATTCGTCGTGACCTTGAGCGGCAGCGCAAAGCCATGTTGGACGAGGCGGTGGAGGGTCTCGCCAATCCAAACGGCCAGGAGGCGTTTCCGGATGTCAGCGATCAAGCGTCTGCGGAGGCTGAGCAGAATTTTTTGATGCGTATCCGTGAGCGAGAGCAACGGTTGATCAAGAAGATCGATGAGGCGCTTGATCGAATGGACCTGAATACCTACGGCATCTGTGAGCGTTGCGAAGAAGAGATTCCCTATCCGCGACTGAAAGCCCGCCCAGTCACCACACTCTGCATCAACTGTAAGACGCTCGAAGAACAGGAAGAGAAAGCCCGCCGTTAAAATACTTCCTAGAGAACGAGCTTTCTCGCGCCTCCCTAAAAGTGTAAGGACACACCTCCGGCAATGACATTGGTCACAACAGACCACGTTTCCTCGAATCCAGGGGGGGCGATGCCTGACCACGTAAAGTCATGGGAGGACCAGATCCGCTTGTACTCTCCGAAGACGGCGAGATTTTTAATCACGAAAAACTTCATCCCTACGAGCACCTGCCCAGCCGGAGCATAATCCACCTCTCGATATGGAACGAACTGGAGGGACATAACGGCTCGTTGCACGCCGACACCAAAGCCGACGTATGGCGTGATTCGTCCCTGCGGAAGATCCGGAGTTGACCAGACGGGGTAGCGAAACAGCAAGTTGGCAGCCAAGGTATTGACACTCAAGTCACTAACAAAGTCGATATCGACTGCTCCAAGCTCAAAGCCGGGAGTCGATACTGTGCCATCAGCGCCCTGTGTTTGGGGATGGCGGTCTGCTGTGAATCTCGTGAAGTCAAGCTCGATTCCCACATGTGGTTGCCAGTTGTACTTCCTTGGGAGATGCCATGCGGTGAGTTTGCCTCCAAATGTTCCGGAGTCGTTCAGTTGTACACCGTGTACCGTTCCATGCCATGGATCAACGATGTCCCCCGAATTGATCTTCAAGTCTTCGTTTGAGTGGTAAGCTTTCCCTCCAAACGCGCCGACCGAAAACTCCCAGTCCCGTTCGGCTTGGGCCTGGAGAGGCAGAAGTAGTAAAACCGTGACTGCCAAGACGGTTGCTCGCACACCAGCCCAAGTAGGTTGTTCCATGTCGTTCTCCCATTCTTCCGTACAGAATGATGGGAGAAGGCTATCGCAATATATGGCGGGTGCCTAATGAAATCACATACTCGACAGCTTGTGAGGGAAACGAAAATATTGATGGAGGCAGGTTAGTGTTTTAACGCTTTGACGCGTTGTTGGACAAGAGCGATTCGACCGGCTTCATCGGGGATACCCTCGACCAGCGCGAGATAGGTCTCGTACTCCGAGAGTGCCCGCTTAGGACTTGTGGGCTCGTAAGCTTCAGCCAAGTTGAAGCGGGCAATGGCATAGTTGGGGCGGAGCGTGACAGCTTTTTCGAATGAGGCGAGCGCATTCGCCTTGTCTCCCAGCTTGGTATACACCGTGCCGAGGTTATTCAGGACTTCCGGAGTGTTGGGTCTGATGGTCAATGACCGAAGCATCTCCGCCTTGGCCTTCTCATGCTCTCCCTTTCCTTCCCACGCCAGGCCTAGTTTGTGGTGAGCTTCTGCCAGCCACACTTTATTCGTAAAGCCGCTTGCGATCGCGCTCTGGTAGGCAGTGGCGGCGGTATCGTAGTTCTGGATTCCACAATAGGAGAGTTGTGCTGTTTGGCCGCGCGCGAATTGTTGGAGTGAGAGGAAGGGCTCCTTGTCTTCCGAGCCTTGACCGTCGAGTTGTTGTCCGGGCTTCTGGCCACCTGGATGGCGTAATCGTTCCAAGAACTCACGTCGATAGGGAGAAAATAGCCGTACATAGGGATCGATGGTCACAGAAACCTGGAGCAATACGGGATGTTCGCGGGTACCCTGGACCAAATATTGTGTCGTTGTTTTCTCGTCCCCGGTTTCATACAGGGCACTGGACTCCATGTTTGTCCTTGTGGATAGATTTGCTACGTTGAGATAGAACTCCAATACCGGCTTCAGTTGCGTGAGGGTGCGGCGGAGGACAGGGTAGGGATCCAAGTCAAGCCCGGACGAAAAGGTAAAGACGGTTCCGACCAGTATGCCATCCTCATCGAAAAAGTAAGACTCATCGCTATGGGATGGGCTTCGGTCGGCTGAAAGAACCAACTCTTGTCCGGTGCCCCAGTTTTGTGGCTTGAGGGTAGAGGCGGGATGTGTCTTGAGGAAGGTGGGCTTTGACGTGCAGAGGGTTATGGACGTTTGGAGGACGAGATCACTCTCAGACGGCGGGAGGGTCGGATTTCGGGTCGGGGCTTCGCAGGCGTTCAGCAAGAGACTCAGGCCTAGCCCACAGACTATTCCCAGTTGCCAGGGCACAGCGCAAGGCGTTTGCGTGTCACGTGAACATTGACTCACGAAGAGAGCATACACGAAACGCGGAAGGGTTTGCCAAGGAGGTGATAATTCAAGGCCCACTTTCGTGAAGAAAGCGGGCCTTGAATTGAATCTGAAGACGACGTGTCTGCGGAAACTATCGCCGCTGGCTATCCAGCATCGAATCCTCTGACGTGTACCCGAAAAGGTACGGCATCTTGCTGGTAAGTGTGTAAATCGGTCGGTTTAAGGCGTGATCAATACCAACTCCGGCGGGGTGTAAGAGAAAACCGGCCCAACGCCAGGGGTTATCGCTCGGGGCTGCTCCGGCCGTCACATCGGTGTAGACCAAGGAAGTGGGATCCATCACACTGTAAATACTGGCCGGAGCGGTATAGCCTCCATCTGCTGCATCGGCTATCGCTTGTTGCTTGGGGTTTCCGGCACAACCGACTGCGGTGGCCAGCAGAAGAATTCCCATTGCAAGAGTTGTAGTCCGCATGGATGACCTCACTTGTCTTATACGGTTCAGAGTAGACGGTCTCTCGATTGACTGAAGTGTAGCCGACCTCCAGGAATCTGTCCAGAATTAGAACGGTTCGAGCAGAATGCTGAATACGGTCGGTTTAGGCCGGAGGAGTGGACCAAGAAGGAGGCGAGAGTATGGTAGGCGATACTGGTATCGAACCAGTGGCCTCTTCCGTGTGAAGGAAGCGCTCTACCCCTGAGCTAATCGCCTATAGACTAGGAAGTTTAGCACGGGGTCGTAAATCGGATCAACCGCGACGCCAGCCCCATGTGTAGCGAAGTCGCCTTGACATCCCCAAAATGCGGTTCCTACAATGCCACCGCGTTTTGTCTTTCTCCGAGGAGTTTCACTCGCATGCGCGATGACATCGTCATAATCGGGGGCGGTCTGGCCGGGTCTGAGGCGGCGTGGCAGGCGGCCAATCGTGGAGCAAAAGTGACGCTCTATGAAATGCGCCCAAAAGAGATGACGCAAGCCCACAAGACCGGCGGTTTGGCGGAGTTGGTCTGTTCGAATTCGCTCGGCTCCGTGGATCTATTGAACGCCCCCGGCATTTTGAAAGAGGAAATGCGCCGTCTCAATTCGCTCATTATTCGGGTGGCGGATGAGGTGCGGGTGCCTGCAGGATCAGCTCTAGCCGTCGATCGTGAGCAGTTCTCACTCAAGATTACCCAGGCGCTGGAAGGGCATCCGAACATTCGCATTCTGCATGAGGAGATCACCGAGATTCCAACGGACTGTCTCTGCATTTTGGCAACCGGCCCGCTGACATCCGACAAACTGTCTCAGGCGATTGCGCAATTGACCCACACGAAACATTTGTATTTTTACGATGCGATTTCTCCGATCGTGGATGCCGATTCCATCAATATGGATGTCGTATTTCTCGCGTCCCGTTACGGCAAGGGAGGGGATGACTATCTCAACTGTCCGATGGACGAGCCGGCCTACAACGCTTTCCATGACGCCTTGCTCGCGGCGGAGAAAGTCCAACCGAAAGAATTTGAAAAGACGCCCTATTTTGAAGGTTGTATCCCCATCGAAGTGATGGCCGAACGGGGCCGCCAGACGATGCAGTTCGGTCCGTTGAAGCCGGTAGGACTTGAGAATCCCAAGACGGGTGCGCGAGCCTATGCTGTGGTACAGCTCCGGACGGAAAACGCCCACCGCTCCTGTTACAACCTCGTGGGCTTTCAGACTAAATTGACCTACGGCGAGCAGAAGCGGGTATTTCGTATGATTCCAGGTCTAGAGCAGGCGGAGTTTCTTCGTTACGGCAGCTTGCATCGCAATACCTTCATCAATTCTCCCCAATTATTGCGCAATACCCTTCAGTTCAAGGCGCGCGGCACCCTTTTCTTTGCAGGGCAGCTGGTCGGAGTCGAAGGCTACACGGATTCCGCTGCGATGGGGGGAGTGGCAGGAATCAATGCTGCTCGTGGTCTTGCGGGATTGCCGTTGGTCACGCCCCCGCCCACCACGGCGCACGGCTGTTTGCTGTCGTACATCACGACCACGGACCCGCGTCATTTCCAGCCGATGAATACGAATTTCGGGCTCTTTCCTCCCCTTGCCGCACCGGCGCGAGACAAGGAACGCAAACGACGGCTCATGGGACAACGGGCGCTTGAGGACTTGACGGCATGGATGACGCAATTCGAGCTTTCATGACGTTCCTTGATCTGGAACGGCATGCGTCGCACGAAACAGTTCGGAGCTATGCGTCGGACCTCCGACAGTTTCAGACGTTCATGACGAAGGAGTCTCCGCCCGCTCATGTGGTTGATCCTTCCACCGTGCATACGGAGTCTATTCGGGACTATCTTCACTGGTTGAACTGCAAGCATGAGAAACCCGCGTCGATGGCTCGGAAGCTCGCCTCCCTACGCAGTTTCTATCGCTATCTGCAGCGAAAGGGTATAGTCGGTCTGAATCCTGCCGAGGCCATCAGGACGCCGAAACAGCCGAAGCATCTTCCGCGTGTGTTAACCAAGGATGACGCGGCGGCGTTGATGGAGTTTCCCACCGATCAGGCAGGAGGGTCGCCACGCGACCGTGCCTTGCTGGAGACGCTCTATTCGACAGGGGCTCGGGTAAGTGAACTCGTGGGGATCAATCTCGACGATCTCCGTGCGTCCGAGGGGTTGATCCACTTGAGAGGAAAAGGTCGGAAGGAACGTATCGTGCCGATCGGAGAGGTGGCGTTACAGGCTATTCAGGCATATCTGAATCAGCGGCCCTTGGTGGACTCTCGAGATTCGACGACGACGAAGCGTGTCTCGTCACCGGTTTTTCAAAACAGCCGAGGTGGGCGGCTCACGACTCGGAGCGTCGCTCGCATCGTGGCCCGCTACTCAAACCGGCTTGCCGGTGGTTCCGTGAGTCCCCATACGTTGCGCCACTCCTTTGCCACCCATCTCCTTGATGAAGGGGCCGATCTGCGGTCGATTCAAGAAATGCTTGGACATACGTCATTGAGTACGACACAAAAGTATACGCACCTGGCCACGGACCAGCTCCTGGCCGTCTATGATAGGACGCATCCGCGGGCTGGTCGCCCGGTCAGCGCGCGTGTTGTGAAGGATGATACGCCATGATTGTCGGACGGTTGCCAACGACCATTTGTATTAGACAAGAGTCGAGAGGCATGTGAGCAGCGAACCTGCTCGTCCCGGATTTTTCATCTTTCGCGCTTCTTTTGTCATGGGAGCCTGGATATGAACAGACTGATTAAGAAGGCAAACGTCCTGATCGAAGCTTTGCCCTACATTCGCACGTTCAAGGGCAAGACGATTGTCATTAAATATGGCGGTCATGCGATGACCGATGGGCCGTTGAAAGAGCGGTTCGCCCAGGATGTCGTGCTCTTGAAATATGTGGGTCTCAACCCGGTCATCGTGCACGGTGGTGGACCTCAGATCGATAAGATGCTCCAGCGCTTGGGGATCGAAGCCAAGTTTCGTCATGGAGTCCGGGTCACAGATGAGGCCACGATGGAAATCGTGGAGATGGTGTTGGCCGGCAAGATCAACATGGAAATCGTCGATCTCTTGAACCGCCATGGTGGCCTTGCTGTCGGTTTGAGCGGAAAAGACGGGGGACTCATGCTCTCTCGACCGCTCACGGCCAAAGCCTGGGCGGCCAGTCTGGAAAAAGATCTCGATGACGGCGAAGAGGACGAGGACTTCGGTTTGGTTGGAGAGGTCCAGTCTATCGATCCCACGTTGGTGCGGAAACTTCAGCAGGATCATTACATTCCCGTCATCGCGCCGATCGGTACAAATCGGGAAGGGAACACCTACAACATCAACGCTGATCTGGTGGCCGGGGCGATGGCCGCGGCGTTGGGCGCTGAAAAGCTGGTGATGATGACGGATGTAAAAGGTATTCGCGATGCAAAGGGGCGCCATCTTTCGACGGTCTCGCGCAAAGATGTGCAACGGATGGTGAAGCGGGGCACGATCGGCGAAGGGATGTTGCCCAAGGTCCATGCCTGCTTGGATGCGCTCGGAGGCGGTGTCGGCAAAGCCCACATCATCGACGGTCGAATTCCCCATGCCATTCTCCTCGAAGTATTCACGCGTAAAGGCATCGGGACGGAGATCGCATCGTAATCGATTCATTTGATCAGTCTCTTCTTGTGGCGACCCAACGTCTACGAATCAACCGCCATCTTCAGGCTCTCGTCGGTGAGCGTCATCCTGAGACGAGTCCCCGCGCACTTCGGAAGGCGGCGCACTATCTCGCGACACAGTTTACCAAGTCTGGGTGGACCACCAGCGGCCAGCTCGTGAGTGCATGGGGCAAGGCCTATCGCAATGTGGTGGCGATCAAGTATCCGGACCGGCCCCGACAAGAAGAATTACCTCCACTCCTGATCGGGGCCCACTACGACACCGTGTCCGGTTCACCGGGCGCGGATGATAACGCAAGCGGGCTCGTGGTCCTCCTCGAAGTCGCTTCTCGCCTCCGTGCGCAACCTCTCGCGCGCCCCGTCTGGCTCGTGGCATTCTGTCTTGAAGAGCAGGATCGACTGGGGAGCCAGGCGTTCGCCTCCCGCTTGAAAGCCGAACGCCGTGAGTTGGCCGGTGCGATTATCTTGGAATGTGTCGGGTTCGCCAAGAGCGGGGCAGGCACGCAGCAGACCCCGCCCGATATACCCATTGCGGTGCCGACCCAGGGAGATTTTCTCGCTATTGTGGGCAACGAGGCTTCTCAGTCTTTGGTGCTTCAGCTTGAACAGGATGCCTGGCGGCAGGCGGCTTTGCTCAAGCCCTTGTCTTTGGTGGTACCGGGCCGAGGGGAGGCCATGCCTCATACCCGTCGCAGCGACCATGCCTCGTTCTGGGATGCAGGTTATCCAGCGGTGGTGTTGACCGATACGGCGAACTTCCGAAATCCGCACTACCATCGTGAGACTGATACTCTGGCCACACTGAATCTCGAATTTCTCTCCAATGTGGCGGCAACAGTGACTGCCACCGCGATTCAGATCGCCGGAGTACGACCATGACGACAAGTCGTACGAAGTTAACACCCGCTACACGGCGTCTTGTAGCCGAAGTCTATGGCCGTCTCGACTATGGCGCACTGGGACCGGTCTACTGTTATGAAGGTGGAGCGGAGTTCTGGCGAGCAAAGCGGGGGCTCTGTGAGCGTCTTGGGAGCCGGGTTGCCGTGGTGTTGAGGCGGAAACTCACACGGGGTGGTCGCAGTCTCTACGTCGGCGCCGGGGTAGCGGAGCTTCCTGCTTTAATGATGGAAGTGGTGGAACTGGGTCGGACGGTGAAACCCTATAATCTCCGAAGGGCAGAAGTCGCAACGCTCAACCGTGCCTGCCACTCGACCCCGCTCACCTTCTATGCGATTGATGCGGCCAGCGCGACGGGCCGATTCGATCATCTCTGGATGGTCAGCGTGTTGAACGACCCTGAGCGATTCCCGCATCTGTCGCCTCTGTCGTATGGCCGAGGTAATCCGCTCACCCTTGACCCTCTGAAGTTTGATCAAGAGCGCCGCATCGTACGTGCGTTGGTTGCACGGTGTATGGGAATGCTTACGAGGCCCGGACTCGTCACAACCACGACAGAAGAAGTCATATGGATTGCAGAGTGGTGCCACCGGCACCGAGTACCCTACGTGGTTGGGAAACGTTATTACGAGACCGCATTGGTGGGCGACCCGATTTGTTTTATTCAAATCGGCAAGAGAGCTAAAGGGGCTGGGTGACGCGTCTGAAGGGCTAGATTCGAAAACCTGGTTTGGCTTTCGACGAGTTGTCCAAGTACTGGTTTGCGTACTTCACGTAGTTCTCCGCCGACTCCTTAATCCATGCAAGTTCGGTTTCTGATACGGTCCGGCGAACACGGCCCGGCGATCCGAGGATCACGCTCTTCGGCGGCACAATCATGCCTTCCACCACCAGCGCACCGGCTCCCACCACCGAATCCTCTCCGATCACCGCTCCATCCATCACAATGGCCCCCATCCCGATCAGCACGCGATCCTTGATCGTGCAGCCGTGGAGTATCGCCGCGTGGCCGATGGTCACCTCGTTGCCGATGATCAGCGGATGAATATCGTGAGTGACATGGAGCACACAGAGGTCTTGCACGTTGGTCCGGTCACCGATCCTGATCGAGTGTACGTCCCCACGAATGACAGCATGGAACCAGACGCTGCAGTGCTCGCCTAGCACGACATCGCCGATGACGACGCCGGTCTCTTCGATAAAACAGGACGTGGGAATGGTGGGCTTGATGCCTTGAAATGTGCGGATCATGCAGCGCACTGTAGGGGAATCGACCAACGACCTGCAAGAGGGTAGTGGCTAACCGAGCGAGACCGGCGCGACACGAAGTTCGAAGCTCTAAAAACCTCGAACCTCGACAAAAGTCCTCATGAGTGTTTTGGGTTAAATAACCTCGTCTGAACTTGTTCGATTGAGTGCCGCAATGCCTGATGCGTTCGGCATCCTGCAACGAGCTTCGCCTCGGAGACCATTACCGGCTTGTAGGGCGTCACAAACCGGTCTTTCAGGCGGGTGATACGAGCAACCGACTGGTCCAACCGTTCGGGAGAAATTGTCCCTGCCTCCATTGCTTGTTCAACAGCCTCGAAGGCGGCGACTTCCCGATCCTGATCTTTACAAATTAACAGGACATCGCATCCCGCCAGCACCGCACGGACCGCAGCATCTTCTATGCCATAGTGGTCGATGATCGCGTGCATTTCTAAATCATCCGTCAACACCACTCCATCGTATCGCAGCTCCTGGCGCAAGAATTTTGTGATGATGGTCGGCGAGAGCGTGGCTGGCAACTCTGGATCGAGGGCTCGATAGAGCACGTGCGCGGTCATCATCGAAGCAACGCTCTGCGCAGCGGCACGACGGAAGGGGGGGAACTCGACGGCCTCCAATCGCGCCCGCGATGCCTCGACCACCGGGAGCTCTTTGTGAGAATCGACACTGGTATCGCCGTGACCGGGAAAGTGTTTCCCGCAGGCCACGACTTTATTATCTTGGAGCCCCGCCGCCGTCGCTAATCCCAATTCACAGACCACATCCGGTGTGGTGCCGAACGCCCGGTCGCCGATGACCGGATTGCCCGGATTACTGTTGACGTCGAGCACCGGCGCCATATTCATGTTGACTCCCACCGCTCTCAGCTCTTTGGCAATGGTGGCTGCAGCTGCGTAGGCTAATTCAGTTGAGTTGGAACGACCCAACAGGTCGCAAGAGGGGAAGATCGTAAAGCCCTTAGGAAGACGGGAGACCCGACCGCCTTCCTGATCGATGGAGATCAAGAGCGGTGAATGTGGGCTGCAGGCTTGCAGGCCGTTGGTCAGGTCGACCATTTGCTCGACGGACTCGAGGTTCCGCGAGAAGAGAATGACACCGCCAGGCTTGTATTCCTTGATGAACGAGGCCACATCGGGCGATACCGATGTGCCGAGAAATCCGACCATGAAAAGCTGCCCGATTTTTTCGCGCGGAGTCAATAGATGTCGTGCCAATGCTAGAGACTCCGATCGATCAGATACTGCACCAATAACCTGGTTCCAATCGCTGTCGGACCTTTCGGAATATAGGCCCGTTCCCGCTCGCTCCAATCTGTACTGGCGATATCGAGGTGCACCCACGGGCAGTCCCCTACGAACTTACTGAGGAAGAGCGCCGCGGTGATCATGCCGCCGCCGCGGCCGCCGATGTTGCGCATATCGGCGACATCGCTCTTGAGCTGTTCGAAATATTCTTCCCACAAGGGCATCTCCCACACCCGTTCGCCTGCCGTCTGCCCCGCCTTCCGAACCTGTTCTTTGAGCGCGTGGTTGGTGCCGAACATGCCGATCGCAAACTGGCCGAGTGCCACAACACAGGCTCCCGTGAGAGTTGCAATGTCGATCAAGGCCGCCGGCTTATAGCGCATCGCATAGGCGAGGCCGTCGGCCAGGATGAGCCGGCCTTCTGCATCCGTGTTCTGCACTTCGACGGTTTTCCCAGACAGCGTCTTCACAATATCGCCCGGCTTCATTGCCCGGCCACCCGGCATGTTTTCCGCCACGGGCAGGATACTGATGAGACGCAGTGGGAGCTTGAGTCTGGCCGCAGCGCGGATCGAGGCGAGCACTTCCGCTCCCCCCGTCATATCGGCTTTCATGTGTTCCATATTTTCGGCAGGTTTCAGTGAGATCCCACCCGTATCGAAGGTGATCGTTTTCCCAACCAGCACGACCGGGCGCTCGTCTTTTTTCTTGGCTCCGTTGTATTCAAGGATGATGAACTTGGGCGGCTCTTGACTCCCGCGCGCCACGCCGAGTAACGCACCCATCCCCAAACGTTCCATCTCTTTCTGTTCGAGAATCTTGATCGTGATCCCTTCAGCTTTGGCGATGGTCTTCGCTTCGTCGGCGACCCTGGTAGGGGTCAGAATATTGGAAGGATGATTACAGAGGTCTCGGACAAAGACTGTTGCCTCTGCCGTGGCGACGCCGCGCCGGACCCCTTCGGTCACCTGCCGCAACTGATCCTTCTTCGGGATCAGAATGCTCATCCCCGCGATGTCTTGCTCTGAGCCGGCCTCGCTCCGATAGACGGTGAACCGATAGCTGCCCAGGATCGCTCCTTCAACCATCGCTTGCGCCACCTCGACCCATGACATCTTGCCAGGCATCACGGTCGGCAGCGCGACCGAAAAGGATTCGACCTTCGTCTGACGGATGCGCTTCACGGCGGAGCCCATCGCTTGCCGGATCGTCTCGATCGTGACCTCGTTCTTCTTACCCAAGCCGACCAGCACTAACCGTTTTACAGACACCTTGCCCTGTGTGTGAAACAGCAAGACGTCGTTGGCCTTGCCTTCGAATTCCTTGGATTGCACCAGCTTGCTCAACGCACCTCCGAGGGCCCGATCAAGAAGTGCCGCATCCTGTTTCGCCAGTGCCTCTCCTTCACAATGTGTGAGTACCAACACCTCTTCGGATGCGGTCTCCACTCGCCCAACCTGTACCGTGACCTGCATGATCTTCATTCACGTCTCCTTCGTTTTCGTCGCTCGGTACTCTCGCGAGTCGCGCCTGTCGCGCACGTCGTGCTTGTCTCGCTCAGAATTCACACCCCCCGCATATCCGGTGCCCATATGTATTTGTGCATCTGTAACTGAAAACGGACCGGCAGGCGATCAGCCAGAATCCATTCGGCCAGGTGACGCACATCGAGCGAGCCAAAGACCGGACTGAAGAGTACCGAACAACGGCTGGTTAGGTCATATCGGGCCAGAATCTCACGAGCCCAGTCGTAGTCGGCCCGGTCGGCCAGCACAAACTTCGCCTCGTCTTTGGCCGCCAACTGAGAAAGATTTGGCCAGTACATCCGATCTGTCATGCCGCTTCCCGGACACTTCACATCCAGGATGATATGCGCACGCGGATCGACCTGCGCGATCTCGACGGCTCCGCTCGTCTCCAGGAGGACGGTATAGCCGGCATCGCATAGTTTAGTCATGAACGAGAGACTTTCTGGTTGGGCAAGCGGTTCCCCTCCCGTGACCTCCACGAGGCGGCACCCGTAGCCGCGCACTTTTGCCAACGTCTCTTCGATCGAGCACTCGTGGCCGCCATAAAAGGCATAGTCGGTATCGCACCAGGTGCAACGAAGCGGGCATCCAGTCAGTCGAACAAACACACAAGGCTGTCCGGCGTAGCTCGACTCACCTTGAATGCTATGGAAGACCTCGGTCACTCGCATAGAAGGCTCGTGTCATAAGTCGTAAAGTCTGAAAGTCGAAAGTCCGAGACTTGATGACTTGAAGACATTCTGACTTGATGGACTGGTGCAATCTTGTTCACTTCCACGTCGCGACAGGCCAACCGAGGCGTTGCGCGGTGCGTGCCATGCCCCGGATTGGGTTGACTACCAGGGGGTATCCAACCAATTCAAGAATGTCGCGATCGCCAGGGCTGTCTCCATAGGCATAGGAGGCGGCCAGATCGAGTCCCATTCCCCGAGCGTGGGCGAGGATGAGTTCACGCTTGCCACGACCATAGGGCAACGGGGGAATCAACGACCCAGTATAGACTGAGTCCTGTCGCTCTGGCTTCGCCGCGAAGACCGTCGGCACATCCAAGAATTCCGCAAGAGGTACGATCAAAAAATCAGGCGCGCCCGTCACGAGAATCAGTTGATGCCCCGCCTGTCGATGCGCATCCAGCCTGGCGCGACCTTCTACAGCCAGCTTGCCGATCATCTCAGTCTGACAGAACTCTCTCGCATGCGATTCAATGTCTGCGGGGTGCTTGCCCGCTAGGTACACTTTTTGTTCTCGGAGCGAGTGCAGCGAGAACGGGGGTACGTGTCCCGCCAGCCAGGCAACGCTCCGGCGCAACTCGCTCCACCCCACCAGGCCACGCCGCCACAGAAACCTGAAAAATCGTACCTCGCTGGCCTCTCCAGGCAGGAGCGTATTGTCGACGTCGAACAATGCAGCGACGGACCCCTGTGCCCGTCGTTCAACGACATCATCGAGCGTGGACGTGAGGCTGGAGTGATTTTGCACAACGTTGGAGGACCCGGTGAGCATGAGCCGCCCGATTCTACCGGAGCGTCCATTGATTGACAAGGATTTTGGCCCACTTCTATAATGCGGCTCCCTCGGGCTCGTCGTTCGTGAAACGTGAAGCGTGAAACGTCTGAATCCGGAAACGAATGACGCTTCACGAGATACGCTTCACGTTTGACGCCTCACGGATTGAGTCGCCGAAGTGGTGAAATGGCAGACACGCACGTTTGAGGGGCGTGTGGCGCAAGCCGTGCGGGTTCAAGTCCCGCCTTCGGCACCAAACTCAATATACTGGCTTTTCCTCTGGTGTGACCGCCATCCGTTCTGGCCCACTCTGTATCCCTAATACCCGCCGCCCTCATTGAGCCATCCGTAGACCCATTCGGACCTAGACATCCGGTGGCCATCCGTAGGACACTCAGGCCTCCCGACACCAGTGTTCAGGACCACCAGCGAGGGCCTGCGCGCATGCGGTTCTTACAGTCTGGTCTGAACCCAATAGGTACGCTGTCGTTATACTTCATGGAATTGAATAGCGAACGTCTTCGCTTCCCTTCCCATAACTCCCTCTCGGCTCAGCAGCGTAGGAGCCAATCTGGTATGGACCGTTCTACTGCGACGAACGGCAATGTCGGACAGATTTCTCGTGAACCCTCAGTATATGATGTGACGGCGAATCCCCAGTCTCACCGTCGGCCCCCGCATTCAGCCATCTCACGTGGCTCTTGCACGTGGCAAGGAGTTGTATCATGAGCAGTACCGATCATCTGTCGGAACTCGAATCCCTGCGATCGCAGGTGGCAGATCTTGCGCGAGAACTTGCCGAGCGAGAGCAGTCGATGCGAGCGCAACGCCATCATCTTGAAGAGACGATGCAGGATCTCCGCGGGCGATCCCATCTCCTGCATACCATCATCGAAGGCACCGCGGCCGAGACCGGGGACGAGTTCTTCGCCTCACTCGTCACTCACTTGACCTCGACGTTGGATGTGCAATATGCGGTCATCGGTGAAGTGCGTGAAGGCCGACGCAAGAAAATCCACACTGTGGCGGTTTCAGCTGGAGGCACCCTCGTCGCCAACTTCGAATATGAACTTGCCCATACGCCTTGTGCCGCCACACTGACACAAACCTTCGCCTATTTCGACCGGGATATCCAGGCAGCGTTTCCTCAGTTCCAGCGCTTGGCAGACCTCGGAGCCGAGAGCTATTGCGGTGTGCCGCTCCGGACGAAAGGTGGAGCAGTCATTGGATTGCTCGTCGTGATGGATACAAAGCCGTTGCAACACGGCGACTATCTGCAGTCGCTGCTGAAAATTTTAGCCCCGCGCGTTGTCGTTGAGCTCGAGCGGAGGCGAATCGAGTTGGAACCTGTCCAGGCTCTGGCCGATTTGCACAATGTCATGGAAACCGTTCCCGATGTCATGTTCACCCTCGACACTCAAGGCAACTTGGTGAAATGGAATCGGCGTCTCGGAGATGTCACGGGATATAGCCCGGAGGAGTTATTGAACAAACCTGCCTTGGCCTTCGTCCCTCTGGAAGAACAGACCCGCACCGCCGCTGCCATTCAACGGGCCTTCACAGAAGGGTATGCCGAACTCGACGGTCAGATGCTCACCAAAGACCTCCGGACCATTCCCTATCATTGGACCGGCGCCCTGCTCAAGAATGCACAGGGTGAACCGATCGGCATTACCGGTGTGGGGCGCGACGTGTCAGAGAAGAAACAGGTGGAAGAAGAACTGACACAACAACGGCGGCATCTCGTTGATGCGCAGGCCCTCGCTCATCTGGGGAGTTGGGACTGGGATATCGATACGGGTGAAGTCCAGTGGTCGGACGAACTATTCAGGATCTTCGGCCACGAGCCTGGCTCGATCCATGTCACGTATGACACGTTCTTGGCCGCCCTGCTTCCTGACGATCATGACCGTGTCTTGGTGAGAATCAACGCCGCGCTGGCGGGAAAGATGTCCTACGACGTCGAATATCGTATCGTCCGTCCGAACAGTGAAGTTCGATCCATCCATGCGCGCGGTGATGTGTATCGGGATGCGGCTGGACATCCCCTCAGCATGGCCGGCACCGCCCTCGACATCACCGAACGGAAGCGGATCGAAGACGCGCTCCGCGCCAGTGAAGAACGGTGGCACCTTGCCGTGCACGGGAGTAACGATGGAATATGGGATTGGAACATTCAAACCGGCGACGTCTTCTTTTCCTCGCGTTGGAAAGCGATGCGCGGGTTCGAGGACCACGAAATCAGGAACGATGTCGATGAGTGGCGAAGCCGTATCCATCCCGACGATCTCGACCGTGTGCTTCAGAGTATCGACGCATATTTGGCGAAACAGGCTCAGGAGTTTTGCGGAGAATATCGGGTCCAGCGGAAAGACGGGTCCTGCATATGGATTTTGGATCGAGGTGTGGCCCTCTGGGCCGATGACGGCACGCCGCTCCGCATGGCCGGATCCGAAACGGACATTACCGCGCGAAAAGGGGCGGAGGAGGCGCTTCGCGCAAGCGAAGAACGGTATCGGTCGCTGTACGACGACACCCCGACCATGTACTTCACGCTGGCAACGAATGGGATGGTGCTCTCCGTCAACCGTTTCGGAGCGGATCAGCTTGGGTATCGGGTGGAAGAATTAGTCGGAAAATCTGTGCTCGGCATTTTTCACAAAGACGATAAGGAAGTCGCTGCCGCCTGCCTTTCCGAGTGTCTTGCGACACCGGAGAAGACGAGAAACTGGGAATTTCGGAAGGTGCGGAAAGATGGACGCATCATTTGGGTGCGGGAAACGGCCCGTGTGGGTCAGTCTTCTACCGGAGCGACCGTCGTGTTGGTGACGTGCGAGGATATCACCGACCGCAAGTGGATGGGGGACGCTTTACGCCAGCGAGAGCGTGACCTGCACGCGGCGATCGAAGAACGCGAACGGATCAGCCAGGACCTGCATGACGGCATCTTACAGTCGCTCTTTGCCGTGGGCCTCACCCTCGAAGCGTCCAAATCGATGATGTCTTCAGGGAGTCGCAAGACTGTAGGCCCCCAACTCGATCAGGCCATTGGTCAGTTGAACTGTGTTATGCGCGAGATCCGGAATTTTATTGCGGGGCTGGGATCGGACTTGCTCAAAGGGAAGGACTTACAGTCGGCGTTGCAGCACATGCTAGACTCGCTGACGCAGAACCAGGCCACGCAGGTTCGCCTCGCGATCGAGGACCGTGCTGCGCAAGCCGTATCGGTTGAACAGTCCCTGCATCTGCTCCTCGTCATCCAAGAAGCGGTGAGTAATTGCATTCGGCACGGTCGCGCGCAAGAGGCCACGGTATCGCTCAAGATGCTGAAGCAGGGCATTCGGCTGAGTGTTCGTGACAACGGCCGTGGATTCAACCCGGAGGCTGCCACGGGGACCGGGCATGGACTGGCCAATATGGCCGTTCGTGCGAGAAAGATAGGAGGACGATTTACCGTCATGTCCAAGGTGAACGAAGGGACACGCATCGTACTCGATTTGCCGAAAGAGGCTTCCGATGTCCTCCGCTAGGGCCAACCCGATTCGCGTGCTCTTGGTCGACGATCACGAAGTGGTTCGTGTCGGTCTGCGAACCGTGTTGCACAATCGCCACGGCGTTGCAGTCGTCGGTGAAGCAGGAACCAAAGCCGCTGCAGTGCGGGCGATCAAGCGACTTCGACCGGACATCGTCCTGATGGATGTCCGACTCCCGGATGGTTCCGGGGTCGAAGCCTGCCGCGATATTCTTGCCAGTCATCCCATGACACGCATCATCTTTCTCACATCGTATGCCGACGATGACTCCGTCTTGACGGCCGTGTTGGCCGGCGCACACGGATACGTTCTCAAGAATATCGACTCCAGCCTGCTGGTTCGATCGATTCGAGCCGTTTTCAACGGTCAATCGATTCTCAATCCGGCCCTCACCCAGCGAGCATTGAATTGGATTAAAGCCTGGCCGGAACAAAACGCTCCGGTACGGGGGCAATCCCTTTCCCCTCAAGAAGAACGCGTGCTGGCGTTGGTGGCGGAAGGTTTGACCAACAAGGAAATTGCAGCCACGATGCAGCTCAGTGACAAGACGGTCAAGAACTATCTCGCCAACATGTTTC
Organism: uncultured bacterium; assembly: GCA_965233025.1. Classification (GTDB taxonomy): domain Bacteria; phylum Nitrospirota; class Nitrospiria; order Nitrospirales; family Nitrospiraceae; genus Palsa-1315. The sequence continues at coordinate 27,364 of CBDDRH010000075.1, forward strand.
AAAAGCTGCATATCTCACGACGCGCACAAGCCGCTTCCTTCTTTGTCAGGCGTCAGGGTTGACGGCCCGCTTACGCCACAGACCCTGAAGTGTTTCAGGTTGCACATTTCTAGTTTCATGTTTGAGGTTTCGGGTATTCGGAGCTGTTTCCGGTCAATCTGGAACTTGAAACGTACACGAGAAATCAGACACTCAAAGTCCGAAACCGAGAGAGCCAAGGGACCTATACAACTCTGATTGGGGCGCGATACAGGTCTTTGCGTCGTTGTCGATCGGTCATCGGCACGGCCGATGACGTATTGTTTGCCCGTTGAATAAGGAGATGGTACAGTTCAAAAATATTTTCCGGAAGACACTACGCGCGGGGAGCCAAGGTCCGGAGTCATTCACCGAAGCCAAGGTGCAGGATGCCATCTATTCTTGTCGTCGATGACGAAGACCAAATCCGCCCTTTTGATTCGCGAAACATTGGAGCAGGTCGGCTATCACATCACGGAAGCGTGTGATTGGAAGGAGGCGATCGAGCAGTATCGACTGGCTCCAGCCGATCTCGTCATTATGGACATTCTCATGCCCAATCAGGATGGCCTGGAGACTACCGTCGCGTTGCGACGGGAATTTCCCGACGTGAAAGTCATTGTGATCACCGGTGGGAGTGACATGATCGGCATGCTCAATTTTCTCGACGTCGCCAAAATGCTAGGCGCCTACAGCACGCTTCAAAAGCCCTTTGAGATGAAGACCCTCCTGGATACTGTCCAAGCTGAATTGCAGAATTCGTAGGATGCTGAAAGCGTAGTGCCGCTCACCCCGCCCGACCTGAAGCTTCCAAGACAACCTCTTTGCCCAGAGATGTGGCTTTCCCATGCGGCGTTCTCGCTTCGCTCTCAAGAATTGTGAAACATGAAATGTAAGACTATTCGAAGCCTCTCTAAAACGTTTCACGTTTGACGAATCACGTCTTACGGATTGCTGGAGGAGAAGGGGCGAGCTTGACCATCAGTCAGAGAATCGCTAAGGTGGGGGCTCCGTTGAGAGCCATGGGAGGGGGGCCGCGCGAATATGCCTCGTCTTAGCAGAGGACCACAATCACGGCGGCGCGGAACGGTTCGCCCGCATCCTTTGGTCGGGGTGTTGGGCGGAAGCAAATCCGATTTTCCAATCTTAGAAAAGGCTGTGGCGATTCTGACGGAACTCGGGATCCCACACGAATTGATGGTCGTCTCTGCGCATCGGACTCCGGATCGCTTGTTCGCCTACGCAGAACAAGCGCCCGGCCGGGGGATCGAAGTCATTATTGCCGGTGCCGGCGGGGCCGCCCATCTTCCCGGGATGTTGGCTGCGAAGACGCATCTGCCGGTCATCGGGGTCCCGATTCCGACGGAGAATCTTCGCGGACTTGATTCGCTCCTCTCCATCGTGCAAATGCCAAAAGGGATTCCCGTCGCCACGGTGGCCATTGGAGGGGCGGAGAATGCCGGTTTGCTTGCGGCGCAAATTCTTGCGGGCCGTTATCCAACGATTGCCGCTCGTGTGAAGTTATTCCGTCAGACACAGACGGACGGCGTGCTTCAGTCTCCCGAAGCGAAGGGCCTGGTGACCGGAACAAAAGGTCCCAGCCGTCCGAGTCACAGGTCGTGAAGGCCGTGGTCGTCGAGACAGGGTCTGTCCTAGGCGTCCTGGGTGGGGGACAATTGGGCGCCATGTTCACCCTGGCGGCATGCCGTCTCGGGTATCAGGTTGCGGTCTGGGATCCAGATCCAGATGCCCCGGCTCATCGTGTTGCCTTGCACAGCTTTCCTGCTCCGTTTACCGACCAGCACACCCTTGCGCGTTTTGCCGACTTGGTCAGCGTTGTGACCTATGAATGGGAAAATATCCCGGCGGAGCTCTGTCGAGCCCTGGAGCAGCGAAAGCCGGTTCGTCCGTCGAGTGCCGTTTTGAGCGTGATTCAGGACCGTCTCGAACAAAAGGGGTTCTTGGCCGCCCACGGATTTCCCATTCCTCCCTTCGTCGGCCTGTCGGCTCCCGATCAGTTGGCGACCACCCTCAGGCAGGTCGGCTACCCGGCCCTTTGTAAGACGGCAACGGCTGGTTATGACGGCAAAGGACAGTGGAGAATCCACCGAGAATCTGATGTCCGGGAGGTGGAACGAGCATTATCGGAATCCGTTCGCCCTGGCATGAGGTGGATTGTGGAGTCCTTGGTGCCGTTTGAACGGGAACTCTCGATTCTGGTAGTTCGTGGAGCCGACGGACAGAGTTGCACCTATCCCTTGGCCGAGAATGAGCATGAAGAGGGAATTCTTCGAACCACTAAAGTGCCGGCTCCAGGATCTTCAGCCATAGCCGAGCGAGCGGCCGCTCTTGGGCGTCAAGTAGTGGATCGTCTGGAGGGGGTCGGGACATTTTGTCTCGAATTGTTTCAATTGCCCAGCGGGGAACTGCTCATCAACGAGATTGCCCCGCGGCCTCATAACTCAGGCCATTACACGCTTGACGCTTGTACCGTGTCCCAGTTTGAGCAGCAGGTTCGTGCTGTCAGCGGGATGCCGCTTGGTGAAGTGCGTCTACTGAGTCCCGCCGTCATGGTGAATCTCATCGGGGACGATGCCGCGATTGTTATGAAGGGCACAGGCGGTCGAACTTTGATGGATATTCCTGGTGCGGTCGTCCATCTCTACGGCAAGCGTGCAATTCGTCCCCGTCGTAAGATGGGACATGTCACGTTTCTCGGGGAGACGCTCAGTTTCGCCCTCGATCATGCCAAGCAGTTTCGTGACGGCCTTGCGAACGGCCCTATTCTGTCCGCATAGTCTCCTCCATTCGATTGTATCGCTCATATCCGGTATCAACCGACAAGATGTCGTGAACGGATCGACCGTCTCGTTCGCCGCACTATCCAGGCAAACCCAATCTGTGAGCCGTTTTTTGGCCCTCTCACTTCGTTCTATTTTGTGACTTGTCGTAGGAAGATGGATCAAGCGGTTCACCTTCTCACGGCATAGCCTGCTGGAAAAACATGGTTCTGCCCTGTCGGGGTATCGGTATAGGACTTGCTCCACTCCTAGTCCTTGGCAGCCCAACCAGGAGATCACGCCGATGAGTAGTCTTGCCATCCCCTCTGAGAATCATGTCGAGCAGCCTTTGGCGGATTCGTGTCACGACAGTACGATTTCGCGCCCGCGATATGTTGTGCTTCAGTCTCTGGTCGGCGTGATGTTGGCTTATCAGTTATTGTCGGGAGCGGGGCTGATCGCAAGCCGTCCAACAAGCATGATAATCGTCGGTGGGTTGGTGGCGATGGTCCTCTGCCTGTGGTATGTGCCGACCTCGATCCTACAAGCTGCGTGGTTCAGTGGGACTCTGATCGGGATCGACACGATTCTTGTGACCGCAACTATCTATCTTTCGGGTAATGCTCGGTCGGAACTCTATCTATCGTATTTCGTGCTCATGCTCATCGCCGCCTCAGTGCGCCGCCTCTCCCATGTCATTGGATTATCTCTGTTGCTCTGTGTCGGATACGGCATCATCCTGTATCAAGGGGTTGTGCAGACTGGTTCTTTGTCGCCTGGGCATTTGCTGGGAGTGCCGGTCTTGTTGGTGATGGCGACGTTCTACGGGCTCGCGCTGCAAACGATCGGAGTCGAACGGAGACAGAAAACGCTGTTGTTGGGGAGTATCGAGGCGTTGAAAGAGACTGAACAGGTTTTGCAAGCGTCGCGGGATCAGTTGGAGGCCCGTATCAAGGGTCTCAAGAACGACCTCTCACGGGCGAGCGAGCATGGCCGTCAAGAGAAGAAGGAACGACAAGGCCTAGAGCAGCAATTGCAAGAGGCGCAGAAGATGGAAGCGGTCGGTCGGATCGCCGTGGGGATTGCCAACGAACTCAGCCATCTCGTGTCGGTGATCGGGAGGCAGACAGGTGTGGTTCTGTCTCGCCTCAAACCGGAGGATCCACTCTATGGGCCGGTCGATGACATCTTTCGAAGCGGAGGGCAGGCCGCAGCCGTGACCGCTCAATTAGCGGGGTTGGGCCTCCATGACGGTCATGTCCGACAGGTGCTCTCGATCAAGGCCGTACTGGAGGATATCCGTGGAGTGCTTCGAGGATTACTGCCTGCATCCATCGATCTAAGCATAGCCATTGAGGATACGCCGATGGATGTCGAGGTTGATCGTGAAGGACTCGAACAAGTTCTGCTTCATCTCGCGGTGAATGCGCGGGATGCTATGCCCAATGGTGGTCGGCTCCGAATTGAAGCGAAGCAGGCGTTTCGTGAGCATGGGAGCGGGGTTGTGAGTGGACGGGGAGGGCATCTATCCAAGGTGCTGATTCAAGTGAGCGATACCGGAAGCGGAATGAGTTCAGAGACCCAGTCGCACATGTTTGAACCCTTTTTTTCCACAAAAGAAATGAATGTGGGACTCGGACTCACTGCGGTTTATGGCATCGTGAAACAGAGTGCAGGTCAGGTCGAGGTTGTCAGTCAACCTGGCCAAGGCACTGTGGTGCGGGTGGTGCTTCCTCTTGCGGGACAGGGCCGATCGCCTGCACCATCTACCCTGGCTCGCGTTTCAGCCAAAGGTCAGGAAACAGTTCTGCTCGTGGAGCCGAATGAAATCGAACGTAAGCTCGCCCTCTCGACGTTGTTGAGGCATCACTATCAGGTCTTGGAGGCGACCTCGTCCGTTGAAGCCTTGCTGCTCATGCAGCAACATCCTGGGGTTGTCCATGTGGCCGTCAGCGACCTCATCATGCCGGAGATCGGTGGACGTGATTTAGCCAAACGGTTGCTGGAGCACCATCCGATGATGAAGCCGCTCTTTGTTTCTGGGTATGACGATGAGACGATGTTGTCACATCGCCTGAATCCTCGGTATCTCCTGAGGCGTCCCTATCGACAATCTGGGCTGGTGGGAAAAGTGCGCGAATTGCTGGATGCGTGAACACCGGATGGTTGATCTGGTTTGTTTCGTTTATCTGGTTAGTCTCGTTCAACCAAAAACAAAACAAACCAGATCAACCAGGCTAGTCTTCCAATCGACCTCTTCGGCTTGGCGCAAAGAAGGGCACGTCCGGACGTTTGAACAAACCAATCAGTGCCATCCCGGCAACAAACCCGCCGATATGGGCGAAGAATGCGACGCCTCCGCCCACACTGCCAATGCT
>CBDDRH010000076.1:0-4825 GCA_965233025.1 uncultured bacterium
AAACAGGCGCTCAAAATCGCCTATCGACATCTGATGAATCTGCAACGTGTTCTTTTGGTTTTTCCGCATGGCCTGGTCTCCCGTGATGTTGGGGCCAGTGTGCCATGTTAGAAGCCACCTGTCAAGAGGGGGATAATCGCCTAAACTAGAGTCAGCGTAGCCCTGTGAGAACCAGGTAACCGCAAACAACTTGACCCCCATCCATATTCAGCCGTTCTTGCAAGTTCTCAGGCCATTCGATAAAATGCACACACGCTGCATTGGCCCCACCAATTTCGCCAATAAACTTCAGGTATTAGACATCTTTCGGAACCCATGGATAAGGAAGAGTTGATGAAGTCTGTACTGCGAGCCGTCACGCTAGCCTGCATGGTGACGGTCGGAGTCGGCACATGGATATCCCCTGGATATAGTGAGCCTTACGAATTGAGTAAGAACGACGTGATGGACCCCAAGGCCTTGAAGAGTGGAGAGATTTCACTGTTTGGGGTCAAATTGGGAGACTCCGAAGCCAAAGCCTTTGACTCTCTCGTAAATGAAAAAATTCCTGGGGTAAAAGTAGAACAAGAAGCCTTGTTCATTTTCTTGCTCGACCAACGCAAGCCAACCGGTCCAATGGCTGGCGTGCGCATCCAAGACGGCAAGGTCGACCTGATCTTTATCAATAATCGATTCTCCTATAAGACTCGGGGGATCTTTCGCAATGTGTTGAATAGCGAAAGCCCCGATGACGTGCGAAAACTATTGGGGCAGGAAGACTACGGGGACGAGAACGTGATGGGAGCCATACTCGCTTACGATAAACAGGGGTTCGTCATCAATTATCTGGGGAAAGATGTCAATGTGGAGTTTTCGGCGCCTCGCTAGCGATGCGTGCCTGATGTTCGGTCTCGACACATACTTACCGACCTAGATGACTTCCTGCCCTTCCTTTCGGCTACCAACCTGAATTCGTTCCTGCTTCGATACTCTCTCTATTGCCACGCGCAACTAAAGGTCTCTGGGCCTTCGCCATAGGACGCAGCAAGATTCGAACGGCCAGATTGAGGGTGACGCTTACGCGGCGACGGTACTCCCCCTCACCTCGTGCTTGCCGAATCAGTCAACCAGGGGATTTGAATTCAGTGCAGAGGTTCGGCTACCTGTAACCCGTAGGTAATGAGGTTCGTCGCTGTGTTCCATCGACGCTTGGAATTAAGGATCACGAGGAGAAGATCGCTTCCGTTCTGAGAGACTTTGGCGATGAGACATCGCCCGGCTTTGGAGGTAAATCCGGTCTTGATTCCTTCGACGCCGGGAATACGTCCCAACAATCTATTCGTGTTGTGCAAGGCATACGCGCGGTGCCCGTTGACAGGTGTGATGCTCGCGCGTTCCTCGCGAACCAACTGTCGGAAGATTGGCTGATCGAGGGCCGTGACACTCAGTGTGGCAAGGTCTTCGGCCGTCGAGTAATGATCCGGGTTATCGAACCCGCACCCATTGCTAAAATGCGTATCGGACAAGCCGAGTGCCTCAGCCTTGGCGTTCATGAGCGTCACGAACCGTGCTTCGTCGCCACCCACATGCTCCACCGCCGCAAGACAGGCATCGTTCGCGGACACAATCAGCATGGCCTTTAGCAGATCTTCCAGTCTAAAGACCTGCCCTGCCTTCACACGCAAGTGCGTCTTATGCGCCCGTGCGGCACTGGGACTGATCGTGACGAAGTCATCCAACTGACCCTTTTCAAGAATAACTAGGGCCGACATGATTTTCGTGAGGCTGGCAGGGGACATTCGCTTCCCCGCATCGTGTTCATACAACACACGCCCACTCTTGAGTTCCTTGAGAAGAATGCCATGGGCTGGAGCAACTCGCCATGGAGGGAACTGGCGCGGAGCAATCGCGGTTCGAACAGGAACGGATTGAGCCGCTCCGTTCTTCGCGAGGGCGATGGACGGAGTGAAGGTCTCAACGCCAATCAACAGGAGACCGATGAACACCCCAGCAGCGCAAGCGAAAAATGGCCACCGATACGATGTCCCACAATCTCTTGTCATCATGAACGCGACACTCCTACTCATAGTGTATACGATTCCCGCACCTTCCCTCCGCGAAACCCGCTGTCAATCACTTTATGAAAGAAGCGGAGCAGGTCGGCAAGATCAATCCAAAACCCGCAATTCAAACAGCGGGCATAGAGTCGTCGATTCACTAACGTATAGTGACGCTCGACCATCATGAAACCTTTGCATCTCAAACAATCCATCGACGCATCTATCTTCAGATTCTGTGTCTATCGAAGTCGATTCATCACTAATGCCAAGCAACCTGCCAGCAATCCTCCGCCGAAAATCGTGGTGCCAAACGAGAGGTACGCGCTGGCACCACTGCCGGGAGAGGCTCCGTCGAGCAGGTCTCGCACACCCCCCTGTACCATCAACACGGAGAGAGTGAGCAACGCGCCAATGGCAAACCACCATCTAAAGGATCTCAATGGTGTACCCGAGACAACGGGCCAAGAGGCCTGGAAACAGCACTTGTCGGTCACTGTAGCCGAGGGTCAGCAGGCTGTCAAGAAGACTACCTGTTGATTCACTCCACCTCTCGGCAAACATCGACACGCCTCACGGGGGAGATGCGACGGGAGTGGACACCGCTTTCAATCCTCGATGGAGAAAGACGGAGACGCTTCCATTGCCGTTGTCCGCCGTCACGAGTCCAGGCTCTTCAGCCTCCTTCGTGGTGACACGAAATGTCGCGAGGGCGAAGGGGCCTGGTTTTGTCCGGTAGTTTCTCGGCGGATATTCGAATGTTCCATCGCCACGACCGTAGAGAATGGAGAGATCGCTCGACTGAAGATTGACGATAGCCACGTCTATGCGTTGGTCGCCATTGAAGTCGCGAGCGAGCCCGAAATTCGGCCCTGCGTCAGCGCCGGAATCGTGCCCTGGCTGAAAAGTCCCATTACCTACTCCGAGGAACGTTGTAAAACTATCCTGGGTCCCGTTGATCACCAGTAAGTCACGGATTCGGTCGCGATTGAAATCGGTGATACTGACCCCGAGCGGGCGCTTTCCCGTCCGATAGTCGGTGGGAGGGCGAAACGTGCCGTCGCCATTTCCCATCCAGATGGAGACCGCATTCGACATCGGCCCCCCGTTCGTCACGGCCAAATCAATCTTCCCATCGCCGTCCAAGTCGGCCATCGCCACCGACGTGGGCGTATCGCCATATTCGTATTGTGCCCCATGGGTGAACTCTCCAGTACCGGTTCCCAAGAAGACTTTGATCTTGTCGTTCCGCAACGCCACCACAAGGTCGGGCATTTGATCACCGTTCAGGTCGTCGCTGGCAATGGCGATGGGGGTTCGATGCACGGGATAGCGCGGCCCTTCTTCGAATTTTCCGTCGTCCCGGCCGAAGAGTACGGCCACTTCGTCGCTCCCAGAACAGGCCAAGACCACGTCGGGATACTGATCGCGGTTGAACATCCCTAAAGCGAGCGAGCGGGGCTCTTTACAGACATTCAGTTGGACTTGATCGCGAAAGGTGCCGTCACCGTTTCCTAGGAGAATCGACAGCGTATTGCTGCCGATGTTGGTTGTGACCAGATCGGTAAAACCGTCCTGATTGACGTCAATGGGAGTGACAGTCGTCGGGTTTTTCCCTACTTTGTAACTGGCAAAGTAGTAGAAGAGGTCTGGTGGGGCGTAGGGGTCTTGCTTGGTACAGCCGCTTGCCATAAGCAGAGAGACACTTGTCACCAGGACCATAAGGCTCCGGGCTCTCCACCTGTTGCGACCGTCAGCGCACCCGACGGCGTACGCCTTCTCGCGCGAGGAACCGGCAACATGGTGATTCATCTGGATGCGCACGCGCCCCTCAACCAAGCCTTCCCGCCGAAATGAGCGTGGTCAGTATACGACCACGCCTTTCTCCTGGCAATCAATCCCTCAACGCACAATCCCTGTCGAAACTTGGTTTCTCCAATCCTAACCCACTCAGCGACGGCTTTGAAAACGGGCCGGAGTCTGAGCTACACTAGTACCCTTGTTAAGGAGGACCCTATGAGCAAGATGATGAAAATTGAGTTGACGATGTACGGAATCGCTGAAGTACTGCATTGGTGCCACGACCGCAATAAGGGCCGCGTCCCCGGGGTGGATACTGCAGGTTTCGATAAGATGAAGGTGCTCTTGGCTGAGAAACCTCAGTCAGGTGATTATTTTACCCTCGATCAGTTTTGGAAAAAGAAGGTCACCTTGGACCTGACTGAAGATGAAGTGGCAACGATCGATCGCTGTCTCTACGATATCCCCAATTTCGATAGCGAGCCTCTCCCGCAAATCCGACATAGGTTTTGGCCGCAACAGGTGGCCGCCCACTGATTGACCCGGGGACGTTCTCAAACGCCCCCGGGCCTCTACCTCGCAACGATTCACACGGCCTGATCGGTCGAAGTACGGCGAAGACAGCTTAAAGAATCCGTTACGTTTTTATGCGAGCTTGCAGGGAAGCGCTATCTGGCGGAAGGAGCAACCTGACGGTTGCGGAAAACCATGGACGTGCCCTATCTCGTACAAGGCCGCAGAGTGGGTAATAGACTGAGGTTCAAAGGTCACGGTTGAGCGAAGGTCTGACCTTACTCTTCTCCTATCCTTCACCTTCCAGAAAACTGGGGGGACTGTTTCAGCATTCTGCTAGAGTGCCCCTTCTCCCTTCAGATACTTGCGAAAACGGTCCATCAAGTCGGCGCCGAGTGTTCCACCTTCCGGTTTCTTCATGTCTGGATCGGCAAAATGTTCACGAATTTCCTGAAGGCGTTTCTCCGCTTGCTCAT
>CBDDRH010000077.1:0-11196 GCA_965233025.1 uncultured bacterium
GACAAGATAACCCTGGTTCCATTGTCAGCCGGGAATTTAGCAAAGCGCTCTATGGCGCCGAGCATCCGACGGCTCGAGAAAGTTCAGTCGATTCAATCAAGCGTCTCACGAGACAGGACCTCGTCGCGTTTCATCGCAGCACGATTTACCCGAACGCGATGCTGCTTGGCGTGACCGGCGACTTTACGAGAGACGAGATGCTGACCACACTCCGGAAGGTGTTTGGCGATTGGCAAAAGGGCACGGTGCCCGAGCTGAAGATTCCCGACGTGTCGGAAGCGGACATGTCTCAATCTGTGGTGAAGTTCATCAATAAAGACACATCGCAGACGCATCTCCGGGTGGGGCATCTTTCGATCAAAGAGAGCGATCCCGACTATGTCGCATTGGCAATCGTGAACGATATTCTAGGAGGAAGCTCGTTTCGCAGCCGTCTCTTCAACGACGTGCGGACCAAGCGGGGCTTGGCGTATTCGGTCGGCAGCCGCTTGAACTCTGGAGTGCACGATCAAGGCGTCTGGCTGATGCGCGCCGAGACAAAGTTGCCATCGACGCAAGAGGTCACCGCTCGATTTATCGCGAACATGGAACGGATGCGGACCGAATTGGTGACGGACAGTGAGCTGGCAGAAGCGAAAGAGGCCTATGTGAATTCGTTTGTATTTTCCTTCGCCAGTCCGTCCGCGATCGTGGGGCGGTTGATCGAGCTGGAATACGATGGGCTTCCCAAGGATTTTCTCCAGCAATTGCGTGCCCGTGTGATCGCATTGACGAAAGAAGAAATCCTCGCGGCGTCGAAGAAACATTTCAATCCCGAACGCCTAACCATTGTCGCCGTCGGCTCCGGGGAGGTCCTGCCGAAGTTGCTGTCGGGATTCGGAGAAGTGAAGGAAATAAAATTAGGTCCTGAGGGATGAGAGGGAGGGTGTGGCAGGTACATCGCTTCCTTGCCTCCCGCGGCACCCCATCCTCGGCGCTTCAGAGTGGAAGCCTTCTGGTATTCCCGTCGCCGTGGTCTGGCGACCACGGGGCGGTGGTCAGTACCAGCTTTCCCTCTCTGAACGCCGGGCGGGGCCCCGCCACTCCGGCGAAGTCAGCGACGAATCCTGCCACGCCCTCCTTGTGGAGAAATCGATGCGGTTTGATTATTGTCAAGGCTGGAACAGTTCTTCAAAGACTCAGCACAAAGGAGGCTGCTGTGGTGACTTATTTGATGCTGCTTAATTGGACGGATCAGGGAATCAAGAATGTGAAGGATTCGCCGAAGCGGCTCGATGGGGTCAAGAAGCTCGCGAAGAATTTGGGTGGTGAGGTCAAATCTTTCTACATGACGCTGGGGGCGTATGATCTGGTGCTCGTCGTCGAGATGCCCAATAACGACAAGCTGGCGAGTTTCGGCCTCAAGTTGGGATCACTCGGCAATGTGCGGTCCACGACTCTCAGAGCCTACTCCGAGGATGACTATCGCCGCATCATTAGCGGCCTGAGTTAAGATGGCACAAGCGTGGAATAGAATCGCAGCTGTCAGTGGTCAGCCATCAGCAAAGACCGAATTCAGAGTTGATCGCTGAAGGCTTACCAATGCCGCTCGAAGACGATTTCTGCGACATTATCAAGAAGGCGCGAACCGGCCAGGGACTTTCGGTTGGTGATGTCGCACAAATGGCCGGAGTACCTGGCGGGAACATCACTGCGCTGGAGCGGGGCGCTTGCCCGCCTGATCGCATGGAGGTTCGTGCGCTAGCGGAGGCGTTAGGGCTTCGTCCTGGCCCATTGGAGCAGATTGCGATTGAGAAGTGGGAACCGGTTGCCCAACATCCGACAGACTGGGTGGAGAGGATACAGGGATCGATCAATGGCTATGGGGTGCAGGGCTATGTGGTGCATGACGGCGGGGAAGCGGTGCTTATCGACACGGCGTACAATGCGCCGGCGATGATCGACGCTTTGTCATCGCGCCACCTGCGCCTGATGGGGATTTGTCTCACCCACGGCCATGCAGACCACGCCGACGGGATTGATCAGATTTTGAAGTTTCGTGAGGTGCCGGTGTATCTCGGAACAGACGATGTCGATCTCCTCAGCTGGCGGCCTCCCGGCGCACAGCTGAAGGCGCCGGAACATGGTCAGACGATCACGGTCGGGCGTCTCAGCGTCCATTGTCTCGCCACGCCGGGCCACACCCCCGGCGGGATCTGCTATCGCGTGGATGCCGAGTCACAACGCGTGTGCTTCGTCGGCGATACGTTGTTCGCGGGATCCATTGGCCGCTCGAATCCCAGTACGTTGTATCAGACCCATCTGCGGTCGGTCCGGACTCAGGTCCTTGGGTTGCCGCCTGAATATCGGTTGTTGCCTGGTCACGGACCGGCCACGACGGTTCACGAAGAACTCGATCACAACCCCTTCGCACGGATCATTGAAGAACGTCTATGAATCTCGACCAGCGGGGCGATGAGCAACCGATCCGCGGTGGAGAGTTGCCAGTTGTGCCGGGGCCATCTACGGGGCCGCCTGAGGATCTCGGTCATCTCTCCCCAGACGACGAATTCGAAGAGACGCCCTTCTCGAAATGGATCATGCCCATCAGCCTCTTTGCGGCGACGATCTTTACGACGCTCTGGGCCGGTGCCTATCAGACGTACAACGGACCCATCCGTGGACCGGTCAATCTTCTCCTTGAACAGCCCGAGGCGCTCTGGAGCGGGATTCCATTCGCCACCACGCTTTTGACCATTCTGGTCACTCATGAATTCGGGCACTATGCGCTTTCTCGTATTCACGGTGTCCCGGCATCGTTCCCGTTGTTTATCCCGGGCCCTCCTTATTTCATCGGCACATTCGGGGCGATTATTCGATTGCGCGGGCCGATCGTGAATCGTCGCGCGCTGTTCGACATCGGCGTGGCTGGCCCGCTGGCCGGCTTCATCGCCGCAGTCGTGGCACTGATCATCGGCCTCAGTCTGTCGACGGTCGTGGATCGTGCGGCAACCCGTGGATTGCAGTTGGGTGAACCGTTGCTTCTGCAGTTCATCGCCTGGCTCGTCGTCGGATCCATTCCCCCTCAGGCAGACATCGTTTTGCACCCCATCGGATTCGCCGCGTGGTTTGGCCTGTTTGTGACGTCGCTGAATCTGATTCCCATCGGCCAACTTGATGGTGGACATGTCGCCTACGCCTTGTGGGGCAAGCGCCAACGCACGTTGGCGTTTGTCATGGTGCCGATTCTCATTGTATTGGGATATGTGGGCTGGCCTGGCTGGTGGCTTTGGGCCTTCATGGCAGGCCTCTGGGGATTCGGACATCCGCCGGTGCACGATATCCATGTTCCGTTGGGCAAAAAGCGGGTCATTGTCGGATGGATTGCACTTGCCGTGTTTGTGCTGACTTTTGCTCCTATTCCCTTCTCTTTCCACTGACCGTAACGCGTGACGCGCGAGACAGGCGGGACGAGCGGGAAGGGCGAGACACTTGGAATCATAGCTTGCGCATCGCGCTCTTCTCGCCAATCTCGCATGTCACGCTCTGGATCAATCCTGAGATTTTCTTGTCCGATTGCACGCTCAGCCCTACAGTGTGGCTATGGAGCCCACCGCGACCTCGACAGCGCCCTGTCCCAAGTGCCGGGCTGATCAGCCTGACGGAGCGACGGAGTGCGTGCAATGCGGGATCATCTTTGCAAAGTATCGGCCGTTTGTCTCGCCGCAACGGCAGCCGGAATCACAGAATAACTCGCGCTGGGTGTCCCTTGCCAAGGAGTGGCTCGTTGACTCGGATACGTCGACCGACTCGTTGACGTTTGCCGGACGGGTCGCAGTGTTTCTGTTACTGCTCTGGTGGGGCCGAGCGCTGATTTTCACGCCGCTCGAAACCAACTACACAGGGGAATCGTTTCTCCATCTGATCAATCTGCCGTTCCACGAAGCCGGCCATCTCCTCTTTATTCCGTTGGGGCGCTTCATGACGATTCTGGGCGGGAGTCTCGGCCAAATCCTGATGCCGCTCGTCTGCCTGGGCGCCTTTCTCATCAAGACGCGCGATCCTTTCGGCGCCTCAGTGGCCCTCTGGTGGACGGCGGAAAGCTTCATGGATATCGCGCCCTATATCAACGATGCGCGGGACATGGATCTCATGCTGCTTGGCGGGGTGACTGGAAAGGAGACGGACGGGCATGACTGGAACAATCTCCTGACGATGTTGGACTGGCTGGAGTACGACCATCGCTTAGCCCATCTCGCCTATAACCTCGGCATTCTCCTGATGCTGGCCTCGTTCGCGTGGGGCGGGCTGCTGCTCTTGAAACACTACCGTCGGCTCTCACTGTAACCGCGCCTGTCTCATCGTGGGTGGAGGTGTGCGAGGTCTTCGAGCGCGAGTATCAGCGCATGGGTTCCGCTACGGCCGTGCCCGAGTGTTTGGACGGCTTGATAGAGTTGATGCACCAACGTGAGACCGGGTAGCACGAGGCCCATGCGTTTCGACTCCTCCAGCGCGAGGCCCATATCTTTGATGAAGTGCTCGACGAAAAATCCCGGGTCAAAGTTGCGCTGTAGAATTTTCGGCGCCAGATTGTCCAACGTCCAACAGGCGGCTGCGCCGCCGCGGATGGAATCCAACATCCGGTTCAGATCGAGCCCTGCCTTGTAGCCATAGAGCAAACTCTCGCAGACGCCGACCATCGTGCCGGCGATCACGATCTGGTTACAGAGTTTTGCCTGTTGCCCAGTGCCGGACCCTCCCTGATGCACGATCGTCTTACCCAATCGCTCGAAGAGCGGCATCACGGCTTGTACGGCTTTGCGGTCGCCTCCCACCATGATCGAGAGGGTGGCATTGCGCGCACCCACATCGCCGCCGGAGACAGGCGCATCGATGGCCGAGAGAACTTTCGTCGAAGCAGCTGCGGCAATTTCATGGCTCAAGGAGGGTTGTGTCGTCGTCATGTCGATGAGGGTCATTCCGGCTCGCGCGCCGGCCAGGATTCCAGTCGCGTCGAAATAGACGGAGCGTACGTCCTGAGGAAAGCCGACCATCGTGAAGAGGACATCTGATTCAGCCGTCACAGCGCGCGGGCTCTCGGCCCATTGCGCGCCACGATCGAGTAATGATTGCGCCTTCGACCGTGTGCGGCTATGGACGGTCACGTGATAGCCGGCTGTGAGCAAGTGACCACACATCGACGATCCCATCACGCCGGCGCCGATCCAGCCGATCCTCGTTGCCATTGGGATAGCAAGTTGAACAGTCATTGTGTGCGTGCTCGCCTATTCGGCGAGCGGGGTGATTCGATCTGCCACTGCTTGAATGACGCCTTCTTTATCTCTCGCTACCTTTACCCCCTGAAAACTCAAATAGTAGCCCCCGTGACTCGGCGACTGGATTGTGGCGGCGAGTTCAATCCGCTGCCCGTCTTCGACATCGGGATCTTTGACGGTCGGGACCCCGCAGCGTCCATAGACAGCGACATTGATCGAGGATGTCTCGTCTTCCAGGTAGAACAAATAGGCGCCATAGCACATCGTGCCGGCCTGCACCTCGTAAGGATCGAGCGGCGTCACATTGCGCACCGTGCCCTGTAACGTGACCTGTTTCAGATGAAACGTCCTCGGCGCGTCCATGATCTCGAGTATGGTCATGGGCTCTGCGGCTGAAACACAGGATAAGCCGATCACGGACCATCCATACCAGAGGATGGCGAGGAGACACACCAACGTTCCTGTACGAGATGCGCGGCTGTACATCACGGTTTTATTGTACAGAAGGTCGTCGCAGAAGTCCCTTCCGCCTCCTCGATGAACTCGTTATAATCCGCCAACATTTTTTGGAGAATCATCCATGATCGATCGCGCGCATCTTGAACGCTACATCGCAGACAGCCGCTTTCGGTTTGAAGACCTGCTGGGCCAGATGGTGGAGATCCCTTCGATCAGCATGGACCCAGCCAAGGCCCCTGATATCAGGCACATGGCAGAATTTGCGCGGCAGCTTCTTACAGGCTTGGGAGCTGAGTCCCAGATCGTAGAGACAGGCGGTTATCCGATCGTGTCCGGTGGCTGGATGACCGGTGCTCATCATCCGACGGTCACCATCTATAACCATATGGATGTGCAGCCGGCGCAGGAGCCGGAATGGACGCAGGCGCCCTTTGCGTTCAAAAACGAGAACGGGATGTATCACGGCCGTGGCGCAACGGATGACAAGGGGCCGGCGCTCTCGGCCCTGTTCGGCGCGCGGTACGCCATCGAGCAAGGAGTACCAATCAACATTCGGTTTCTCTGGGAACTGGAAGAGGAAATCGGCAGTCCGCATTTCGCGGCTGGGCTGAAGAATCGAACGGCTATTCCTCGACCGGACTCAGTCGTGGTGTCGGACACTATCTGGCTCGCGAAAGGAAAGCCCGCCATGCCCTATGGTCTGCGCGGTTTGCTGGGCGTGCGCCTTACGCTTCGAACTGGAATGAAAGACGCCCATTCCGGCGTGACCGGAGGCGCGGCGAGGAATCCGCTCGCGGAATTGATGGAGGTGGCGCACGCATGCGTCGATGCCAAGACCGGCAAGGTGAAGATTCCAGGATTCTACCAGGATGTGGTCGAGCCGACCAAGGCTGAGATCAAGAGCTTCCTTGCATCAGGTTTCCAGGTCAAGAATTTCAAGCAGGCCTATGGATTTCAGACGCTACGCACGCACGATCCCGCCGAGATCATGCGCCGGATTTGGGCTGCGCCGACGTTCGAGATACATGGTCTGACCGGCGGCTACCATGGGCCAGGGGTGAAGACGGTCGTGCCGGGCCATGGTGAACTCAAAGTGAGTATGCGATTGGTGCCGAATCAAACTCCGGAGAAGGCCTTTGCGTTGCTCAAGCGCCACGTGGCCAAGATCAATCCGAATGTGAAAGTCGAACGGGAAGGGATGCTCCAGCCGTTTAAAGGACTGTTTGAAGGGCCCTACGTCGAAGCAGTGAAGCGGGCGGTGAAGTCAGGGTTTGGAAAAGAACCGGCCTTCATCCGCGAAGGCGGATCAATCGGGGCCGTGGTCACGATGCAGAAAGCCTGGAAGGTGCCGATCCTGTTTATGGGTCTAAGCTTGCCGGAACATGGCTACCATGCGCCCAACGAGTACTTCGACTGGGGCCAAGCCGCTGGCGGCATGAAAGCCTTCGCGCATTATTTTGCAGAGGTGGCGAAGATGGGAAAGAGGTGAGGGATGGAGCCTGATGATCTTCGGTGCTCGCGCAACGCGCGGCCTCGGAAGGCCCTCGCCAGGGCTAATGGCACGTCTCGGCGTGCCAGTGGGTGGGGCGGGTGAGAAAGTTGCGCGCAGTGGAAGATCATTCAGCCTCCATCGTCGTTGGGTTCCCTGCCTCGCTTTACAATTCGAGGTGTTGCGATTGCAACCTGATGCTGAAGCGCGCTTGAACAGATGAAATGCTTTGTCCAGTACTCCTTGGTTTCACGCGCGACCGTGACAAGGGCCTTCAGGTCATTGAGACCGAACGAAGTGCCATTGCGCCATTCACCGGATTGATCCTTGAACGGCTTCTCGCTGACACTCTGCCAGATCGTCGCTTTAATGTTGCCGCCTCGCAGCTGGTTCGCTGCTCAGCCACTGCCGGGGCTACCACACAAACCTGATTGAATGCGGGCTAACAACGTCGGCCCGGATTAGCGACCGGATCGAGAGGGTCTATTGAGGGGCTCGAACGGGACACTGGGATTGTAGCGATTGGCGGGGTTCAAGGGATTCGCAGGGTTGTATTCGTTGGCGGAATTGAACGGATTGTTGGGGCTGTAGCGATTCGCCGGATTCACCGGGTTACCAGGATCGTAACGGTTTGCCGGATTGAAGGGATTATCGGGCGCATAGGTCTGTGCGGGATTCAGGGGGTTATTCGGGGCATAGCGAGTAGCTGGGTTGAAAATGTTGTAGTCGCGCTCATATTTGGAATCGAAGCCGGGCTCAGCCCAAGCCGGAAGGGCATTCAGGAGGAATAGCAGAAGGAGCCACATATCGAGCCCCTGTACTCAACCTTCCCTACCAGCAGCCTATTCCCTGTCATCGGACAGCGCAAGCAGCCAATAGTCTCCTCAGGAAATGGAGAATGTCCTCGTTTCAGGCCTCCCTCATGGTTCATGTCGGCATGTCGCAACGATCTCCGAAAGGCGCAAGCAAGCAGGCAGCTCATGCCGCCTGCCTGTGCGTCGCACGCAGACAGGTTGTCGCGGAAGATGTTGCAGTAGTTCCAGAGTTTCTGAGCGATTTTGGGAGGTGGGAGACATTCCGCTACTTCCTCATGCGAATTGGTCGTGGAGAACGAAGCCGTTGCACGTCGGGAACATGGAACTCTATATCAATGACGTCCTCTCTTTTCAACTTTGCGAGGACTGGTCTAGCATGCTGCCTCTTCACCCCGTATTCGAAACAAACCCGCATGACATCAACTTCGTTTGAAAGGCGACCACCCCGCAGTAACTCTTCCAATTCACTTTCAAAAGCCGTGACCTTACTTGGCTGAACCTCGTTCATTGGCAACAGTAACTGATTTGGCTGAATATTCTCGCGATTGATGGGAAAGTCAGCTTCTCCACTGAACTCATCCTTCCGCCATGCCACTTCAAGAAACTTGTCAATACCGAGCGGGTGAGCAGACCCGAAGATAAGGCCATAGATATTTGCTCCCTTCTTTATCGAAAACGGAGCAAGGTAATACTCTTGAGCAGGAGCAAGAAGGCTTCGGTAGTACTCCAGAGCTGCGCGATGGACGTGGTAGTAGTCGTCTGGTCGAACAATCTTTTGTTTGATGGCAGGGTGATCACGAAATCTGTGTAGGGTGGAAGATGAAAGAAAGAACAAGAAGTCACACGTTGGCGAATTAACCAATTTGCGGAACACCTCAGGTGTGACTTGAGCAACGCCAGTCTGGTCTATGAATACCAACTTGGCCGCTTGCGGATCGGACAACGTCCGTGCGGCCTGTCGAAAAGCGTCATCGAATCTGAGAGGTTGGATGTCAAAGTTTACGTTAGGGAGTTGGAGGTGATGCGTAGCGATATTTTCTTTAAGTTGAACAATCTTACTCGGGTCCTCGTCATAAAAATGCACATCAATATGGACTTTCCCCCACCCTTCACTCCCTTGATAATCCCCAAGCTGTCGCAATAACCGCAGTGGGCTGCCGTGAACATTATTGCAATCAGTTCCAGGGCCAGCGAAAAAATCGAAAACATGAATGGCCTCGCGCCGAGGCTTTTCTGGCGCTAAGAACACCGGAAACCATTCTCGAGCATATAGTTCGAATATTTGAAGCTTTGTAAGCGTGCCCTCGTCAAACGGCTTGTCGTGAAAGTCGTCAGACGACATGGGGCCTACGCAAGTTCGAGTTCCTCTCGAATTGTCAGCAATTCCGCCGTGGAAGGGATAGGTGCGATGCTCCGAGCAGGAAATTCGTTGTAGGTTTTGCCGTTGAGAGTTCGTCCCGTCTCACTCTTCCGGACGCCCCCCCATTGCTTGAAGAAAAAAGGAACCTGAGCTCTCCTGCACAAATTACGGATCGAAAGCACCCACTCTTTGGCCATAGGTCTCGCACCTGGGCCACTTTCTCCGCCAACAATGACCCAACTAATGTCTTTCAGGCTAAAGGTCCCAAGGTCTTCAAGCAAAGGCTCGATCGACAGGAACCGGACTCGGGCCGGAGCCCTGCGCAGGTGTTTTAGACGCGGGAGACCATGTTTCCTATTTTCGATACTGACTCCCCACCAAATATTGGACTGATTTGAAACAAACCGAAGCTTTCCTTCAAGCAGATCCCGCATCCGCTCTGAGCGTTTGGTCAGTACCTGATAGGTGTGCCAGTTAGCCAGTCGCATCACGCGTGCGACATTGACGATGTAGTCATCGGGAACTTGTTCGTGGAACAAGTCGCTCATTGAGTTAACGAAAATCATTTTGGGGGTTCGCCACCGCAAAGGTTCGGCAAGCTTCTCTGGAACCAAGCGCAAATCAAACCCTTGCTCAAAAGGATGCCCTGGTACACCGCGAAAACGTTCGGCGAATGTTTCTGCATAGCAGTTTGCACAGCCAGGGCTAACCTTGGAGCACCCCCTAACAGGGTTCCAAGTCGCGTCAGTCCATTCTATTTTGGAATTATCACTCATTGCTGAAGAGGCCGTGCTCGTTGTACGCAGTTTAGCCCAAATCCTATGACAAGGGAATTGCTTCAAGTACTGGAAGGTAAGGAAAATGGTTGTAATAAGTCGATCTCGCTATCTGAGACCGAATTTCCATTGCCCGCGTCGTTCGGGTATCGCAAGTGCGGTCGTCAGATGATCGAGGAATTTGTGGCGGGGGATGTTTTCTGCACCGAAGGCCAGAACGTGAGGGGAAGACTGTTGACAGTCTATCAGGCGAAATCCCCACGTCTGGAGCTGGCGGACCAGCGAGACCAAGGCGACTTTTGATGCATCTGGTACACGGGTGAACATCGATTCTGCAAAAAAGACTCCGCCGAGCGCCACGCCGTAGAGGCCGCCTACCAACTGTCCATCTTTCCATGTCTCAACGGAATGCGCATAGCCTTGTTCGTGAAGTGTGGTGTAGGCGTCGAGCATCTCTGTCGTGATCCAGGTACCGCCGTCTGGATATTGCGGCCTGGGTTCTGCGCACTGTTGCATCACGTCGCGAAAGCACCGGTCTAGTGTGACACTGAATAGGCCGGGACGAAGACTTCTCTTCAGGCTGCGCGAGATGTGGAGTTTGTCGGGAAAGAGGACGGTTCTGGGATCGGGAGACCACCACAAGATGGGTTGATCGTCGCTGTACCAGGGAAAGATTCCGTGTCGATAGGCTTTGAGCAATCGCTCAGGTCGTAAGTCGCCACCGACAGCGAGCAAGCCATCGGGTGTGGCCTGCTCAACGGGTGGGAAGCGCAGATCCTGCCCGTTCGCACTCAAGACAAACATACCGACCTACGGTACGCAAAGCGAGATGAAAAGGCTACCAATCTCCCGAGCGGGATTGTTACCCCCTCGATTCTCCCGTCTGAGCCAAGACTGGCTTGAAGATGGGATCTGCATCCAGTACGGCTTTCAACGATTCTGCTCCGATGAAGAAATTCCAGATGTCCGGAGTCTGCCCTGGCGTTTCAGTAAACCAACGTTTGGCCTCCGTCAGCCGCTCCAAGAGCGCCCGATTGTCCCG
>CBDDRH010000078.1:0-24407 GCA_965233025.1 uncultured bacterium
CGCAGGTCCGGCTTGTCCGATCCGTAGCGACCCACCGCCTCGGCGTAGGTCATACGCGGAAATGGGGCAGGCAACTGGACGCCGCCCGCATCACGAAACACCGTGACAATCATCTGCTCCATCAAACTCATGACTTGCTCGCGGTCCGCGAAGGACAGTTCCGCGTCGATCTGTGTAAATTCCGGCTGCCGGTCGTTGCGCAGATCCTCATCGCGGAAGCAACGCGCGATTTGATAGTAACGATCAACCCCGCTGACCATGAGTACTTGCTTGAAGAGCTGTGGCGACTGCGGCAACGCATAGAATTGACCGGGATTCACTCGGCTCGGCACCAAATAGTCCCGCGCGCCTTCCGGCGTACTCTTGGTCAAAATCGGCGTTTCCACTTCAAGGAACCGTTCTGCGTTCAGAAATCCACGGACGGCTTGCATGATGTCGTGTCGGAGACTCAAAAGCCGCTGCATCTTTGGACGCCGAAGATCCAGGTAGCGGTACTTCAACCGAATCGACTCCGTCACTTCAGCATCGTCTTCGATCACGAACGGCGGCGTCTTCGACTCGTTCAGAATTTCTACAGCATCCACAAACACTTCGATCTCGCCAGTGGGCAGATTGGGATTCTTCGACTCTTCGGGGCGGGCCATCACTTGGCCCGTCACAGATACGACACATTCGCTCCGCAAGGCATGGGAAGCTTGATGTACCGCTGCATTACGCTCGGCGTTAAACACCACCTGCGTAATCCCTGTTCGATCCCGCAGATCGATGAACATGACCATGCCGTGGTCACGCCGCTTCTGAACCCAACCGTTCAACACCACGGTCTGTCCGACCGCGGCTTTCGTGAGTTCCCCGCACCGATGAGTTCTGACCTTCATGCCACCTTCACTTTCTTGGAACGGGCCCATCCGACCCGACTGACCGGCCTCTTTGGCTTTGGAGCCCGCTTCTCTGTGTCCTCTGCTGAGGCCAGCTTCTCTTCTGCAAGCTCGCGCAACGCATTCGCTTCACGGTCAGTCAGGTACCTGAACTCGCCGGACTCCAGATTCCCCAGCAACAGCGGACCCATCTTAATCCGCGTCAACTTCAAGACCGGGTGACCAACCGCCTCCAACATACGCTTCACTTGATGCTGGCGCCCTTCGCGGATCGTAATTTCGAGCCAAGAGTTTTGCTTGGCTTTCTTGACCTTCTTGACGATAGCCGGACTGGTCATGCCGTCTTCCAGTTGCACACCCTGTTCTAACTGCCGGATATGTTCATCCGTCACCACCTGCTTGACCTTAATAAGATAGGTCTTCGGCACGTGGTAGCGGGGATGAAGTAATGTCTGGGCCAGGTCGCCGTGATTGGTCAAAAGCATCAACCCTTCGCTGTCGAAGTCCAATCGACCGACGGGAAATACCCGCACCGATATCCCACGGAGGAAATCCTTCACCGTCGGCCTGCCTCCCGGATCGTCCAACGTCGACATCACGTTCTTCGGCTTGTTCAGCAGAAGATAGACGTAGGGCTGAGCGGAACTGATGTGCTTCCCGTCCACCTTGATATGGACGCGAGCCGGATCGACCTTGGTGCCGAGTTCCGTCACGACTTTGCCGTTCACCGTCACACGCCCAGCCGCAATCCACTCCTCGGCCTTTCGCCGCGAAGCCAATCCGGTTCCCGCAATGACTTTTTGTAGTCTGACTTCCATAAGTGCCTTCCGTGAAGCGTATCTCGAATCTTGTCGTTCGCAGGATCAGATGGGCTTTACTTCGCTTCACGCTTCACGAACGACACTTCACCTGTATTCTATTCCCATTCAATCGTAGCCGGAGGCTTCGAGCTGATGTCGTAGACCACCCGATTGACACCCTTCACTTCGTTGATGATCCGGTTCGACATCTTGCCCAGTACGTCATTTGGAATCTTAGCCCAATCGGCCGTCATGCCATCCAAGCTTGTGACCGCGCGAAGCGCAATGACATGCTCATAGGTTCGTTGATCGCCCATGACTCCCACAGTTCTGATCGGTAACAGCACGGCAAGCGATTGCCAAATCTCACGATACAAACCGGCGGCGCGAATCTCCTGATCGAGAATGGACTCGGCCGCCCGCAGGATGGCCAGCCGCTCCTTGGTGACCGCTCCCAACACCCGGATGGCAAGGCCAGGCCCAGGGAAGGGCTGCCGCCAGACAATTTCATCCGGCAAACCCAACTCCTTCCCCAACACCCGCACTTCATCTTTGAACAATTCCCGCAAGGGCTCGATCAACTTGAGCCTCATGCGCGCCGGCAGACCACCCACATTGTGATGCGTCTTGATCGTGGCCGACGGACCCTTGAAGCTCACACTCTCAATGACATCGGGGTACAGCGTACCCTGGACCAGAAATTTCGCGTTTCCAGACTTTTTCTTGGCTTCAGCCTCGAATTGTTCGATGAACTGCTTTCCGATAATTTTCCGTTTACGCTCGGGATCGATCACTCCCTTAAGCTTGGCAAGGAACGAGTCGGACGCGTCAGTGAGCCGCAGATTCAGATGGAGTTGTTGGGCGAACGTCTGTTTGACTTGTTCTTTCTCTCCACTTCGAAGCAGCCCGTTGTCGACGAAAATACAGGTCAACTGGTCGCCGATAGCCCGATGCGTGAGGGCCGCCGCCACCGACGAGTCTACCCCGCCACTCAAGGCGCAAATCACTCGCTCCTTGCCGACTTGCTCGCGAATCTGCCGCACCGCTGTATCCACATACGACAGCATCGTCCAGGTCGGTTTACAACCGCAGATGTCGTAAACGAAATTACGAAGCAGCGTCGTCCCTTCCGGCGTATGAACCACTTCCGGATGGAACTGCAGGCAATAGATCCGCCGCTTGTGATCGTCGCGCTTCATGGCGGCAATCGGCGAATTGGCTGTGTGCGCGATCGACCGAAAGCCCGGTGGCATCCGTTCTATACGGTCTCCGTGCGACATCCAGACGACGGTCGATCCCTCTGTACCGATGCCCTTGAACAGATTGCTGCGGTCGTCGATCGTGAGATCCGCCCGGCCGTATTCCCGGTGCTTGGATTTGGCGACCTCCCCACCCGAGAGATGCGTCACGAGTTGCATGCCGTAACAAATACCGAGAATGGGAACGCCTAGGTCAAAGAGTTCCTTGGGAATCGTCGGCGCTTTCTTCTCATACACGCTGGAAGGGCCACCCGACAGTACGATGCCTTCTGGACGATAGGCGAGAATGGTCGCCAAGGAAACGGTGCAGGGCAGAATTTGCGAGTAGACTTGGGCTTCGCGAATGCGGCGCGCAATCAGTTGGGTGTATTGCGACCCAAAATCGAGAACCAGAATTCTATTGTGCCAGAGTTCCATCGAGACGTCATTCGTGAAGCGTGAAGCGTCGTTCGTCTAGTCAGGAAAGATAAATCTTGGTTGCGAGATACGCTTCACGAGGGACGATTCACGCGGGGCTATTCCCAATCCATCCGGTAGTTCGGCGCTTCCTTCGTGATGATCACATCGTGCACGTGGCTTTCGCGGAGCCCGGCGACCGTCTGCCGGATAAACGTGGCCTTCTGTTGTAAGTCCGAGATCGTCCTGCACCCGCAATAGCCCATACCGGACTTCACGCCGCCGATCAATTGATAGGTGACGGCCGAGAGTTTCCCTTTATAGGGCACGCGACCTTCGATACCCTCCGGGACCAGCTTCTGCGCCGGACGCCCCGCTTGCCCGTACCGATCCCCACCGCCGCGCTCCATCGCGCCGATCGAGCCCATACCGCGGTACACCTTATAGGTCCTGGCTTGGTATAGTTCCGTTTCCCCCGGTGACTCTTCCGTACCTGCCAAGAGTCCGCCGAGCATGACCGAGGAAGCGCCTGCTGCCAAGGCCTTCGTGATATCGCCGGAATACTTGATCCCGCCGTCTGCAATAATCGGGACCCCGCTGCCCGCTAGGACTTTTGCGCAATCGGCAATCGCCGTCAGCTGCGGCATTCCGGCTCCCGACACGATACGAGTCGTACAGATCGAGCCCGGCCCCACGCCCACCTTCACGGCATCGACGCCTGCCTTCAACAAATCCTTCGCCGCCTCGGCGGTCGCAATATTTCCGGCTATCAGTTCGATTTCCGGATGACGTTTCTTGATCAGCTTGACCATATCCAGTACCGCTTGAGAATGCCCGTGGGCGGTATCGACCACGATCACGTCTACTCCGACCTTCTTGAGTCGCGCCACGCGATCTTCCGTCTCCGGCCCCACACCGACAGCCGCACCCACGCAAAGCCGGCCATGTCCGTCCTTGCATGCGTTGGGATACATGATGCGTTTCTCGATATCCTTGATCGTAATCAGCCCTTTAAGCTCGCCATGCTTGTTGACGACCGGCAGTTTCTCGATCCGATGCTCGTGCAATACTTCGCGAGCCTTTTCCAGACTCGTTCCTTCGGGCGCCGTGATCAACTTGTCCCGCTTCATGATCTGCGAGACCTTCAAATCCATCCTGGTTTCGAACCGCAGATCGCGATTCGTGAGAATGCCGACCAATTTCTTGTCTTTTGTGACTGGAATTCCGGAGATCCGATATTTTGCCATCAATGCATGGGCATCGCGGATCGTTTGATCGGGCGCGATCGTGATCGGATCGAGAATCATTCCGCTCTCGGATTTCTTCACCCGGTCCACTTCTGTCGCTTGATCCACCGGTGACAACACGCGGTGAATAATCCCGATACCGCCCTCACGGGCGATGGCGATGGCCAAACGGGACTCGGTGACGGTATCCATGGCCGAGCTGATGATGGGAATATTGATATTAATGTGGCGAGTCAACCTCGTACGCATGTCGACTTCACTCGGCAAGATCTGAGACTTGGCCGGAACCAACACGACGTCGTCGTAGGTGAGTCCTAAGCGTGGTTCTTTATCGAGCATATCTTCCCCCACCAAACACTTGTGGCCGCTTATCCCTTTGATGTCCCTTGCGCGTTCTCGATCTCTGCCACGGTCTCGGCAACTTCCTGGAGCCGTTCGCTCCCCTCGTCCGCCGGCATGAACTGTTCGACTCTGGTGTTCCCGCTATCGACGACGAACACGCTTCCTCTGACATCAACTGCGATGCCATAGGGGAAATTGAACTGCCCTTTTCCGTTCCCGAACCCGCCCCACTGTGTGATGAAATTGCCTTCCTTATCGAACTTCTCGACACGGTGATTACCGGTATCCGTGACAAAGACATCGCCGGCCCCATCGACCGTAATGCCCCAGGGTGACCGCAACTGACCGGCCTCCTGCGCGAGCTGGCTGCTGGCATGCCCCGGTTCGGCACTGCCGCCCCACTTGGCCAGCAACTGCGGGAGCACGTTGGTGCTGGTATCGAACTTCTGAATCCGGTGATTACCCATGTCGACGACGTACACAAACCCATCTGTCTGGTCCACGGCCACGCCACGAGGGAAGTAGAACTGGCCGTCTCCGTTTCCAAAGCTGCCCCAGGACATGATGAATTCCCCGTTCATATCGAACTTCTGCACGCGGAAGTTGGCGCTGTCGACCACATACACATACCCACGCACCCGATCGACTGCGATGCCCCAGGGTGAGTTGAACTGCCCTTCGCCGTTTCCACGCGATCCGAACTTCATGAGATAGCCGCCCAGTTTTCCATCGAATTTCTGGACACGGTGATTATTCGTATCGACCACCCAGACGTCGCCCTTGCCATCGCAGGCAATTCCGGTGGGGTTATGGAAGTTGGAATTGGCTGAACCGAAGTTCCCCCAAAGGATAATGAAGTTGCCGGCATTGTCGAATTTCTGAACCCGGTTGTTTCCGTTGTCGACCACGAATATCGAACCTTGTTGATCGACGCAGAGACCGTAGATCGGGGCCATGAACTCGCCGCCATGCAGCAAGGATGCGCCACGGCCCGTACGGCCCCATTCTGACACACAGAGATACCCCGACGTGTTGACCAGAATCGTGGTGCTCGCAGGGGTGGAGACATTCCCTCCCACATCCTTAAACCAGACGTAGATCGACTTCTGCCCGTCTCCCAACGACAAAATAAACGGGATTGTCGCGCCAAACTTGGTGGCCGGCGTCACGTCCACCCATCCCGGCGTCCCCGCCATGGGAGTCATCGGCGCCTCGGAGATAAAATAGGCTGCGACTCCGGTATCGACATCGTTTGCTGAAATCGTGACGATGACTTCCGGCGTGTTCGTCATGAACGCGCCATGATTGATCACCGCATACGGATTTTGCGGCGCCGTGATATCAATGAGCACGGGCGTCGCCGTCACTTCATTCGACAACTCGCTTTCGGCGCCGGCCTCGAATACCGCGGTCACGGCATAATGGTATGGAGTATCATTCGAGAGACCGGTGTGCGCATAAGGATTTGTCACACCCTCGATTTTCGTTGCAGTCTGGATCGTGAGCTTCGGGATGGTGTTGAAATACAAGTTGTAGGACTGGGCGCCAGGAACTTCCATCCAACTCAAGAACGCTTCCGTATCCCCGGCCTTCACCGCCACGCTGTGGGGCGCCGGAGTCTCGCTCGGCGCCTGATTGGCTGACGTCTCATCCTTCCCGCGATTGAGTTCTTCGTCCGTCGGCACATACTTAAGAATGCGGCCATTGCCGCTGTCGACCACATACACCGCCCCCTCTTTGTCGACCGCGATCCCGTAGGGAAAATTCAGCTGTCCTTCTGTCTTTCCGCGGTTTCCCCAAGCACAGAGGAAGGTTCCGTTGCCGTCGAACTTTTGGATGCGATGGTTGCCGGTATCAACGACATAGACATTACCGAGCGCATCGCAGGCAATCCCCCAGGGAGACTTGAATTGGCCTGGACCAGCCCCCTCTCGCCCCCACTTGGCAAGGAAGCTCCCGCGGGCATCGAACTTCTGAATGCGATTGTTGCTTTCATCGGCTACAAAGATATTGCCGACAAAATCGACGGCCACGCCGCGAGGAAAAAAGAAGGCTCCGTCGAAGCTCCCGTCACGGCCCCACTTGAGTAACGCTGTCCCGTCCGAGGTGAACTTCTGAATGCGCGCGTTGCTCGTGTCGGACACGTACAGATTCCCTTCTGCGTCCGTCGCGAGCCCCCACGGTACATCGAACCGACCCAGATCGGCCCCACGCCACGCAAATCCGAATTTGCCCCAGGCCTGCATCACATTGCCGTCGAGATCGAATTTCTGCATCCGGTTATTGCCGCTGTCTGCGATATACAGTACGTCGTTCGGACCAACCGCCAATCCACGCGGATAGTAGAAACTCCCTTCCTGCGAAGAGGGATCGCCGCCCCATCGAGCGAGAAACTTTCCGGACTTGTCGAGTTTCTGAATCGAATGGTTATCGGTGTCGGCGACGTAGATGTTGCCGTCCTTATCGAGCGCGATTCCCGTGGGAGAGCTGAACTCCCCGTCGTCCACACCTTCCCGACCGATGCTCATAGCCAACAGATAGGGCGAGGGAATCGCCATGACCTCTTGAGACTCGAGACTCTCCCCCTTCTGCGTCACCACAGTCACGACGTAGTGGTAACAGATCCCGTTGGCCAGATCGTCATGGACAAAGGGACTCTGGGTACCTTCCAAACAGGTGGCTTTGTCTTTTTTCACCCCAATGACGGCTTTAAAATCGTCGCTGCCGGCAATCGGACGCGTGAGATCGGAGAACTTGATCATCACGCCCTTGGTGGTTTGGAAATAGAGGTTGTAGTACATGGCATCAGGGACGGGATCCCAGGTAATGGTGACCCGGCCATTCCCCGATTTTGCGGCTACGTTTGCGGGCGGTGGTGGAAGTTCTTCCTCTGCCGCGATCGAATCGCCGGCGCCCCATTCGCCCAGGGTCCCATCGATGCTCACATGCATTCGGTCACACCGAAACATCTCGTCGAGCAGCCAGGCTTTGATCATATGGTGGTGCTTCCTGTTGCTAAAGCCGCCCAGTTAGCAGGATGCTGAAAAAGCCCGCCAGCTTCGTTCTCACATCGTTCAGATCCTCAACGTACCCCAGAGGGTACGCCTCCGGCCTTCACTCGCTGCGGCCTTGCTGGACGGCCTTTTTGAGCATCCTGCGCACAACTCTCCACTTCCCCTAGAGATACGGACCATTGAGTTTCCACTGTGCCACAATAGTTTTTCCGCAGTCTTTTAGAGCAAACGAAGGGTCTTTCAATGACTTAGAATTGGATTGTGGAGTCTAACAAAGCGGCGGAAAGAGAGTCAACGGGGAAGCGGGGATAGAGCCTGATGATCTTCTGTGCTCGCGCAACGCGCGGCCTCCGAAGGCCCTCGTTGGACGCGTGCAATTCAAGAGGTTAAAGAGATGGAAAGAGATGGGGTCGTTGTAGGTACCCCCCGCGTGGTGCGGTGAAGGTGTAAGTCTGCAGATCCCTGCTCAGCACCCCTTGAACTGCTGCGCCTGACACTGTTGCGAGAGTCGCTGGGTTTCTGCGATCTGTGCAGGTGTTAGCTGCTTCGCAATAGCATCTCTACGTTGTGCTGACTCCATACTCGTTTCACCCTGTCGTAGATATTGCTCGACTGCGAGGTTGAACCACACATACGCACGTACATTGTCTTGCAACACGCCGCGTCCATCGCGGTACATCTCGCCGAGTGAATCTTGCCCGTTCGCGTCTCCCTGCTCGGCAGCTTTTCGTATCCATTCCACGCCAATTTTTTCGTCTTTCGGAGCGCCCTTGCCATCGATGTAAAGATAGCCGAGGTCGTTCTGCGCTACTGCATCTCCCTGGGCAGCCGCTTTCTCAAACCACTTTGCTGCCTGCTTATAATCCTGCGGCACGCTCTGTCCCTGGGCATATAGCCAACCGAGGTTATGCTGCGCCACCGCATCTCCCTGGGCGGCGGCTTTCTCGTACCATTCCCGCGCCTTTGTGTAATCCTGTGGGACACTGTGCCCATTGAAATACATTGCCCCGAGGCTGACCTGCGCCTTCGCGTATCCTTGGATAGCGGCTTTCTCATACCACTGCCGTGCCTTGGGATAGTCCTGCGGCGCGCCCTTCCCATAGTAATGCAGCAACCCGAGCCAGTGCTGCGCCGAAGCATGGCCCTGAGCAGCCGCTCTCTCGAACCATCCCCGCGCCTTTATGTAATCCTGTGGCATACCCAGTCCATCGCGATACAGGACTCCGAGGGCTCCCTGCGCCCCACTGTCCCCGTGAGCGGCAGCTTTCTCCCACCAGCCCCGTGCAGCCGCCCAGTTTTGCAGATTTGCATCTATCCAGCCGAGGGTGTTCTGCGCCCTCACGTCGCCTTGTGCTGCCTGTGTGTGTAACCTTGCCAGGTCTCTTGCCACGTCTATATCGGAAACGTCAGTCGGTGGAGAAGCTGATGTATGTCCAGAGGGGGGAACGAGTGCCGCCAGAAGAATTATGAAGAAAAGGACACGCATAAGGCAGTATCGCCCTAGCGCCTTAGACCGTCAAGAATTGGGGGATTGTTCGCACAACTGTATAGTCCTTCAACAGGGAAAACCGTGACTGAACTTGCACCCATCTGATATGAGTGCGCAAGAAATGGACGGCCTGATTATTTCGAACTATTCTTTGCCCTCCGTGCTTCTCTGAACTACAGTCACCTCATGCGACTGCAATCCTCGTCATCGCCAAGTGAGGCAGCTCTCACCTGCCCCAAGTGCGGATTCGAACAGGCGGGGGGACCAGAATGTCTGCGTTGCGGAATCGTCTTCTCTAAATTCAAACCACCGGTTGCGGCTGTCGAGACACCACAGATAACTGGCACTGAGGCCTCGACGCAGCCGGCAAACCCGGGAGTATTCTCTCGTGCGTTCCGCATTCTTCCCTGGATCTCACTGACCGTCACAGTCGGCATCCTGTTGCTGATTCTTCGCCAGGCGCCGCCACTGCCGATCCAAACTGATCCGGACGCGGCCGATCGCGTCGCAGAGAAGATGGCCCAACTCCAAATGGCCGTACAGACGAGCCAGCCTCACGCACTCACGCTCAATGAAGCAGAACTGAATCAATGGACGCGCGACAATCTCGCCATCGCCTCCACTCATCAAACACAACAGGCTGGGATCTCGACACCCCCAGGAAGCGAGCCGACCGTACAAGAGATCCAATCGGCCTTAAAAGACGTTCGCATAAACCTCCTGGGCAACCAACTTCGGGCCTATGCCGTCTTTATCCTCTATGGAAAAGAGATCTCACTCCAACTCGACGGCACAATCACAACCGAAGGGGGCTACATTCGGCTACAACCTACTGCCGGCAAGCTTGGTTCGTTACCCATTCCATCCCTGACCCTCGACCGTGTCGTCCATCAATTGTTCGACTCGCCCAATAACCGGGACAAGTTCCAACTTCCATCTCAGATTGAATCCGTTCGAGTTGAAAACAACAGTCTCATCATCTCCACACGCTAATCTGCTTTGCTCACTAGAACTCGTGACACAATCACATAGAAGCCGAGCGAAGGGGAAAGACATGGCTCTGCCCTCAAGCCTCTGACCCTGCGCCCAAATGTCGATGATCACAGCGGAAATGCAAAGAGTGATGCGTGCAAGATCAAACGGGGTTAGGAGAGGCGGCCCCATCTCCGCGCCCTCGTTTTACGGACCATCCTCTTGGTCACGCTCAACAAGCCTGTCCAGCGGAAAAGTACAGAAGACCACCCGGTTGTGACTCTCGAGTGTGAGGCTGCGTGAATCGATGCCTGCCAGCGGGCGCCGACTTTGTTGCGATGAACGAGACAAATACCATGCGTTTCCCGGTCATCGTCGAACGGCGCCTTCTTGCCCACCAGATCAGATTTCCCTTCCTGTCGACACCATGAACAGACAATCTTCATCGTTGATCCTTTAATCGCAGCCTGGAATTCGAACCATGACTCACCTTAGGGAACGCCAACCTAATTGAAGCTCAGACCTGCTCGACTGGTTCCTCGATCAGCGCCCCGTTGACCGCTGATTCGAAGGCCATCCCGGTCTCATCTTCCCCAAGATCACTCATGACGGGGAATTCTTCTGAAGAGCGATTCTCAGCATTCTCGACCGCTTCCGATGATTCATCTTCGATCGGCAAGAGAGCCTGCTCGGACTCGCCGAGTTCTTTGAATTCACGCAATGGCGGGAGCTGGCTCAAATCTTGTAACCCGAAATGCTCCAGGAAGAACTTGGTTGTTCCATACATGATCGGCCGGCCAGGCACGTCTTTTCGCCCGACGATTCGCACCAACTTGCGTTCGCATAACGTGCGCAGGACACCGGATGTTTCGACGCCACGGATCTCTTCGATCTCAGACCGCACAAGCGGCTGCTTATAGGCAATGATGGCGAGGGATTCGAGCGCGGAGCGAGAGAGCTTTTGCGCCGCCTTGGCTTTATCCATCCGTTTCAACCAGGGTCCATACTCCTGCTTCGTCACCAGCCGATACCCGCCTGCAACCTGCACAAGCTGAATGCCTCGCCCATCCTGATCCAAATCGTGCGTGAGAATCCCCAGGGCCTGAACCACTTCGGCTTTTGAAACTGTCCCCAAGATAGAGACCAGCCGAGCGACGGGCACCGGTTCGGGCGACACAAACAAGATTGCTTCGAGTATGGCTTTGAGTTCTCGCGCGTCGATAGCCTCCGCCTGGCTGTTCACCGCCTCGACGGCGGCATCCTTCGCCGCATTGCCCGGCGCCCCATTGCTCTTAAGAACCGTCGCTGTCTCTGCGAAAGCGATATCGTCTGTTTCTTGTTCCACAGTTGAGTTCATGCTCCCCTCCATTCAGCATCGTCCAGCTCTGCCGGGTCTGGCACGAGCGAAAACGCGCGCGACACGAGAATCGGCCCAAAATGATCCGGTTGGAATACCCGGGCCGTTCGAAGCCGCATCAGTTCCAGCAACGCCAAAAATGTGACGATGATGACAAGACGATGGCAGGCCGGCTCGAACAGCTCGACAAAGTTTACCGACTCCTGCCCCTCCAACATTTCCAGAATCGCGTTCATCCGCTCCCGAACCGTCAAGTTGTCCGGCAAAATCTCCATCAGCTTCTTGCCGGGATTGCGATCGAGAATTCCTTGCAGCACATCCACTAAATCAAACAGGCTGACATTGTCCAGCAGCGTCTCATCCGATTCCAATTCGACCGCCGGGCTCTGTGTACGACTATAAATCTCCCGCCACAACCGCTCATGTTCGTCCAACTGACGGGCAGCCTCTTTGAACTGCTTGTATTCGAGCAGCCGCCGCACCAATTCCTCACGGGGATCAGGCCCGTCTTCCTCATCAGCAACCGTTTCATCGGCGGGAAGCAGCATCTTGGATTTGATCTGGAGCAAGGTCGCCGCCATCACGAGAAATTCTCCCGCGACAGTCAGATTCAGGCCTTCCATCGCCTCAATATAGGTGAGGTATTGCTGCGCAATAAGATGGATGGGAATGTCGTAGATGTTGATCTCGCTCTTCTTTATGAGATGGAGCAAAAGATCAAGGGGCCCCTCAAAGTTCTCGATGCGAACCTGATAGGGTAATGCGGTTTGTTCGATAGCGTCGATGTGTTCATCCACGAGGGGATATATACCAGCTTTGGGGGAGGCGGGGCAAGCCTCCATCTATTAGTAGTGGTGGGAGGGGTCCGAGCCTCCATGTCATCGCAACCGAATCAGATAGGCGATCACCAGTGCGCCGCCCACCAGAAGGGAGAGGATAATTGCATACTGTATCGTCTGATTTTCGGATTCCTGGAGCCCCTGTCCGGTCGTTGACCTGGTCGCTCTGGCAAACTGTGAACCCCTTTCGAACGAGGCTTTGGAAAAATCGTCCCGTCGCTTGAACGACGCATCGGAAAAGTCTGCTGTTGATCGGAACGTGACTTGGCGAAAGTCTGCATCCCCTTCGAACTGGGCAAAGGTGAAAAACGCATCGCCGTCGAACGAGGCTGCGGAGAAATCCGCCAGGCCTTGAAAGCGACTTCCGGAAAACCCGGTGCCCAATTTGAAGTAGGTGCGCGACAGATCGACATCCTTCTCGAAAACCACCTCCAAAAACTCCGCCAGTCCGTTGAATCTCGACTGCTGGAATGTGACCGGCCCTTGAAAGACAGATCGGTGGAATCTCGTATGCAGACCGAACGACGTGTGTTCAGCAAACAGATCGCGCAGAAATCGCCCCTGCACAAAATAGGCTTCCCGCAAAAACCGCGCGCCTGACAATGTGACCGGCTGGGTAAACGCAGCCCGTGAGAAATCCACCAGCTGTTCAAACGTTGTCCCGCTGAACGTCACAGGCCCCCGTACCACCAGAAACCCTTGTGGCGATCCATGCCTGACCGTTCCGCGCACAACCGAATCGACGATCGTGACGGAGCCGGAAATCACGCGCACCTCGCGTCCCTGCAGCTCCTTCACCCCCTCAAGCCCGGGAGGCAACGGACTCACCGGCAACATATCGAAAGAAAGGTCGCCGCGAATAATCACTCCCGAGAGATCAATGCCCTTCCCTTCCTTGAATGCTTGCATCAGCTGCGCGGCATCCACCGCTCTTGCCTCTCGCTCTTGCTCCGTGCAGCCGGCACTCAGATGGCGCGTCAACGCCACTCCCGGCCCGGAAGCAATCGACTCCACCTGACAGTTCGAAGCAACGGCTCCGAGCGGCAGACAAAGAAACGCCAACCCTCCCAGCATGATCCAAACAAATACCCGACTCATCATCCACGCCCTTATACGGAATGTCATGGTCCAACGCAAGGCAAAGACTGACAAATTTCTATACTGCTCAAACGGATTTGATACACTTTCGCGAGCGAACGTATCACCGACCGACACCGTGTGTGGTTTGTCTGGTTCATCTGGTTCAACCAAATAAACGAGACAAACCAAACACACCAGAGCAACCAGCCTACTAGGAGCCCACGATGCTACGCCACCTTGCCAATATCGTCCTGATTGCCACTCTCCTTTGTGGAATTCCCGTCTCGGTTTCGGCAGACAATATCATTGAGATCCCGGTCCTGGCAGCCATTCGGCAAAACAATCTCGGTGTGTTTGAAATCCTGATGATATGGTGGGATAAGCAACCGGAACCGAACCCCGTTCAACTGCGATGGGTCCTTGCCGGCGTGCGACTGGGAAATGACCATTTGGGCTCCATGGCTCAGGCCTTTGCCTATGCGGTCGAGCACACGCCCTTGGTTCAGCATAGTGGGACGGTCTCTGTGCAGGGTGTGGCCTATCGACCCACAGGCAGCGACGGACCAAGCGCCGGTGCGGCGATGGCCGTGGGATTCATTGCCATGTTTAAAGGGGAGCACATTCAGCGGGGTATTGCCCTGACCGGAACGATTGAACCGGATGGACAGATCGGCCCGGTAGGCAGCATCCCGGATAAAATTCGTGCCGCCGCGCGAGAAGGCTATCGCACCGTGTTGGTTCCACACGGACAGATGCATGACGCACGGTGGAATCTGAATGAATTGGGACTTCAGCTCAATGTGACGGTGAAGGAAGTGGCCACAATCGACGAGGCGTATTTACTCATGACAGGCCAACGAATCTAGCAGGATGCTGAAAAAGTCCGTCAGCGGCGTTCTCGCATCGTTCAGAACCTCAACGTACCCAAAGGGTACGCCTCGGTCCTTCACTCGCTGCGGCCTTGCTGAACGGCCTTTTTGAGCATCCTGCTATGGTACTTCTCCCGTGATTCCCTGCATGATTGCGTCATACTCCGCTTGCGTCAACCGATGCATGCCCAGCCTCAATCGCCGCGTGAGTTCTGCCTGATCGGCAATCTGCAACACATTGAGCAACAACGCTTGACTCGCAGCAGACGAACAGGCCAATCGGCGTACCCCGTCGATTCGCACAAAGCCGAATCTGGCTTCGGCTCTCAGCTCATCCCTGAGGAACGCATCCAAGGCGGAGAAGTCCAACACGGGTAGCACGATCTGAAACTCGGCGCAGAGCCCAGCCTTCAGCACATACACGAGACCACAGGATTTATCATCAAGGTAGGTTTGGAGATTTGTCCGTATCAGCTCAGTGCAAAGTCCCCAGAGCCCATGCCCAAGTTGCAGCTCGGCACTTTCCTCCGAGGTGCGCTCTCGCAAGGCCCCGGCCACGAACAAAAAATGACTCATTGGAAATTCATCGCGGAGAATTAACCCCCATCATTCACGAGGGTTCGTGACGAAACCGCCGAGACTCCAAGCGAGACGGGCGCGCGGAGCCGCGAGGGAGGGAAGCATACTTAAACAGTATGTCGACCGACCGAACGGCGAGCCCGCCCGCCATCAGGCTTCTCGCAGCGGTGTATCGGCGGTTGCAGTAGAAGCATTCGTGAATGATGAGGGTTAAGCAGGAGCAGGAGACACATGTGGAACGAACACCGGGGCACCGGAGTAGACTCATAACGTCATCTCGCCGGACGACTCAGACGAGTCGTCCAGAATAGGCATCACATGCGAGCGTCAGTGGGTGTGGTAATCGTCTGTGTCGTCTAACAGGCTTTCTCGTTTTTCTGGGAAATCAGTGTCTTCATCTTCCCCATCAAGCGTGAGTTCCTCCTCCACATCCTCATCGACCTCAACGGCGATATCTACATCGTCCTCGCCCAGTTCCTCGTCGAGATCGGAATCTTTCGGCATCGACGACCCCATCGGCTGCGATAACAAGGGCTTCTGATGCTCCTCACTCACGAATGGCTTCACAGATTTCTTG
This sequence comes from uncultured bacterium, assembly GCA_965233025.1. GTDB lineage: Bacteria > Nitrospirota > Nitrospiria > Nitrospirales > Nitrospiraceae > Palsa-1315. The sequence continues at coordinate 15,699 of CBDDRH010000078.1, forward strand.
TCGAAGGCTGGAGACGCCGGTTTAGACGTCGCGGCTGCACTCTTCATCATCGCAGGTTTCTTCTGACCCGCCTTGGATACAGCAGCGCTCGGTTTCTTGGCAGTCTTCTTGGGAGCTTTCTTGACAGGTTTCTTAGCAGCCGGTTTCTTGGCGACCTTCTTGACAGTTTTCTTGGCAACCTTCTTTCTAGCGGATTTCTTGGCTGCCTTCTTTGCTCCGGGCTTGGCTTTGGCTTTCGCCTTCACAGATTTCTTCTTCGCCGCCTTCTTCTTGTTCTTCGCCATCGATATTCTCCTCCCTCATCCATGGATGTCTGACGTGACCTCCATCTAGCACAACTTATAAGATCTTGCAACTCACACTTCTACAACCTCTTTCAAGATGACAAAAGCTCTCTCTTCTCACCCCGTCAGCCCTGACCCTGTCTATCACCCTACGCGCATTAGAGACCAGTCTGGAGGGGCAAAGAGGGAGGTCAGTGTCGGCCTGCCGCACCGACTTCCCGGGTTAACGTCCAACGGATGAGAGAATCCTATAAACAGGCCACGAGGTCAAGAGGGAAGGCCAAGAATCTTGTTGGGTTGACACCACTTCTCCCACGAACCGACATGGTAAAATGGACGCGGCGGACAAGAACGACCATGAAGACACGGATGATCATCGCCCTCATATCGCTGGGACTCTTCGCAGCTTGGCCAGCCGTTGCCACACCGCCGTACACTGCCATCATCATCGATAGCGGATCACCCTATTTCGTCCCCAAGTCAGCCACCGTATCTAGCGGCGCCCCCATCAGATGGGACAACCCCACAGCCACCGAACACACGATCACCCACTTAAGCTGTTTGGAAAGTGGAACCGCCTGCGCATTCGATTCCGGGATTGTCCTGTCGAACCACAGCTTTACACTTCCAGGGTTGGCTCCCGGTCACTACCCCTATCTCTGCCGCATCCATCCCATCATGTACGGCGTCGTTACAGTAACCGATGTGGCTACATTCCCCTCCCAGCTATAAAACTCGTCGTTCGTTTCTCGTCCCTCGTCATTCGCGAACGACGCTTCACGAGAAACGCTTCACGCTTCTTGAGGCCTTGCGAGAATCCCAGCCCGTCGTGTAGGCTGCGGCGCTCAACATTGTTTGCCCACCATGAAACCAGCCGTCGTTGTCCATGAACCGCTCGCACTGACAGGAGAGACGCGCGCGCTCCTGGCCTGGCATATCCCCGATCTTGTCGCATATCAACACACCGACGATGAGTGGTGGTTCGCCCCCCTCGACGACAACCTGCCGATTATACGACTGAATCACACCGGCCTGGAGATGTTACAGGCGATGAACGGCCACACGGCAGTGGGTGCGCTGGTGGAAAAATACGGGACACGGGTTTGCGGACCGGACGGACAACCGGGACAATGGCACTTGGAACATTGGGCTCTGCCCACTTACTCTCTCTGCTACTACGGCACAGAGCCCCCGGGCGGCCATCGCCACAAGGCCAAGTGGGACCTGCTCCTCCAGCAAATCAGAGAAGGCTGGTCAGGACAGGACGGGTTCGAAGGAGAAAAACATCTTGAAGACTTTCATCACCACGAGCTGACCGACGGCGGCAAAGACGACGGCCACTTCGACCTGATCGAAACCACCGTCTCACATCTCTTCCGAGAACCGAACGACACGCTCAACGGCTTGACCTATGGCCGGCTGCTCCTGCGTCAATTGAGGAAGCTGGGCTGGTTCACGCCAAAACCCCGCGTCATCGTGGAAGTGGGCGGCGGACTCGGATACCTCGCCCGTGAGTTGGGCAAGGAACTCTTGCCCTTTGAAAAACAGACCATTCGATATATCTCCCTCGACATCACCCAGCCTTTCCTGTCTCTGCAAGTCACTCGCGCCAAGGCCGGAGGCTGGGGCGGCATTGGCACCCGCGCCAACGGCGAATGGCTGCCCTTTAAAGACAGCTCCGTCGATCTCGTCATCGACAACGAGAATATGGCCGACATGACACCAGTAAAATTGACCAGGAAAGAACTCCTCAATGGGAAGGGCGGCACGCCACAGCATCAGGAAGCGCTGGATTGGATCAGACGTGTACGGCTGCCGCTGGGCACGGACCTGCCCGAGGACGTGATCTTCAACCTCGGCCCCTTTCGATTCGTGGCAGAACTGTGGCGGGTGTTGAAGCCGGGCGGCAGAGCATTCCTCACTGAATTCGGAATCGAAGAAGGCTGGCCGGCGCCGGTCAAACTGCCGGGCCACACGGAGTACGAAGTCCAGTACAGCCACCTGCGCCAAGCAACTCGCTGGCTCGGCTTTCAAGAGCGCTATCTCTCGCTGCCCCAATTCCTCGCCATTAAGCCGGACAGCAAAGTGCTTTGCACCGGCGCGGTCTATACCATTCAACGGTTCTGCCAGGTCATGAACAAGCCTTTCACCGTGCGAGTCTACACAGAGAAGGAACTGCAGCAGGCTTTAGGCGACATGCTTTCGAAACTCCATGGCTGCCACTATCACGACGTGACAGATCCAGCCTGGTTCGGCCTCATCGATTTCAAAGTCTTGCTATTGGAAAAGCCCGGTGGAGCCCCGAAAGCCAGTTTCTCGGAGAACAAGGGCTATCGATGGTATTCGCAGAAGTGAGGGGTAAAGGGATAAAGGGGGTAAGGGGATAACGCAGTGGCCTCAGAGCCTTTCTGAGGCAGAATCAAGTTTCAAAACTCCAAGAGCTACGGAGTCTTCGCACACCGAAACCCGGTGCCGAACCCCTGGAACGACGGCAAATGAATCTCCCGATCCGTGGAGCGAAGATCTTTCGGACCACTCCCCCAAGAGCCGCCACGAACCACTTTGTAGTCGCCTCGCGGCGGTCCTATCGGATTCCGCACTGAACCGGTCGCATAGTAGTTCGAAGCATACCAATCGCTGACCCATTCCCAGACATTCCCGGCCATGTCATAGATACCGTAGGGACTCTTGCCATCTTCAAACATCCCCACCGGCGTTAAGACCACGTGGTTGTTCCAGACTTCTTTCTTCATGTTTGCGTGAAACTGAGTCGGAAGCTCATTCCCCCAGGGATAGATTCGGCCATCCGTCCCTCGCGCCGCCTTCTCCCACTCCGCCTCTGTCGGCAGGCGCTTGTTGGCCCATTTGCAGTACGCATCCGCATCCGCCCAATCCACGTTGATGACCGGACGCTTCTGATGCATTGATTTGCTCATAATTTCCCAGTCCGGCGGTGCAACGTGGGACGTGGCTTCCAAGAACTTCGCATATTCCCTCACCGACAGTTGATGTTTATCCATATAAAAGGCGTCCAGATAGACTTGGCGCACCGGCTGCTCATCTGCATCCCCCTTCGCACTCCCCATCGTAAACTCTCCCGCCGGCACCAGCACCATCAACCGTTCGTCCTGCTTGGCCAACGGCGGGTTGACGTGATTCACTTTGTGCCTCTGCCGAATTTTCTCTTGCAACTGTTGGTAGACGGCCTGTTGTTCGTCGTCGAGACCTAGCTTCTTCGCAATTTCCAGGGTGTCCTCGGCCTGAGCGACCTGTTTGGGTGAGGCATTCGGCTGGTTGATGGCCTGCTTCCCTTCGTCCAGCAAGCGCCACACTTTGGCCTTGCGTCCCCGTTGTTTGGCCAAACCGGCGACCGAAGATTTCGCGTCAAGCTCTAGCGAGGTCTCGTAATGCTCATCGGCACAGGCCCAGTCTTTCAGACCACGACAGGCATCACCGAGATAGAAGTGGGCCAGGGCGTTCGTCGGATATTGTTGGAGACCAGACTCAAAGGCCGTGCGTGCTTCTTGGTACTTTTGTTGTTTCAGGAATTCGTACCCAGCGGTAAATTTCTTGGCACGCTCATCAAAGAGTGCCGCGGCCATCGACGAGTCGGCATCGAGCGCGAGTACCGCAACGAGTACAAGGACCTTTCTCATACACCACCTCCTCATTCTGCAGAAGAGACGATTTTACCCGAGTCCTCGTATAACCTGAGTAGTAATGAATATATGCCTCGTGCATCAGAAACACAACCGGGCAGGGGATGCGAGGAAGCAGGCAAAACGTCCTTCACTGCTCCCTCTGAGGGAAGCTGAGGAAGAAGAAGGCCCTCAAGGGTAAGAAAGAATGATCGAATTGAAGCTCGGTCAATGTATCAGGTGGGACTGCTCAGTTCGGAAGAGTTGAATGTCCTCGTTCATTTCCTATTTACTTCTCACGAAGATCGAGCTTAATTTTCCACCCATCAACATAGCTCCAGTCCACATGAAGTTCATCCTGTCGAGCCCGAATCTTTTCGAGATCTGCTTGATCTTGAAGGCGACCTGCCAGAGTCTTCAGCACAATCAAATCTTCTATCGCAAGAATCGGTACGTTGAGTTCACCGAAAACAACCACTCGCCGACGGGAGAGCGCCGTCTTAAGATAATCTGAGTCCGCCAGCAAGAGATCAACCACCACATCATGACCACCGCGAATACCCACCGCGCGCCAAATCGAAATCCCTTGGAACACCATGGGAGCAGGATGGACCACGGTCGAGTCGAACTGGGATGAGAACAGGGATTGGATGCCTTCACGGGTAGGCTGTTCGATGAGCATTAGCAGATCGATGTCCGTCGTGGCCCGTGGCTCAACAAGCGCGCTGTAGGCCCAACCCCCGGCTAAGGCATAGTGAAGACCGCGTCGATTGAATTCAGCGATGAGGGTGGAAAGCGCCTGAACTAGGAAGGACTCTGCTGCCATGCCTGCTCTTTCGCGCGCCGGATCTCGCGCATGACCTGGGTCATGGCATCGCCAACGAGGGAACCTTGCTGCACCACCGACCGACGCAAGGCCAGGCCGAGTTCAGTCAGTTCGATAGTGCGGCGCAAGTTATCAACGATCCGCGCCTCTTCAACATTGTCGTCTGGGCCTTGCATTGTGCAGCACTCCTCAGTAGCTTTCTGAGCAAAGTGTACAAGACTCCCCGATCCGGAGCAACCGGGGTTCGTTTCCTACCATAGTGACTAGCAGGCAACCAGCTGCCCTTTGTGCTCGCGCAACGTGCGGCCCAGGAAGGATGAGGAAGGAACAGCCAAGTACCCTGTCACGCCGTTCAAGGTTAGCCATTAGATCTAGCTATAGCCGATGTAGCGTCCGCTTCGCCAGTTCAATCAGCACTCCTTCTCGCAAACTCAGATCGCTGACAAGAACACTCGACGTCCCCAACGTCTCCATGATCGTCCGGATGATGATGGCGCCGGCCACTATGACTTCTTCGCGGCCCTTCTCTAAACCAGGTAGACCAACTCGATCGGTTTTCTTGCGGTGCAAGAGTGTCTGTTCGAGTTCTTGAATCGTGTCGAGTTGTAGTCTGTAGTTGTGGATTCTGGCCGGTTCGTAGGTGGGAAGTTTCTGGGCCATGGCGGCAAGGCTTGTTATGGTTCCCGCCGTGCCGACAAAGGTTGCCGTCTGATAATTACCCATGTCGGCAACAGCTGCGCTCGTTTCTTTCGCAACCCACTCGCGCGCGTCGCGCACTTCGTCGTTGGCCGGCGGATCATGATGAAGGAGGCGCTCACAGAGCCGGACGACGCCAATATCGATCGATCGCACGAGGGCCTGATGACCTGGCCTATCCAGAATGAACTCGGTGCTGCCGCCGCCGATATCTAGAGCTAGCACGTCCGTCACGTGATGGGGCAGGCCGGAGCGAATGCCTAACAATGTCCGCCTTGCCTCTTCTTCTCCGGAGATTAATTCGACCTCGAACCCCGCCTCGAGTTTCACGCGATTGAGAAACTCGTCACGGTTTGCTGCATCACGCACGGCGCTTGTCGCGACGGCCGCCGTAGCATGGACATGAGCGGCATCGATAATCTCCTGCCATTCCCTGAGGCACTGAATCACTCGATCCATCGCCTCCACACTTAGCTGCTTGGTCTGATCGACTCCTTCGCCTAGCCGAAGAATCCGCCGCTCCGACCGCAATTCGGTCAACCGTCCATCGGCTGGTACATCTGCGATGAGAAGTCGGCAGGTGAGCGTCCCGATATCGACACCGGCAAGACGCAACGGCTGCGTTCGGTCGAGCGTCATTCGTGCTCTCGAATCTCGGCCATGTCCAACTCAAGCTTTTCTCGATCATCCTTGAACTGCTGAATTTCTTTTACAAGACGGGTGATTTCCGTATCGTACAGGATCCGTTCGGCCGGTTCTCCGGCCTCGCGCAGACTGACGGCCCGTTCCCCAACGTCGCGATAGTGTTCTTCCAATTGCTGGTCGAGCTTGCGGATTTCGAGCCGGACCCGCAGCAGTTCCGTTTCTTCCAAGGCACGGTTTGCCGCCTGCGCCGTGCCTAGACGCAACGTCACCAACCCCGCCTTCAAGTCATGCTTGAGTCGCTGTAGTAAGCCCACAAGAACTCCTGGCTAGAGGCTGAAGGCTGAAAGAAATCTCTTCCGCCTCTAGCCTCAGCCTCGTGCTCCTCGCCTGTTGTTAACTCACCGACCCCAATTCCAACTTTGCTTCCCACCGTCGCAACATCGTCTCTCGCAAAGCGCGGTGCATCGGGGCCTTGAGCTGCGGGTCCTGCTTCAACAATGCAAACGCCTCCTGCCGCGCCTGCTGAAGTATATCCGCATCCCGCACCAGATTCGCAGCGCGAAACTCCGGCATGCCCCACTGCCGGAACCCAAAAAACTCGCCGGGCCCGCGAATACGGAGATCTTCCTCGGCAATCACAAACCCATCGGTCGATCGTACCAGTGCGTCCAGCCGCTCCCGAGCAGCCGATGGCGGTTCTCCGGCCGCCTTGGGCTTCGCCGATCGAAACAGCACGCCGCCCGAAGCCATCAACAGACAATAGGACTGACGCTCGCTTCGCCCGACGCGGCCACGCAATTGATGCAACTGCGCCAACCCGAACCGCTCGGCATGCTCAATCATCATGACCGTGGCATTGGATACATCAACCCCGACCTCCACCACTGTCGTCGAGACCAGGACTTGGATCTCCCCTTTTTTATACGCCTCCATGACCTGCTCTTTCTCCTCCGACTTCATCCGGCCATGCACGAGCCCGACGCGAAACCCGGCCAACTCATCTGCTTGCAGCTGCTCAGCGCCTTGCATGGCCGCTTGTAGATCCGTCTTCTCCGATTCCTCGACGAGAGGGTATACCACGTAGGCCTGCCGGCCGCTCCGCAATTCGTCGCGTAGAATCTGATAGGCCCGTCCCCGCTGGCTGTCGCTCAAGAGAAACGTGCGCACCGGCTTTCGCCCCGGGGGCATCTGGTCGATCACCGATACATCCAGATCCCCATACACCGTCATGGCCAGCGTGCGAGGGATCGGTGTTGCGGTCAACACCAGCACATCAGGCTTGTACCCTTTTTCGATGAGGGTCTTCCGTTGGAGAACACCGAATCGATGTTGCTCATCCACCACGGCCAGTCCAAGCTTCGCGAAGGTGACGCCTTACTGGATGACTGCATGGGTCCCGATGACGACCTGCGCGGCCCCGGACGCCACTTGCGCGCGAACGACTTTACGCGCTGTCGCACGTCCACCACCACTCACGAGCACCACGGAAAGCCCGAGTGGTTCCAGGAGCCTCTTCATCGTCCGATAGTGTTGCTCGGCAAGGATTTCCGTCGGCGCCATCAGCGCTGCCTGGTAGCCCGATCCGCAGGCCAACACCATCGCTTGTGCCGCCACGATGGTTTTGCCGCACCCGACATCGCCCTGCACCAAACGGTTCATTGGTTTACGCGACGTCATGTCCGACAAAATCTCGCGAATCACCCGCTCTTGCGCCGCGGTTAACTGAAAGGGCAGCGCGCGATCCAGCTTGCCGAGGAGCGGCGTCTTCGGATTGAACGACACGTGCTTCACCTCTTCCTTCATGACTCGTTGCCGCGAGGCCAATGCAAGTTGGAGCACGAACAGCTCCTCGAACGCCAAGCGACGGCGCGCCGGCGTGAGGCCTCGATCGAGCTGTCCCTCATTCGTCCCCGGCTGAGGGAAATGCACATCCTGAATGGCTTGTTGAATGGGCAGCAATCGATAGCGGGCGCGAAGCGGAACCGGTAACACTTCCTGCGCCTCAGCGGCATGCTCATCCAATAAGCCTTTCATGAACACGCGCATCTGCCGGGAGGTCCACCCCTTGGTTTCGTGGTACACCGGAACGATACGCCCCACGTGCAGCGGTGCTTCGGATTCCGCGCCCACTACTTCGTACTGCGCAACCTCCATCCTCATCGCCACCCACCCTTGCGCGCCGGCCACCACCCGCCCGGTCAGCATCACGCTCGTTCCAACGGTGAAGAGTGATTCGAGAAACGGCTGGTTAAAGAACACCGCCTGGAGACGCCCTGTTGAATCTTCCACCACAATGTCGAGAATGGCGAGGCGGCGACTGCGGGCGCGCTTTGCCTCGCTTCGGACGATTGTGCCGCAGATTGAGGCCTGCACACCCGGCACGAGTTGCCCGATCGGGGTCATGACCGAACGATCCTCATAGCGCCAAGGCAGAGTCCAAAGGGCATCCTCAACCGTCTCGATCCCGAATCGTTGGAGGAACGATGTTCGCTTCGGGCCGACCCCCCTTGCGAAACGGATGGGCTGTGCCCACCAAGGCTTCGATGATGTGGCAGGCATGACAGGTTCACGCACCACGACAGGCTCCGGTTCGTGCCAAGCCCTGGTCGGATCACAGGCT